>CAYMHD010000012.1:0-9384 GCA_964390135.1 uncultured Gudongella sp. | reverse complement strand
ACTGGAAGAGCTGGCTAAGCAGGGAGAAGAAGGAAAGAAGAAAATCAATCGTTACACCAGATATGGTGCGGTTGTACTGGCAGCGGTTCAGGCAATTGGTTATACATTTGGTCTGTTCCGAAATGCTTTGGAAACTCAGAATAGTATGCAGACAGTTATCGTAATATTGTCTATGGTTGCTGGAACGGCATTTCTTATGTGGATTGGTGAGCTAATTACTGAAAAGGGAATTGGAAATGGTATATCACTTCTGATATTCATAGGAATAATATCAAAGCTACCATCTGACCTGATCAGTACTTTTAAGCTGGTGAGCATAGGACAATTGAGCTTGATTAAGGTATTGTTGTTTGGAATAGTAATGCTTGTTATCATTGCTTTTGTAGTAGCTCTTCAGGAAGGACAGCGTAAGATTCCTGTGCAGTATGCAAAGAGAGTCGTAGGAAGAAAAATGTACGGTGGACAAAGCACTCATATCCCCATCAAGGTATTGATGGCAGGAGTAATCCCTGTAATATTCGCATCCTCGCTACTGGCACTGCCACAGACATTCGCTCTGTTCTCACAGGGAGGAATTACACAATGGGTGGAGAAATACCTTACACCGGCAGGAAGCGTCGGAATTTGGGTTTACTCAATTCTTAACATATTGTTGATTGTATTCTTCACATATTTCTATACGGCAGTACAATTCAATACAGTAGAATACTCAAAGAACCTTCAGCAAAACGGAGGCTTTATTCCGGGAATAAGACCTGGAAGACCCACATCAGACTATTTGAACAAGGTAGTCAACAGAATAGTATTCGTTGGTGGTATATCCCTTGCACTACTTGCATCACTGCCAATAGTGCTATCAAAGGTGTTCGCCATGAATGTGAACTTTGGTGGAACTGCCATAATAATTGTAGTAGGTGTTGCGTTGGAGACTGTAAAACAAATAGAATCACAGATGTTGATGAGACATTACAAGGGATTCTTGAACTAAACTATAGGAGATGATTATAATGAGATTGGTATTACTAGGTCCTCCAGGAGCAGGTAAAGGAACTCAGGCATCAGCTATAGTAGAAAAGTATAATATTCCACATATATCTACAGGGGATATTTTCAGAGCCAATATAAAAGAAGGTACAGCATTGGGACAGGAGGCTAAGGCCTATATGGACAAGGGTCTCCTGGTACCGGACGAATTAGTGGTATCTATAGTAAAGGACAGACTGCTTAAAGACGACTGCAAGGAAGGGTTCCTTCTGGATGGTTTCCCAAGAACTGTTGGGCAGGCTGAGGCATTGGATTCCGAACTGGATAAAATGGGTATAAAGTTAGACAGGGTTATTAATATTAATGCTGATCCTGAAATTCTTATTGAGCGTGCTGTGGGAAGACGTATCTGCAGAGAATGCGGCGCGACCTACCATGTCAAATACAACCCACCTAAGGTTGAAGGCGTATGCGATAAGGATGGAGGAGAGCTCTATCAAAGAGATGATGACACAGAAGAGACGGTAACTACCAGGATTAACGTATACATGGAACAAACGGAGCCATTGATAGATTACTACAAGAAGCAGGGACTGCTGATGGATGTTGACGGAACCAAGACAATTGATGAGGTTTTCGTTGATATTACCAGCGGACTTGGCAAATAGAGGGGATAAAACCCTTACCAGCATAACAAAGAGGTGAATATAATGGATTCCACTAGTGACATATCCATCGGACAGGTGGTGAAGTCAAGAGCTGGCCGTGATAAAGGAAGAATATTCTTGATATACGACATAGCGGATGATCAATATGTATATGTAGTTGACGGTGATCTTAGAAAGCTTGACAGACCAAAGAAGAAGAAGATCAAGCACTTGATTGTATTCAACACTGTTATGCCGGAGTTCAAGGATAAGATAGAGAATAGCGTAAAGATAAATAACTCATATATTAGAAAAATTCTGGAACCTTTCAATAAGAGTTTCTAAATGAGAGTTGAACAGGAGGTTCGAAATCCATGGCTAAAAAAGATGTAATAGAGGTTGAAGGTACGGTTATCGATGCATTACCTAATGCCATATTTAAAGTAAGGCTTGAGAACGGACACGAAATTTTAGCCCATATTTCCGGCAAGTTGAGGATGCACTACATCAGGATATTACCCGGGGATACCGTAACAGTAGAACTATCGCCCTACGATTTAACAAGAGGCAGGATAACCTGGCGAAACAAGTAGCATAGGAGGGATTATTATGAAAGTCAGACCATCTGTAAAAAAGATGTGTGAAAAGTGTAAAATCATCAAAAGAAAAGGAAGAGTAATGGTCATCTGTGAAAATCCTAAACATAAACAAAAACAAGGCTAATAACGAGTTTGAAACATAGGAGGTGTAGACGTTAATGGCTAGAATTGCAGGCGTAGACTTACCAAGAGATAAAAGAGTTGAAATTGGTTTGACATATATATTTGGTATCGGAAAAACCAGCTCAAATGAAATTCTAAAAAAGGCTGGAGTTGACAAGGACACTAGGGTAAAGGACCTTACAGAGGCTGAGGTTTCAAACCTTAGAGCAGTAATTGATACCTACCATGTTGAGGGAGATCTTAGAAGAGACATCGCCCTAAACATCAAGAGACTTAAGGAGATCAACTGCTACAGGGGACTTAGACACAAGAGAGGTCTTCCAGTAAGAGGTCAGAGAACAAAGACAAATGCAAGGACTAGAAAAGGTCCTAGAAGATTAGTATCCAAGAAGAAATAGGTAAAGGAGGGGAACTTAATGGCACCTAAAAAAGGTAAAGCAACACGTGTAAGAAGAAGAGAGCGTAAGAACATTGAGAGAGGTCAGGCTCATATTTCTTCATCCTTCAACAATACAATGGTAACACTTACAGATACCCAGGGTAATGTAATATCATGGGCAAGCGCAGGACAGCTTGGATTCAGAGGGTCAAGGAAATCCACTCCTTATGCCGCACAGCAATGTGCTGAGGAAGCTGCAAGAAAAGCTATGGACCATGGTCTTAAGGTTGTTGAGGTATTTGTAAAGGGACCTGGATCAGGAAGAGAAGCAGCAATAAGGTCACTACAGGCATCCGGACTTGAAGTAAGCATGATCAAGGATGTTACTCCAATTCCACACAATGGATGTAGACCACCGAAGAGAAGAAGAGTTTAATAGGAGGTGTAAATAGAGATGGCAAGATATACAGGGCCAGTTTGCAGATTGTGCCGAAGAGAAGGTACAAAGCTTTTCCTGAAGGGAGACAGATGCTATACAGACAGATGTGCTCTCAACAAGAGAAACTTTGCTCCAGGACAACACGGACAATCTAGAAAGAAAGTAACTGAGTATGGAATGCAGCTGAGAGAAAAGCAAAAGGTACGTAGATTCTATGGACTTTCAGAGTCACAAATGAGCAAGTACTTCATGATGGCTGATAAAATGAAGGGTGTAACCGGTGAGAATCTGTTCAAGATTCTTGAGTCAAGACTTGACAATGTAGTTTACAGAATGGGTCTGGCTGCTTCAAGAGCAGAAGCAAGACAGCTAGTGACACATGGACACTTCCTGCTGAACGGAAATAAGGCGACAATACCTTCACTTATGACTGCAGTAGGTGATGTTATCGAGGTTAAGGAAAAAAGCCGTGGTAGCGAGAAATTCAAGACTTTGGTTGAAAACCACAGCGGAAATACAGCGCCATGGATAAACATAGATCTTGAAAAACTAAGAGGAACAATCGTAGCTGAATCAACCAGAGAGGACATTGATCTTCCAGTTGAAGAACATCTAATCGTCGAGCTATATTCTAAATAATCGATATAATAGTATCAGTTGCCCTCGTCCGTTAAAAATAAAAATATCAAGGAGGGTTATGCTTAATGATAGAAATTGAAAAGCCTAGAATTGAGATCATGGAATTAAGTGAAGATGGAAGCTATGGTAAATTTGTTGTGGAGCCCCTTGAAAGAGGCTACGGAACAACTCTGGGAAACTCCCTAAGAAGAGTCCTGCTTTCATCATTGCCCGGAGCGGCTATATCATCAATAAAAATCCAGGGAGTGCTGCATGAATTTGCAACTATCCCCGGTGTTTTGGAAGATGTGCCAGAAATTATACTCAATATCAAGGAAATTGCAGCAAAAATGTACACTGAAGAGCCTGTGACCATGATCATCGACGTGGAGGGACCCCAAGTGGTAACTGCCGGTGACATAGCAACAGGAATGGAAGTTGAAATTGTAAACAAGGACCAGCATATAGCAACCGTCAATGAAGAAGGAAAGCTGTACATGGAACTTGAGCTTATCAGAGGAAGAGGCTACTCAGTTGCCGAGAAGAACAAGAAGGAAGGTCAGCCTGTGGGAGTGATTCCCGTAGACTCATCCTTTACTCCTGTAAGCAAGGTCAACTACCAGGTTGGAAACACAAGAGTCGGACAGATAACTGACTTTGACAAGCTTGTGCTTGACGTCTGGACAAATGGTACCATGAGTGCTGATGAAGCTACCTCATTGGGAGCCAAAATCCTTACTGAGCACCTGAACCTTTTCATTGGACTTACAGACCATGTCAACGAAGTTGAAATCATGGTTGAAAAGGAAGAGGACAAGAAGGAGAAGGTACTTGAAATGACAGTTGAGGAGCTGGACCTTTCAGTTAGAAGCTATAACTGTCTTAAGAGGGCAGCAATCAACACTGTTGAGGAACTGACTGAAAAAACTGAGGAAGACATGATGAAGGTTAGAAATCTAGGAAAGAAATCCCTTGAAGAGGTACAGAAAAAACTTGCTGAATTGGGATTGAGCCTTAAATCAAGTGATGAATAACCTAAGCAAGAAGGAGGGATAAATGTGACAACACTAAGAAAACTTGGTCGCCCTACTGCTCATAGAAAAGCAATGTTGAGAAATCAAGTTACATCATTACTAAGGGAAGAAAGAATTGAAACCACAGTAACCAGAGCCAAAGAGACAAAGAGAATGGCAGAAAAAATGATAACTTTGGCAAAGAAAGGCGATCTTCACGCAAGAAGACAAGCACTTGCATTCATATATGATGAAGATGTGGTGAGGAAATTATTTGATGAAATAGGTCCTAAGTATGCTGACAGAAATGGTGGCTATACAAGGGTATTAAAGGTTGGTCCTCGTCGCGGAGATGGCGCAGAAATAGCTATATTGGAACTTGTTTAATAGGGAGGGGGATTAAGTTGACACTTAGTCCCTTTAGTTTTGTACGTTCCACTTGGTTGCCAGGAATGGTCAATTGAAATAACATTTTGCTTATGTTATATTTAACTGGTAATAGTAAATTCTAACAGAGGTATAATATGAATGAAAAAAACAACAATATAATGATCGATATACAGAATGTGAGCTATGAATACAGCTCCTACATTGATGAAAGCATCCAATTGGCCGTGAAGGACTTGAGCCTCCAAATCGAAAGAGGGGAATTTTTTGTGGTTCTTGGACACAATGGATCAGGAAAATCCACTCTTGCAAAGATGATCAACGGATTGATCCTGCCATCCAAGGGTGAAGTTTTGGTAAATGGAATGAACACCAGGGATGAAGAAAAGATATGGGATATAAGATCAACTGCCGGCATGGTATTTCAGAATCCCGACAATCAGATCGTAGCTACGATTGTTGAGGAGGATGTTGCCTTTGGACCGGAAAATCTTGGAGTGCCTCCCGAGGAGATAAGAAAGCGGGTCGATGCTGCTCTTGAGGTGGTCGAAATGACTGACTACAAGAGTCATGCCCCTCACCTCCTGTCAGGAGGACAAAAACAAAGGGTCGCAATAGCTGGCATACTGGCCATGGAACCGGACTGCATAATTTTTGACGAGCCAACAGCCATGCTGGATCCTTCTGGCAGGCTGGAAGTAATGGAGACCATCAAGAAGCTTAACGAGGATAAGAACAAGACGATAATTTTAATCACCCATTACATGGATGAAGCGGTTGAAGCTGATAGGGTGATGGTTCTCAATGAAGGTGAGGCAGTTATGCTTGGGACTCCAAAGGAAATATTCAAGCAGGTGGACAAGCTAAAGTCTTTGGGACTTGACGTGCCTCAGGTTACAGAGCTTGTGTATGAGTTGAACAAGGAAGGGTATAATATCAAGGACGATATATTATCTGTTGAGGAGCTGGTGGATGCACTATGATTATCGAACTGAAGGATGTTGACTATATTTACAATCCGGGAACACCATTTGAGAAGAAGGCCCTGGACAAGATAAACCTTCAGGTGGAAGAGGGAGAATTCATTGGACTTATTGGCCATACCGGGTCTGGTAAATCAACCCTGGTTCAGCACCTCAATGGACTTATGAAGCCTACATCTGGAACCATCATAATCGATGGGAAGGATCTTTCAAGCAAGGAGACAAAGATGAAGTCTGTAAGGCAGAAGGTGGGTCTTGTGTTTCAGTACCCTGAACACCAGCTTTTTGAGGAGACCATATACAAGGACATTGCCTTTGGTCCCAGAAATCTTGGACTATCCGAAGATGAGGTAGACAAGAGGGTAAGGGATGCGATGGAGCTTGTTGGCTTGGAATTTGAAGAGCTTAAGGAGAGGTCTCCCTTTGAGCTTTCAGGCGGGCAGAAGAGAAGGGTTGCAATTGCAGGAGTAATTGCAATGAAACCCAAGGTTCTTATACTTGATGAGCCGACGGCAGGTCTTGACCCCAAGGGTAGGGATGACATTCTTGATGAAATAAGAAAGATCTATGACAAGGAAAGCATAACCATTATTCTTGTTTCCCACAGCATGGAGGACATAGCAAGACTTGTCAACAGAATATTTGTAATGCATAAGGGAAAAATTGCTCTTGACGGACCCACAAGAGAGGTCTTTTCCAAGACCGATGAGCTGGAGGAAATGGGTCTTGGCATTCCACAGATAACAAAGTTCATGAAGGCCTTCAAGGGAAGGGGCAACAATGTGAAGGATGATGTCCTGACCATTGAAGAGGCAAAAGAGGAAATATTAAACTTTTTAAGGAGTAAGAAGGATGCTTAAAGATATTACAATCGGACAATATTTTCCAGGAACATCTATAGTTCACAAATTGGACCCCAGAGTGAAAATAATCATTGTAGCATTGTTTATTGCATCTCTCTTCTTTGTGACAAGCTTCATACCCTATATATTTATTGTGGCCTTTATTGCAGGTGTAATATCCATAGCAAAGCTGCCTGTGAAGTTCATAATAAAGGGCCTGAAGCCCTTGATGTTTATTATTTTAATAACCTTCGCCATAAACCTGTTCATGACCAAGGGAGAGGTTCTGGTTGAGCTGGGGCCACTGGTCATTACAAAAGAGGGATTGAGGCAATCGGTCTTTATGGCCCTTAGACTTGTATTCCTGATTACGGGAACCTCACTTCTTACATTGACAACGTCCCCAATTGCATTGACAGATGGTATAGAAAGGCTGCTATCACCCTTCAGCAGGATGGGACTCCCAGCCCATGAGCTGGCAATGATGATGACCATTGCCCTAAGGTTCATTCCAACATTGCTTGAGGAAACTGACAAGATAATGAAGGCTCAGATGGCAAGGGGTGCAGATTTCGAATCTGGTAATATCCTTAGCAGGGCAAAGAATCTTGTGCCCCTTCTGGTTCCTTTGTTCATTAACGCCTTCAGAAGGGCTGATGAGCTGGCTACTGCAATGGAAGCCAGATGCTACAGGGGTGGAGATGGTAGGACAAGGCTCAACGAGCTGAAATTTGTTACAAGGGATTATGCTGTATTAACTGGTATGACCATCTTTTTTGCAGCGATAATATCCACCCGATATATATGGTGATAATATGAGAAACATCAAGCTAATTATTGAATACGACGGTACAAACTACTGGGGATGGCAGACGCAGGAAAGCTTCCCGTCAATCCAGGAGGAAATTGAAAAGGCACTTCACAAGGTGACTGGTGAAAAGACTGTACTGTACGGGTCAGGGAGGACTGATGCGAAGGTACATGCCCTTGGCCATGTTGCCAATTTCAGGACGGAGTCCACAATACCTGGAGAGAGATTCAAGTACGCTCTGAATATTGAGCTTCCGGAAGACATTAAGATCATCTCTTCCCAGGAGGTTCCCATGGATTTTCATGCAAGGTTCAGCGCCACACACAAGAGGTATGTCTACAGGATATACAACGGTGAGCCTGAAAGGCCTCTTTTAAGGAACTACACCTGCCATGTCAGATATCCCCTTGATGTGGAGTTGATGAGGGAAGCTGCGAGGTACTTTGTAGGCACCCATGATTTCAAGTCCTTTAGGGGAAGGAGAAGCTCCATAAAATCATCCGTAAGGACAGTCTATTCAATCGACATAGAAAGAAACGGCGAGATAATTGAAATAGCAGTGGAGGGAAACAGCTTTCTTAGGAATATGGTTCGAATCATTGCAGGTACCCTCATTGAGGTTGGTGCAGGACAGAGGGATAAGGAGGAAATACCTGAAATGATTCAGGACAGGGATAGAAGGTCCGCTGGAAGAACAGCTCCAGCCCAGGGACTATTTTTGGAAAAAGTATACTACAGGTAAAATCTGCCTTGACATTGATTGTTACTTGTATTAGAATATATAAGAGTGTTTAAAAAGAAGCCCGGAAACTTTTTAGTAGACACCTTAAAACGAATGTTGTTGTAAGGAGGGAAATAGATGAAAAGCTATATGGCAAAAGCCAATGAAGTCGAAAGAAAATGGTATATAATAGACGCAGAAGATAAAGTATTGGGAAGACTGGCCACAGAGATTGCAACTATCCTGAGAGGTAAGAACAAGCCCATCTACACACCACATGTTGATACAGGTGATTTTGTTATCGTAATAAACGCTGACAAGGTCAAACTTACTGGAAGGAAGCTGGAGCAGAAGAAGTACTCATACCATACAGGTTATCCAGGAGGCTTGAGACAGGTATCATACGGCGAGCTGATGGAAAAGAATCCCGAGAAGATAATCGAGCTGGCTGTTAAAGGAATGCTGCCCAAAAATAGTCTGGGAAGACAAATGTACAGAAAACTTAAGGTTTACAGAGGTACAGAGCACGGACATGAGGCGCAGAAGCCAGAAGTTTACGAATTTTAATTAATTGATGAAGGGAGGACTGTAAATGGCTGCAACACAATTTTTAGGAACAGGAAGAAGAAAGACATCCGTTGCAAGAGTAAGACTTGTACCAGGTAACGGAAAGATCACAATCAACAAGAGAGATATCGAGGACTTTTTCAACTACGAGACACTAAGAGTAATTGCAAAAGAGCCTTTGACCATAACTGAAACAGCCGACAAGTACGACGTATTTGTAAATGTTCACGGCGGTGGATTCACAGGACAGGCCGGAGCAATCAGACACGGT
>CAYMHD010000011.1:10456-19379 GCA_964390135.1 uncultured Gudongella sp. | reverse complement strand
TATTTTGTGATAAACCTGTTGACTGCATCAAGTGTAGCCTTGACAACAGCCTTGTCATAATCATTTCTCACTACACTTGCACCGCATAGTCTATGTTCAGTTCCGGATATTACACCGGTAACGCATATGACAACTATGTTTGTGCCTGCTACTGGAACCTGTCTTATATCGTCAAAGAGGAATATGTCTTCAAAGCCGCTTGCCTGTTGGATTACGTCCAGGGTGGTCTCAACAAGCATCCTATCCGTATTTCTTGAGGAATTCACACCAGTCCTTGAGCTTGTATATTCCTCTCCGTCCAGGGATACTGCAACCTTTATTGTAGCTCTCGAATCACGTGATTCCCTAAGTACTCCCTCCAGCCTCACCCTGCTGGACCTTCTCTTGAGGGTGTCATCTGGTATCTGGGCTATGCTGATCTTCTTGTGATCAACATCTATGTCATAGGTTGCAAGAAGAACTGACTGAACATCCCTTGCTATTTGCTTGGGCCCTCTGTGACCGTTTGCTACAAGATGTATCTCATCGATGTTACCGACATCGCTGAAGACAATTTTACTTGAAACTACGGATTCAATTTTTTGTAAATTATCCTCCATTAGCTTATGGTCCATAATATCCCTCGCAGTACAGAATTATTTAGCGGACTGATCCACTATAATAAGATATTACCACTATTTGGCTGCTCTTTCAATCAAAAAATAGCTGATTCATCGAAATAAAGCGACAAATTTCAAAAAATTGAAAAAATCAGACAAATTAATGCCAGATTCTATTCAAATGTTGATTTCCTCTTAAGGATCGTGTGAGGGACTATTCTCTTTTCCTGTTGCTCTCCCTTGCTAATGTTTTCAAGTATCACATTAACAGCCTGGGCTCCCAGAAGGTCAGCATGAATCTCCACTGAAGTGATTGGAACGGTACATTGTCTGGACAGGAGACTGTTGTTGAAGCCGGCTACCATTATGTCCTCCGGCACCCTTAATCCGTCCTCCATGAAGGCTGAAACCACACCATATGCAACAACATCGTCTGTTGCAACCACAGCATCAAAGTCCTTTCCCGACTGGATTATCTCCCTTGCATACTTCTTCCCTGTCTCCTCGTTGAATTCACCGACAAAAATCACCCCATCATCCTTGTCTATCCCATTGTCCCCTAGAGCCTTCTTAAAGCCCCTTATCCTCTCCTCAGTCACAGTCAGGAACCTTCCTCCTGTTATAAGCGCAAGCCTCCTACAGCCCTTTTCAAGTAAGTATGATGTAAGTTCATAGGACGCCTGCATATTGTCATTGTCAACATGGTTGGAGTCGTCAGCCTCCTTGTAGGGAGACCCGATAACAGAGAATGGAAACTCCATTTCCCTTAGGTATTCAATTGACTTGTTTTCGATCTTGCTGGTCATCAGCAGTATTCCATCCACCTTTGCTGTGGATACCAGCTCTCTTACTGTCCTGAAATCATCGGATCCCGGCGAGGTTGATGATAGCAGTATGTCATAGGATGCCTTTGTGGCAGCCTTGATGATTCCGCGCAGGGCTTCGGGAAAAAATGGATTCAAAAGTGCTTCCCCAGGTCTGTCCGGCATTATGAGGCCGATGGTCCTGGATGAATTTCTGGCTAGATTTCTTGCTATGGCATTTGGTTGATAACCCAATCTCTTCATATGCAAAATGACATTTTCCGTGGTCTTCCTGCTTATCCTTGGGTTGTTGGATATTACCCTTGAAACGGTCGATGGAGAAACACCAGCCTCTCTGGCTACATCCTTAATTGTGACCCTTTGTCTTTTCTTGACCATATTTACACTCCCATCAGCGATTTATTCTCTCACCTGTTTCACTATCAAAGTAATGAATGGCCTTTATGTCGAAGCCAAAGGTGTGTGTTTCACCTTCCTTGTAATCATAATGTCCGGGAGTGGAAATTACAAGGTCCGATCCATCCTTCAATGTTGCAAAAAGGGTCTTTTCCTTGCCCAGCATTTCAATTACGTCAATGGTTGCTTCAAAGGTATCTCCGAATTCACCACCGCTTTCAAACCTCTCAGGTCTAATTCCTATGGATATGCCCTTTCCTTCATAATCCTTGAGCAATTTAGCATCTTCCTCTGATGGAGTCAAGGTTATTGTGTCAGATTCCGAAATGAATTTACCATCCTTGTAATTCCCCTTGATGATGTTTATTGTAGGGGAACCTATAAACCTGGCAACAAAAATATTTTCAGGCTTGTTGTAAAACTCCTCAGGCTTACCCACCTGCTGAATTTTCCCGTCATCCAAGAGGATTATCTTGGTTGCCATGGTCATGGCCTCAGTCTGATCATGTGTTACATATATGGAGGTGGTTCCCAGGCTCTTGTGAAGTCTTACAAGCTCCACCCTCATATGCTCCCTCAGCTTGGCATCCAGGTTTGAAAGGGGCTCGTCCATTAGAAATACACTTGGCTTTCTTACAATTGCCCTTCCCAGTGCAACCCTCTGCCTCTGACCACCTGAAATATCCGCAGGCTTTGCATAGAGGTATTCCTCAATCTGCAATAGCTCCGCCGCCTCCTTTACCCTTTCGTCAATAAGCTGCTTCCTTTCCTTTCTCATAACCAGTGAGAATGCCATGTTGTCATAAACCGTCATATGGGGATAGAGTGCATAGGACTGGAATACCATCGCTATGTCCCTGTCCTTTGGGGGAATGGTATTGACCCTTCTTTCATCGAAATATAGGTCTCCCTCGGTTATTGAATTCAGGCCTGCTATCATCCTCAACAGGGTTGTCTTCCCGCAGCCTGATGGACCCAGAATTACGCAAAAATCCTGATCGTCTATTTCCAGATTTATATTTCTCAGGGTGAAGTTTTCCCTTCCCTCATATTTTTTTCCTAGATTTTTCATTATTACCTTCATGGAATTCCCTCCTATCCTTTAACAGATCCACTTGTCAATCCTGACACCAGCTGCTTTTGCAATACCATAAACATTATCACTATGGGTATTGCTGTCAAAAGTCCTCCTGCTGCAAAGGCAGGCTGATTCATGGTCCTGAAATCACTTATCAGGGTAAACAGTCCCACTGCCAAGGTGTATGTGCTTGGGCTTGTAAGCAGGACCTTTGCCAATAGATAGTCCATAAATGGTCCGATAAATGACCAGAGTGCAATGATTGTAAGCATGGGTCTTGCAATTGGCATTATTATAAGCCTGTATATGTCAAAATTTGAACACCCATCAATCTTTGCAGCATCGTCCAGCTCTGTGGATACGGAATCGATGTAGCCTTTGAGTATGAAGGTATTGGATGCTATTGCAGGACCTGCATATATCAGTATGAGCATCATCTGTCTGCTAAAGGCCGGAATCACTGATGATACAATTGAATGCATTGTAAAGAATGCGGTTATTCCAGCAAAGGTTGGAATGGTCTGTATGAGCATTATTGCCATCAACGATGCCTTCCTGCCCTTGAATCTGTACCTTGAATAGGCATAGCCGGTAAAGGATACCATTACAAGGGTCAAAAGGGCTGTGCTGATTGCGATGAAGAGTGTATTCTTAACCCATGTCAGGTAGTAGGTCTCATTATAGAGAAACTCAAAATGTCTAAGGGAAAACTCAAAGTTTTCATTTCCCATAATATATTGCTGCTGCTGCCCGTTAAATGCTGATACCACCATTTGAAAAAGCGGCCAAACGATTGCAACAACCCAGGCAATTAGAATTGTGTAGGACATGACTAGACCTATGATCCCCGCAACCGTCAATGGAGGCTTGTCGGAGAGATACAATCCCTTATCCTTTTTCTTTTTTCCACTGAAAAGTGCCATTATAATCTCCCCTCCCTAAATCCCTTGGATCTTCTGAAGCCCAGGAATGCAAAGAACATCACCCCAAGGGAAATGAATATTGTTATGGCTGCCGCAATGGCCTGATACTGGTTTACCAGAGCAAGCTTGTAAACATATGATATCAGGAGGTCCGAGGATCCGGCCAGGTTTCCGTACCTTTGGGGATCGAAGGGACCGCCACTGTTGAACAGGAATATTACAGAGAAATTGTTGAAGTTAAAGGTGTACTGAGTCACCAAAAGCGGGGCTATCTGGAAAAGTACCAGTGGCACCGTTATCCTCCTTAGCTTCTCAAAGGATGATGCTCCATCAATTTCAGCAGCTTCGTAAAGGTCTCCGGGAATTGCCTGAAGAACACCGGTGGTCAGCAGGAAGACATATGCACTTCCAAGCCACCCCTGTATCAGGATCAAAGCTGCTCTGGTCAAGACCGTATCGTTCTTGATCTCTATTCTTGCATTGAAAACAGAATTCAGGATTTCCGTTATGACTCCGCCGGGAGCCACCATTATACTGAAAAACATTATTGTTATGAATGCCGGTACCGCCCATGGCAGGATATATATGGTCCTGAAGAACTTCTTACCCTTGATTCTATCGTTGTTTACCAGCAGGGCAAGGAAGAATCCCAAAAGAATTGCCAATGAGGTTGCAACAAGGGTCCAAATTATCGTCCATATGAATATCAGCCAGAACACACTTCCTGCAAGACCTTCACCCAGAGCAATGAGTCTGTAGTTCTCGATTCCTATCCAGGTGAACTTGGACTGATTCTGTGGATCCATGTTTGTGAAGGATAGCAGCAGTGTGGTTATGACTGGAACAAGAACAATGAATACAATAACCAGCATTGCAGGAAATGATGTAACATATGGAAAGCCTTCCTGGAATATGGTCCTTTTGGTTTCAAACCAGTTTGATGGCCGTATTCCCCTGATCATTTCCTTTTCAGTCTTCAACACATCCATAAAGGATGCGTAGTAGAGTCCAATTGCAATCAATATCAGGAAGATGGCTACTATACCCTCTATCATGAATATAAGGGACTTGTGTATCCTCGCTCCTCCCTCTGCCAGGGAAACGAGTCCTGAGATACCCTCCCCTTGATAATTTCCATAGCCAAGGGCATATGGGATGGCAATGAAATATATGAATAATGTTGCCAAAAAGAAAAATAGGGCTTTTCTCCTTTGACCGTTAATGAGCTGACCCAGACCTGGTATCAAAGATGTCAGGTAGGCCACTATGGGTCTGTTCTTTTCAAACTCCACGGGGATCTTTCTTCTGGTATCAGCAACGTCAGCCTTCAGTATCTTTTCACTTCTCTTGATGCCATTGGCAAGCTCTCTCTTCTTGCCCCTTATAAGGTCCTTGTTTTCAATTGAAGGGATCTTGTACTCCTGAAGCCTAACCTGATTTTTGTACTCCCTCTTAAGCTCCTTTATGGCATTGGTTTCAGCCTTGCTTGAGATTATCCCTTCTCTTCTTCTTTCCTTGACCTTCTTTATCTCCAGGTCTTTCTTTTCCTTTGCTTCCCTTTTGAAGGACTTCAACTCCTCCTTCATTCTTTCGTCAACTTTTGGATCTATATTGTCCTTTTCCTCAAGTGCCTGAGCCAGCTCCACTTCTATCCCCTCAATGAAATCCATGATTTCAGGAATCTGCTCCACATGAATCTTGCTTTCCCTGTACTTGAAATCCGCTTCGTAGGTCAGATTGACATATTGATTGTAGAAATCCATCCTTTTCTCATGATGGAACCTTCTGACTTTCAGACTCCGTACCTGTCCGTTGAGGGTTTCAGGGAGTGTTTTCTCATACTCTGACTCCTCAGCCTTGATGGATTTCAGAAACTCATCCTCATCTTTTCTGTATTCCTCAAGCTTGATATTGTGTGGATGCTTCTTCTTGTTGGCTATAAGACTTTTTCTTTCCTTCTGGAGCGCCATTTTTTTATCCTTGTCCGTTTCCTGACTGATTTTCTCATCAAGTCTTGCAAGGTCCAGAAGGTACTTGTTCTTTCTTTCGTATTCATTTCCTATATTGTCCTTTAAATACAGGCTGTAGGTTGCCATCTAATTCTCACCCCCGGTGTTATCCCTTGAAATGCCAACGCCGAAATAAATATAAAGTATAAGTGCGGTATAGACCAATCCGTTCAGATAAAAGAAAGCTGATTGGAAATTCATGTCTGCAGTTGTGTATGCCAGACCTCCAAAGGACAATATCACCCAGACATATATGACAAGAGGTGATAATTTTGCCTTTGTATGAGTGACAAATGCCATAATGGCAATTGTTGAAGGTATGACAACCTTTAGAAAGTATATGGCTAGATTTGAAGAAACGTATTGAGTGAACAGTAAATCATCCGGATTATTGTCTGGAAAGTTTTCTGCTGCCCATTGTATGAATAGGTTTCCATCCTTAACCACCAGCAGCGCCTCAAATGAAGCAAGGAGGACCAGCATACTGGTCATAGCCAATATTATGTAGAATTTTCTTGCTGACAGATGTCTTTTTTCACTCATTTTATTCTCCTTGCCCTACTTATAAATTTTTTGGGAATAGAGCCTGAGCTCTATTCCCAAAATTATTTAGTAGTTCATCATCATGGCTTCAAAGGAAGCTTTCATTGCATCATAAGCCTCTTCAACTGAACCTGGGTTTACAGAAGACCATGAAAGGAGTCCATTCTTCCAAGTATCCCATACAGATCCCCACTCTGTGAAAAGAGGTCTTGCAGGAGCTGCATCATAGGATTCAAGTACTGCTGAGATTACTTTCTTGTCAGTCTCTGAAAGGTCTGAATTAAGGTACTGATCAGCTGGTACGTTTTCCATGATTTTACCTGTTGCCTTGAAGAAGTCAACAGCATGTTCAGTGTTCATGATCTCTTCGATCATTGCCTGTGATAGTGCCATCTTGTCTGCATCCATCTCATTCCTTGAGTTGATTGCCAATCCCCAGCCACCTTTCCAGTGGGCTAGTGGATATCCCTCGACTAGAACCTGATTGATTGGTATGATGTCCAGGTCCTCTCCATCTCCAGCAAGTGCTGAAAGACTTCCTGTTGACCAAGGGCCTTCAAGTCTTATTACATTCTGTCCACCAGTTGAAAATTCAGTGTCCATGTATCCCCATGCTGCATTTTCATCCCAAAGAGGTGTCCCTTCGGTGTAGTGTGCATTCCAGTAGTTGTAAAGTGCTGTGAAAACAGCCTGCTGCTGCTCATTCAATTCAGTAAAGTCCTTGGTCATGTCTGAATACAGCTGACCTGATTCGTCATGTCCAAGAAGCTCAATTCCGCCTGCATTTGCGAAGGCAACGCCAAACCATGCATCAAATGCCGGTATCAGCATATCCACATGTCCAAGCTCAGTAAACTCAATCTCACTTTCAAGATCGATTCCCTTTGCCTCAGCGTTGGCTGTGTTTACAAAGTTTACAAGAGTCTCGATGTTCATTGGGAATGCCAGATAATCTCCCTCAATGTTGAAGTTTCCGCCAAGCCCCTCGTCATAGCTTTCAAATCCACCAACGTTTCCCGCCATAGCCATCGCATCAATAGGTGCAAGGGCTTCATTGTTTGAAAGTCCGTAGATCCTATCTGCAGGGATTGCAAAAACATCAGCTACATCCTCATTTGTGACATCAGTTGCATCAAGAACATCCAGATGGTCAAATGAACCTGTTTCAATAAGCTCAATTGTTGCATCAGGATGCTTCTCCATCACCCTTGCAACCGCTGCTTCGTAGTATTCTCTCCAGCTGGATTCAACCTGTACTGATATGCTTGCCGAAATCCCTTCAGCAGGCGCCTCGCCTGATGGCTCCTCTGATGGTGCTGGCTCTTCCTCTGCTCCAGGTGCACATGCTGTGATTGTAAGTGCCAATACAAGGAACATCACCAAGAATAAATTCTTTTTCATTTTCATCTTTTCTTCCCCCTAATCTTTTTTGTGCATACGCTTGCATTGAATGCAAAAATATATAATTTAATCCATCCATGTTGGAGGAATTAAATTCCCACTAATATAGGCAAGGGGCAGAGCCCCTTTACCTAAATCTTTTCAATATCCCAAATTTCCTGGGCATATTGCTCAATTGTTCTATCTGAACTAAATTTACCCGAATTTGACATATTTAACCAACATTTTCTCGCCCATCCCAACCTGTCTTTAAAGTCAGCATCTGCTTTTTCGTGGGCTTTCCTGTACTCATCGAAGTCCTTAAGGACGAAATAGTTGTCAGCCCTGTGCCAGTTTGCTCCATACAGAAGTGAATTATGAAGCTCCCTATAGGAGCCGTCCTTATCCTGGAAGGTTCCATCAATAAGTGTATCAACCACTCTCCTCAGCTTGGGATCATTCTGATAGACTTCCTCTGGATTGTAGGTATCCCTTATCTTCTCGATCTCTTCAACCCGCAATCCGAAGATATAGTTGTTTTCTTCTCCAGCCTCTTCAACTATCTCTATATTGGCCCCGTCATAGGTTCCAATTGTTGGTGCACCGTTAAGCATGAATTTCATGTTTCCAGTACCCGATGCCTCCTTACCGGCAGTGGAAATCTGCTCGGAAAGGTCTGCTGCAGGGAATAGCTTCTCCCCGTAGGATACCCTGTAGTTCTGAACAAATACAACCTTCAGCTTACCCTCCATTGCAGGGTCATTGTTGACCATATCCGCAATATTGTTGATAAATCTTATTATGGCCTTGGCCCTAACATATCCTGGGGCAGCCTTGGCACCAAATATGAAGGTCTTTGGAACCCTTTCAAGATCAGGATTTTCCTTCAGTTCAAAGTAAAGGTACAGTATGTGGAAGGCATTCAGCAGCTGTCTCTTATATTCATGAAGTCTTTTTATCTGAATATCAAAGAGGGAATCCGGATTGATTTGCTCACCTTCCTCCTGGAATATATATTCAGAAAGCTGCTTCTTCTTTGCCAATTTTATATTCAGGAACTTCTCCAGAACTTCATTGTCATCTGCATATTTTTCAAGCTCCCTAAGCCTCTTCAGATCTGTTATCCATTCCTTGGACCCCAGTAGCTCAGTAATCAGTGCGGACAGCTCAG
>CAYMHD010000011.1:0-10446 GCA_964390135.1 uncultured Gudongella sp. | reverse complement strand
TTCGCCGGTATTTTCTTCTATCAGATATTCAATTATTTTCTTTTTCGGATCGAACCTCTTCAAGGATTGTCTTTGCTTTTTTTATATTTGAGAAATCTCTTAATAGATCTTCGTCAAAACTGTATTTTTCTGGATATAGTCTATACCAGTCATTGAGCTCCTGTTTTATCAAAAGATCCGTATGGAGCCTTGCAACACCGTTTACAGATTTTGATCCAAAGATGGACATCCAAGCCATTCTGATATTTCCATTGTGGATTATTTCATACCTGTTAAGGTCATGATCCTGTATTCCCTTGCTCTTTAGTTCATCTATAAGCATTTGGTGAATCCTTAGGATTACCTTGTACACCTGGGGAATCAGATCCTGGTAATATCTTTCAGGCCACTGCTCCAGAGCCTCTGCAAGGAGTGTGTGGTTTGTATAGGCAAAGGTTGCGGTTGTTATTCTCCAGGCCTTTTCCCATTCCAAGCCTTCCTTTCTGGTCAAAAGCCTCATAAGCTCAGGTATGGCAACCGCTGGATGGGTGTCATTCAGCTGAATTGAATGGTACTGTGGGAATTCCTCAAAATCCAGATTCTTGTTCTTGAATCTTCTTATCATATCCTGAAGGGATGCCGAAACAAAGAAGTACTGCTGCTTAAGTCTCAGCTTCTTTCCCTCCTCGTATGAATCATTTGGATATAAGACCTTGGCGATGTTTTCAGCGTCATTCTTAGCCTTGACTGCAAGGTCATAATTCTGGTCATTAAAGGCCCTGAAATCAAATTCATCAAGTGATTCAGCCTTCCAAAGCCTCAGCGTGTTGATCAGTCTATTGTCATATCCAATTACGGGGTAGTCGTAGGGGATTGCGTAAATCTCCCCACCCTTGAAGGTCACCCTGACCTTTTCGCTGATTTTTCGGATTCCCCATGGGTCGCCATATTTAGTCCAATTGTCTGCCACCTCTACCTGCTCTCCATCGACAATCTTCTGCTTGAAAAGTCCGAAATCATACCTTATCCCATATCCATCCATTGGATATCCAAGGGTTGCAGCAGAATCCAGAAAGCATGCAGCAAGTCTTCCCAGACCACCATTGCCCAGTGCTGGATCCTCCTCTGATTCCTCAACCTGGTTATAATCAACCCCCATGTTCCTCAGGATTTCCTTTACTTCATCCTTGGTATCCATGGCAATTAGATTGTTTGTAAGGAATCTTCCCATAAGGTATTCAGAGGAAAGGTAGTAAGCCTTCTTGGTTGTTTCCGTCTTCTTTCTGGATTGGTTCCAATGTGGCAGAATGGTCTCCATCATGGCCTTTGACAATACCACATATTTTTCGGAATCCAGAAGATCCTTGAATTCACCTCCAAAGGTGGTCATGGCATATAAATCTATTCTCTTCTTTAAATTTTCGTGATTCAACAAATTAACCCCTCCTGTAGGTCCTGGTCAGGTCCGCAATTCTCTTGGACAATTTCTGATTCAGATCAGATTTCTTAACTCTCCACGTCCAGTTTCTTCCCAATGTTGCCGGAGTGTTCATTCTGGACTCCTCTCCCAGGTCAAGAAAATCCTGCATCTGGGCAATGGACAGATAAGCTCCGGAGCACCAGGCTCCTCTTATAAGTCCCCAGTTATAGCCCTCGTTCTCATCGTCAAGCTTAAGATACTTGACAGCAAACTTCTTTTCCTTTTCCGGTGCCGTATCTATCCAGTCCCTGACGGTCTTATTGTCATGGGTACCGGTATAAACCACTGAGTTTCTCTCATGATTGTGAGGAAGATAATCGCTGTCACCCTCTGGATCAAAGGCAAACTGAAGTATTTTCATTCCTGGAAAGCCAGTGTCGTTAATCAGCTTAACCACCTGGTCTGTCTGGAAGCCAAGATCCTCGGCTATTATGTCAAGCTCACCCAGCTCCTGTCTTATCCTGTTGAATAGCTTCATTCCAGGTCCCTTTACCCACCTGCCATTTACGGCATTCACAGATCCGGCCGGTACCTCCCAGAATGACTCAAAGCCTCTAAAGTGATCAATTCTCAATGTGTCATAGAGCTTGAAGCTATGGTTGATTCTACTAATCCAGAAGCTGTAGTCCTCAGCCTCAACGGCATCCCAATCGTAAACCGGATTTCCCCAAAGCTGCCCGGTGGCCGTGAAATAATCAGGTGGCACCCCTGCAACTGTTGTTGGCTCAAGGTTTTTGTCAAGCTTGAAAAGTGACGGATTCGCCCAAAGATCAGAGCTGTCCGCAGATACGTATATGGGAAGATCCCCTATTATCTTAATCCCTTTCCTATTTGCATATTTCTTCAGCTGTTCCCACTGCTTCAGGAAGAAGAACTGAGTGAATACCCAAAAGAAGAACCTATCCCTCTCAGACTCCTCTATCTCTTCCACAGCACCGCTCTTGAAGTCCTTAAAATCCTCATCCCAAAGCTGCCATGCCTTATTTCCCTGGAGGTCTTTTATGGTCATAAAGAGTGCAAATTCCCTAAGCCAATCCATGTTATCCCCATAGAAGGACTCCAGCTGAGGCCATAGCTCACCCTTTCCTCTCTGGTAGGCCAAGCGAAGAAGTCTGTACTTGCCATGATAAAGCTTTCCGTATTCCACTCTCTCAGGATTGGAATTCAATTTTTCCTGGAGTATCTCTTCCTTTAACAAATAGCCTTTTCCCACCAGCTCATCAAGATCAATGAAATAAGGATTTCCTGCGAAGGAGGATATGCATTGGTAGGGTGAATCCCCATAGCCTGTGACTCCCAGAGGTAGAATCTGCCAGTATCTCTGCTTTGAATGATGTAGAAAATCAACAAATTGATACGCTTCATTCCCAAAATCTCCGATTCCATATTCTCCGGGCAGCGAAGAAACGGAAAGCAATATGCCGCTCTCTCTTTTTTTCAACCTTTCTCACCTTCTCCCATCATATTTCATATAATTGTGCAACCGTTTGAACATAATACTATATTACCCCAAAGAGGCTTCCTTGTAAACATCCTGGTACAGATCAAATATACCATCAGTCAGTGATAATACTTCTTGATGGTATATTGATGGGTCCCTTTGGTTTTAATCCTCTGCTTCCCGTACTATTTCGTTTTCCTCATAGCTGATCCAGTCACTGTAGCCACCCAGATAAAGGACAGGCTCAATGCCTACTTCATACATAAACATTATATTTACAGTACCGGTAATCCCTGACCCACAGTGCACAAGAATCCTGTCGTAGCCACCAAGTCCACTGTAGTGAGCGGCAAGTCTTTCATGGTCAATATCTCCCAGCTCCTCCACCAGCTCGGTCCACGGATAATTCACTGCTGAAGGTATGTGTCCAGGTATTCTGTCTATAGGCTCAATCTCTCCTCTGTATCTGTCTGGAGTCCTTGAGTCAACAATTACCTGGTCATCCCTTGCTATGGCTTTTCTTACATCCTCCACATCTGCAATCATTTCAGCATTTATGCTTGTGGTCAAGACTTTGCCCCTAACAGGCTTTACTGTATCGATTGACACTCCATAGCCCTTTTCCTTCCATTCCTTTATTCCACCCTTAAGTATAAATACCTCAGTCTTACCAATGTACTTAAGCATCCACCAGAGTCTGCCAGCCATGGCAAGCTCTCCATCATCATATACGACAACTGTCTTGCCGTCATCAACCCCAAGCCTTTCCATGTTTGATGCAAAGTCATTAAGATCAGGCAATGGATGTCTTCCGCCATGAGCCTTCACCTCTCCGGTAAGGATATCCTCCATAGGTACAAAAACTGCCCCCTCTATGTGTCCCTTGTCATATTCTTCCTGCCCATAATCTTCATTGCCCAACTCATACCTGACATCGAATATTACAAGGTTTTCACTTTTCAAATTATCCTTGAGCCAATTTGTTGTAACAAAATTCTTCATAATTTATCCCTCCACATTTTTGTATTTTTTTCAAAAATTATAAGGGTACACAAGATTTTCAGTGTACCCCTATTGGTTTCAGGTCTCTAGAATCTCAACACCGCTGCTATGGGTTTTCCAGATGGCATATTATCCCTCTTAAGAACATGAACCGTGCCACCATTTGACAGAGTAAGCATGGCTGCCTTGTCCATCAGATCCACATGCCCAAGATCCTCCTTGTTGTTCACTTCAAGCCTGTTGTCTTCTTCATTGAAAAATCCCCATTTTTGAACATCCTCAGCAATGAACAGGGTATCAACTCCCCCATTGTTGGATGAAAGGACTATTCTTTCTATACTGTCGGTACCAAGCTTGGAGTCTGTATTGAGGAGGGTCATAAATTTGTCAACTTCCCTCTCAAGTCTTTTTTCAACTCTAGGTGCAAAAATATCCATGGCCTTTTGGTGTATTTCCTTTTCACCGATACCTTCAGGACTTCCCTTTATGGATTCCTCCATAAGATTTGAATATGAGCTTACCTCACGATACATTGGATAAATATAATCAACAGAATACACTATCAAGGGATGCTTGGTATCCTTGAGTACTCTGGTTACTTCCTTGTCTATGCTTCTGAGATGCTTGGATATTTCATTTTTCTCTGTCTTGCTCATTTCATTATAACCGTGCATTCCAGGTCCGCCTCCTGATGCGGCTCCCTTAGGACTTGTAGCCTCCTGTCGCAGTTCATTGGCGGGAATGTAGTTTTCCACCAATTCGTCTATTTCAGGTACCTCAATTTTCTTTATTCCATATGGATTTGCTTCAAAAAGCTTAACCTCTGCCTGGCTTAGGGTCAAAACATTGAAGTCCTCTATTGATGTGAATAGCTTCAGTAGAGGCCTTATATAGAATCGATTGGATACAATGGCCAATTCCTCCACCTCAAACGGAAGCTTGTAGTATCTCATTTCTACAGGTGAAATAAATATACCCAGACCGTGCTCCTGGTTTTGCCAAAAAATTGTCTCGTCCAAAAGTTTAGTGGCAGGCTTAAGAAGGCCTAAGGCATCCTTCTCAGAGAATCCCTTCTCAACAAGACTTCCCTCAGCATCCCTAATGAGGTTCTTCAATCTAATCCTGCTCTGATTTGCTTCCTGGCCTTGTTTGAAAGTAGGTAAATAAATGGAGACAAGTCCATTTAAGTCCATCTGTGACAGTTCCACCAATACATCAAGGTCTAATTTTTCCATAGATAAACCCCTTTCATTATTATTTCCACACGACAACTGGACTGTCGCGTCAAGATCATTCAATATCTCTGTTACTATACTTTTACCACTATTGAATGATTCAAAACAATTGGAAGGGGTATTCTGAAAATTGAATCAAGATGAATTTGAACATCAATTGATTTTGTGTTAATATATCATTACGGAAATACCCCCTGCGGGTTTGGAGGTGCTTTATGAAAGAAAAACTAATGAGTGTAACTTCAATATTTTCAGCTGTCGCAGCTTCCCTTTGCTGAAGTGGAGGCCTTATTTTGGCATCCCTGGGTCTGGGATCTGTAGGTAGTGCATATTTTGCTAATCTAACCAAGTACAAGCCAATTTTTGTCGTTATCACCGGGCTTCTATTGTATAAATCCTATAGCCTCATTGAAAAAAACAATGCTGGGAAAACCACCAAAATCATATTTTGGGTATCCGCAGCACTGGCAATTCTGGCTCTGTACTATCCAACCATACTTGGATTCTTCTACGCCTCCTAGGAGGCGTCTTTTTTATTCCAGCTTCCTGTAAAGGGTGGCAATACTTATCCCCAGCTTTCTTGCGAGAGCCTTTTTGGACTCCACGTCATCCCCCATCATCTGAATTCTGGACTTTATTAGCTCCCTCTCATACTGTCTGGTAAGTTCACCTAATGTTCTTGATTCATCAATTAGGTTAATGGGGATTTTTTCCTTTAAGTGTTCAGAGGTAACCTTTGATCCCGTTGAGAAGATTACGGCATACTCCATAAGGTTCTTGAGCTCTCTGATGTTTCCTGGAAATCTGTACTTAAGCAATAGATTCTCCGCATCTGCACTAAAGCCAACCAGATCCTTTCCGTAAATGCGTCCAAAATGGTCAAGAAAATATTTGCCAAGGATCAGAACGTCATATCCTCTGTCCCTTAGGGGTGGTATCTGTATGGGAACGATGTTCAGTCGGTAAAAGAGGTCCTCCCTGAAGCTTCCCTCCCTTGCCATGACGTCTATATTTCGATGGGTGGCAGAGATTATTCTTGGATTGACCTTGATTCCCCTGTTTCCACCTATTCTTGTTATCTCCTTTTCCTCCAAGGCCCTTAAGAGCTTCACCTGCATCAGGTATGGAAGCTCTCCAATTTCATCCAAAAAAAGTGTTCCCTTTGTCGCAACCTCAAAATATCCTTGTCTTCCGGATTTGCTGGCTCCCGTAAAGGAGCCCTGCTCATAGCCGAAAAGCTCACTTTCGATTAGATTTTCAGGTATTGCCCCACAATTCAGGGCCATGAACACCTGGTCACCTCTCTGCCCACCATGATGTATGGCTCTGGCAAAAACCTCCTTGCCAGTACCTGTTTCCCCCATTATCATGACGGATGCCTCGCTGTCGGCAACCTGTACAGCCTGTCTTCTTGCCTGCTTGATTGCCTCGCTTTCACCCAGTATATGGTCAAATGTTACAACATCCTTATCCTTGTGTGATTTTAAAACGGATTTTTTCATCTTGTTGAAGTCACTGAAGATCAATATGTATCCCTGTCTAATACCATCTCCATCTATGGGATTGCTTTGTATCAAAAAATTGCCATCTCCCACTGAAATCGGGCCAACCTCTCCATTGAAGTCCTGCTCAGCCAATTGGTTCAATGTCTTCTCAGGAAGTATTTCCCCCAGTCCGGGAATGTCAAAGTCAATATCGAACCTGTCCCTTATATAGCTGTTCATGGATGCTATTTCCTTGTTGTTATCAAGGATAACAACACCTTCATTAAGTGAATTTATAAGCGTAGACATTTCATTGGATCTGTACTCAAGGAGCTGTCCATAATCCTTTTCCTTTAGCATTGTGTTGATTATTCCTGTAAGCTGGGTTTCAAAGGTTCTGTAGCCATCAGTATTGGTTAAAAGGTTCGCCCTTGCAGTCTCATCAAATGCGCAAAGGCCAAGCACCCCGATCCTTTGGTCAAGGTACTCGATTGGAAGGCATATCTCCACCAGCTCGCCACAGTTTTCCCTGTTTTCGCAATCCCTGCAAATGGCCTCCTCCCTTGGATTCTCAATAAGATAATGTTCTCCAGTGGTTATGCACTTATGGAATGCTGAGTTCAGGGGCGCCATCATACCTATGGCATTTCCATGAACCCCTGTCCCAACAACTCTTTTGAGCTCATGATCCACAATTGTTATGTCAACATTTGTAACGGAATACATCGCCTCCACTATGTGCTGCAGCTCCGGTCTTATACTGTTCAATAGGCTCATATGGTCTCCTTTCTCATTATTGATAATCTATTCTTATTTTTGAGAACAAGCTAGACTCTTATAATACCTTTGTTCTAGCTTTTTTATAGTTAAAGATTATCATTATTGAGAAACTATTACAATCAGAATTTCTTTTCAAACCAAATAACCGCTTATAATGGCCCTCCAAGCTATTGATATTGTTTGGCACAGAACTTGCAATTATTAGATCCTGAGGTGATACGATGATTAAAGACAGCATACTTATTGATATCCTGAAGGATCAGGTTAAACCGGCTCTGGGATGTACAGAGCCTGCAGCAGTGGCCCTGGCAGTTGCTCGGGCAAAGGAAATGATGACGGAAAATGTAATTGATCTACATATAACTGTTAATAACAATATACTCAAGAATGGCATGAGTGTTGGCATTCCAGGTGCAAAGGAAAGGGGTCTGGATTTTGCCGCCGCCCTTGCAATCCATTCAGGCAAGTCAGAGTATGGTCTTGAGGTATTCAAGGATGTGGACCAGGACAGCATTTCGAAGGCCTTGAGGCTTGTTGAACCGGGAAGTATACTCATCGACCTGCCCACGAGCAAGTCAAGTCTCTTTCTTCAGGTGATTGCAAAGGGTGAAACAGAGATTTCCACAGTAATCATTGAAAATGCACACACTAACATTGTATTTGCATCAATTGATGATAGAATTGTCCTGGACTCTAGAAACAGCATGGATCCAGCTGGTGAAAATGGTCTTAATGATCTTAAGTTTGGGATTATGGATTACTCCATCAGAGACCTGATCGAGTTCATAGATGAAGTTCCTGCAGATAATCTTGAATTTATCCAGACTGGTATAAATATGAACCTAAAGCTGGCTCAGGTTGGATTGATGGAGGATTTGGGTCTTGGAATGGGTAAGCACTACATGGAAAAAGCAAATGACATTGACAAAAAGGCCAAGGCCTATACAGTGGCTGCCTCCGAGGCGAGAATGACTGGCTATCCACTGCCCGTAATGAGCAGTGCCGGTTCAGGAAACCATGGTCTGGTTGCAATTATTCCACTCTCCATTATGGGTTCGGAGCTTGATTACTCAAATGAAAAAATCAGAAAAGCAGTTGCCCTGAGTCACCTGGTGACAATATTTGTAAAGGTTCAGCTGGGAGCTTTGAGTCCCGTATGTGGCTGTGCAGTTGCTGCAGGCCTAGGATGCAGTGCCGGGATAACATATCTTAAGGGTGGTACGAGTGAACAGATCGAAAGTTCTATTGTAAATATGATTGCAGGTGTTTCAGGCATGTTCTGTGACGGGGCAAATATTGGCTGTGCCTATAAACTTGGGATCTCAGTTGATGCAGCAGTGGATGCCTCCTCAATGGCAATGCAGGGAATGAGAATACCTTCAGACAATGGAATCCTTGGAGCAACTGCTGAGGAATCAATTGCAAACCTGGCCAGGGTTTCCACCGAGGGTATGAGCAATACTGATCCTGTGATACTGGATATAATGATGAACAAATGCTAATTGAAACGACCACCTTACCTCTAGGTGGTCGTTGTTTTTTCAAGCTCAATTAAGCTCCTCTTTATTTCAAGTCCTCCGCCGAATCCCGCCAAATCACCATTGGCCGCAATTACTCTGTGTCAGGGTATTATTATTGATATGGGATTCCTGTTGTTGGCATTTCCCACGGCCCTGTAGGCCTTGGGCTTTTCAATGCTCTCAGCTATATCCTTGTAGCTTCTGGTCTCCCCGTAGGGAATTCCCTTGAGTGCATTCCACACCTTCATTTGGAAGGGGGTCCCAGATGGTTGTATTGGCAGCTGAAAATCCCTTCTAACTCCTTCAAGGTATTCCCCTATCTGCTTGATTGCTTTCTCGATCAAGGGTGTCTCCTCCTCCACTCCCCCTGAATGGAGCACCTTACCAAATTCAACACCTGTTATTGCACCTTCTTCTTCAGAAATGGTCAGATATCCAATCTTGCTCTTGTAGCTGAAGTATTTCAAATGGCTCATCCTCCTTGTGGAATATAACAGAAATGTTCTATCAGCTCATTCCTTTGTATCTTTCGATATTCTCGTCGCTCAGAAACTCATAGGCATCGTTTATTTCCTGAAATTTACTTGTGGCATCAGGAGCTCTGTTTATATCCGGATGGTACTCCTTCGCCTTTTTCCTGTATGCCAGCTTTACCTGATATTTGTCAGTGTCATAGGGCAAATCAAGAACATCACAGCTTCTCCTGTATTTCTGCTTGAATTCAGTCATAGGGTTGGCATAGGTCTGCTGCCCTGTGTAGCCACCTTGACCCTGCCATTGTTGTCCACCCTGTCTCTGGTAGCTCTGCCACTGCCTGAACCTTTCTTCCCACTCCTGTTGTTGCTGTTGCTGTCTTCTTTCCCTTTCCTGTCTGATGCGTTCCTCCTCCATCTTCTGATACTTGTGTCCGTACTCAGCGAAGGATTTATGCTCTCCCTTGCCATCCATGAGATAGCTTCCAAGATCATAAAGGTACTCAGTTATTATGTATCTCCAGTACTTGAGGAAGGAGATGAATTTCTGCCCAAGAATTGGAAAGATTATAAAAAACAGAATCACCAGTATGGTTATAGGGTTAAGCAAGGCCACAAGGCCAAATGGACCAAACAAGAGAAACAGAATCAAACAGCCTCCCATTCCAATCAAGGCTGCAAAACCTCGTGCTATTCCAATTACAAGACTTACGGTCACCTCTGCTATTCCAATAAACAAATCAAAAATGAAGGACAGAAACTGTCCCGTTCCATATATCACTCTACCTGCTGCCTTTTTCATTAAGGTCATTTCAATTCTCCAATCATAGTCGTTTAGCCTCATGTAATATTGTAATTTTTTTTGAACCTGTTGTCAATTTCGGATGTACCAGCAAACCATTTTGGAGCTTCTCGCAAAAATATTTACTGATCCGAAAAATATTTTTCATTTTGATGGTATAATGTCATTGGAGGCGATTTCTTATGATTGAAGATTTTTATCAAATCTCTTGGTAAGAATACTCCTTCCTCTATAGGTAGGAGATGAATTA
>CAYMHD010000010.1:4698-19673 GCA_964390135.1 uncultured Gudongella sp. | reverse complement strand
ACAGGGATGCAAAAAATGAAGGGATTCAGATTTAATAATATGGATGAGCCGGATTGATTTCCGGCTATTATCTTTTTTTGACAAAGCATGGGTTGCTTCTGGTATAATTGTAATACTATAATGTATTGCACAAGGGGTGTTGAAATAATGGGTTTGACCGGTGAAAAAAGAATTGGAATTATAGTCTTAACAATCATACTTTTGGGAATTGGAGGATCAAAGGTCGGTGCGGTTGGTGAGATTCACGGTGTTATGGGTTACTCAGAGGAAGTGGCCGACTTTTCAGTATCCAATGTGGTGGAAACCTTTGATGCAACCTCAATTGATCCAGCCTTTGATGCAGGTCTGATTGCAGAGCTGCCTGTGGAGATTGTAGTTGAAAATAATGGATCTTCCAGCTTCGGTGCCTACAGGCTTGAAAGGACAGAGGATGGATTGTATGGTTATAATCCAGATGAGCAGCTTACAATAAGTGGTGAGGTTTCAACCAGGATACCAATGGAGGGGGCAAAGAAGAACATCTTTGGCAAGTATGATCCAGACCAATTGGAGGAGGTTATACTGGGCATAGAAGAACTTGATAGCTATGAATATCAGGAGCTTGAGTATCTTACTGGAGCGAAGATAGATATTGATGAGCCAGGGGACTATTATGTCATGTTCAGGATCAAGGGAACTATGGGTGCAACAGAGGCATTCATCAAGGTGGTGGAACATGAAAAGGAAACGGAGCCTGAGGTGGAACAGGCGGAAGCACCGGAAATTGTAGCAGCCATACCATCAAAGGTCAGAGCTATACTGGATGGTGCAGAAATATCCTTTGATGCCTACAACATAGGCGGTAATAATTTCTTCAAACTTCGGGACCTTGCCTATTCACTGGACCAGTCCGGGAAGAGCTTTGAAGTAAAGTGGATTGAGGAGGATAGGATCATTGAAATCCAATCAGGAGAATCATACTCAGAGGTTGGCGGAGAGATGGGAGCAGGAATCCCGACAGAGAACAGGGGAGTCATCAATAGAGATCCAATCCTTTATAATGGTGAAGAGATTGAGCTTCTTGCTTATAATATAGGTGGAAACAATTATTTCAAGCTTAGGGATGTGGCTGAAAGGTTGGATTTTGGGGTGACCTGGGATGCTGAATCAAGAACAGTTGAAATAAGAACTGAGAATTCCTATGTAGAAGAAATACCACAAAAGCAGATTTTCTAGGATCTGCTTTTGTGGTATCTGTTTTAGGGTTCAAAGGTAGTATAGTCTTCCGGAATATCAAAGAGGCTCATATCAACCGAATCGCTGAACTCTTCAATGTGCCAGGTTGACTCGTAATCAGGTCCTGTCATCTCCATTCCAATTAAATCTGCATCATCAAAATAATATCTTATTGTCCCGCCTTCAACCTTGTACTCCTCAAACCTTCTTGTTTCACCCATAAATTCTGAGCTACCGCTTTGACTGTATTCCATTCCATCTGTTTCCAGAACCTCATTTTCATTCATATCAAATTCAGCAGCCTGGTCTGTATCTTCATGAAATACCATTACCATCTTTTGGTCATGCATGACCATATAGAGCATTCCGTCCTTCTGGATGGTTGTACTGTTGGCCAGATCAGAGTCAAATACAGTTGCAAAATTATCCCCGTCCACTGCGGTTGTTATAGTAGCTTCATATTCCTGACCCTCAATAGTGGTTATAGTCCGGTATTTCATTGTATATCTGTTTCCCATCATAATTTCTGCATAAGCTTCTGAAAGTAGATTTTCCTCTGGCTCCTCCTGAGCTTCTTCATCAATCTGTGCTTCTTCATCAATCTGAGATTCATTTTCAGATGGCTCAGGATTCTCTGGTTCTACAGCTTCAGGTTCAGATTCCATCGGGGCTTCCTGACTGCAGCCAACAAATGACAAGGAAAGCACCAGAATTAATCCAACAATAATCATATATTTTTTCATTTATATATCCCTCCCTTAGCTCACTACTACCACTCAAAAAATTTATACCCTTAGAATATTAATATATGCAAATCCATAAAGCTCATGAGTGATTAGTCCCAAATCATGTGGTATAATTGAAGCAGCTTATTGCCACGAAGGAAGGTGAGGATATGTCTGGTGCCAAGGAGCAAAGAAATATGGAAAAGCTTTTGGACAAGTATGACCGACTGAGGAGGAAGACCGCGAAGCTGAGCAAGAAAAGAGATCGGATGAGCTATCATACCTATGTTGATTACAAGACAAGATATGTTATGGAAATTGGAGCCTTGGAATATGAGTTTCTTAAGGTTGAGAATAATTTGTTGAGAATGCGTAGAAAGATTGAGATCATCCATAATCTCATGGACAATGCCGAAAAGGTTGACATATCTCTTGTTGAACATATTTTGGATAGGGAGTTTGAAGAGAATGAACTCAAGCTCAAGGCCATGGAAAAGGATATTGAAATCGCTAAAATACTCAAGTCAGATAATGGACTTACATTGAAAGACCAGAGGGATTTGGACAGAATGTATGAGGAGATGGTCCTGGAGCTGCATCCTGACATAAATTCTGAGATCTTATCAGATCAGGGCTTGGACTGGGAAAAGATCCTTTGGACATACGAAACATCAGACCTTGAAACCATGAGGTCCCTTAAGGAAGTACTTGAGGAAGGCAGCCCATCCTATGGACTCAAGGAAGTCGGTTTCTATAAGTTGGAGGACAGGGTTGAAGCTCTTCAGGAGACATTTGGCAGGGTTGAGGCTGAAGTTGAAGATATGAAAAATAATTTTCCCTTTGACATGATTGAACTGCTCAAGGACGAGGAATGGTTGGAGGAGAAAAAGGAAGAGTTAAGGGAAAATACAGAAATATACAGAGAGGTCGAGGAAGAACTGGGAAACTATATACTTAAGATACTTCCTCAAAATGCAATTTTCAAGAATTAATGGTTGATCACTAAAATTATGGAGGTAGAGTTGATGAAAGTGACAAAAGACTTGCAGAATAACATTTCTAAGCTGACTGGTTCATTGAAGGAGAAGGACAAGGTTGTTTTGGATCTGGAGCTGTTTGAAAAAATGATTATCAGATTGGATTACTTGTCGGGGAAGTGTGTGGATTGCAAAGGATTATTGGAGGAAGCACAGCCTCATTTCAAGGAGATTGTGGCAAATGGAGGAAAACCAGATAGGGCCATGAGGAAAAATCATGAAAAACTCAGGGAAAGAATGCTTAAGCATTTAAGGAAGGGACATGGTCTTTACAGGGTTGGTCATTTCATGGGCATCTACGTTCCCTTGGGAATAGCTGTTGGAGTAACATTGGGCCTCATGAACAGCAAATTTCTATACTATACTGTTGCAGGAGCAGCTGTGGGCTATTTGATAGGTCTTTTGGTTGAAAACTACATCATGAAAAAAAGAAGTAGGATCTAGAGGATAATTGAATCAACAATATAGAAAAGAGGAGTAAGGAATGTCAATTATTGAAAGGATAAATGAATCAATTGATACACTGGAAAGAACCCAGAACAAGAAAACCGTTAGAAAGCTTGACACAAAGCTGCTTAGAAGGATAAGTGGCAGGTTCAATGAATTTTCCGATGATTGCAAGGACTGCAAAAGCCTGCTGAAGGACATGGATTCCTACCTAAGAAAGTTAAATGAAAAGAACACTGATTTTGACAGGGATACTCTCAAAGATCATTTCAAGAGAAAGAGCAAGTACGTTGCCCATTTGAACAGAACCCATGATCTGATACAGATGGGTCAGAACACAGGATTGTGGGTGTCCTTGGGAGTTAGCATTGGAGTTGTACTGGGGCTTACCACCTTTGACAACCTTGCACTTGGTATACCCATAGGCATGTCCATTGGCTTGCTTATTGGTACATCTAAGGATGCTTTGGCTAGGAAGCAGGGCAAGGTGATTTAGTTATCTTTCAATATTGATGAACGTAAAATATTTAAGAGACTATTCAGATGAATGATTCGGAATCTGATAAAGATTACAATGTGGTTAAAGTTTGTGTAAATTTGAATATTCAGTGTGATAATGGAGTATAATGGGAATAGATGATGAAATCCCATGTGCTCCATTTTTGGGTGGATTCGTTCCAGTATGGGTATCCTCATAGTGGACTAAAAGATAAAGAGGTGAAAAAATGCGGAAGCTATTATTATTAGCATTGATATTTACAATTGTCATCGGTTCTGGACAAGCTTTAGCAGCGCCAAGCGAATGGGCTGTAGGTGAAGAAGAAAAGGCCATGGAGAACAACCCGATTCCGTCAAATTTACTGGGTGACTACCAGAACAAGATCACCAGGGAAGAATTCTCCGAAATGGCAGTAATGCTTTATGAAGAACTTTCAGGGGAGGTCGCAAGAAATCAGTCTGCGAATCCATTTAATGATACTTCAAATCCAGAGGTTTTAAAGGCCTATGATCTTGGGATTGTCAAGGGATTTGGCGATGGAACATTCAGACCCAGTAGAACTATAACCAGGGAAGAGATAGCAGCTCTGCTGTTTAGGACGCTTGAAAAGGTTGATCCTGCAATAACCCAGGGAACCTATACAATTGGCTTTTCAGATAGAGCTCAGATTAGCCTGTGGTTTAGAAATGAAGTTGGCTTTATGAGCAAGAACGGAATAATAAACGGGATTGGTTCCAATACATTTGCTCCAAAGCTTGAAACCACAAGAGAGCAGGCAATTGCTCTTGTAGTCAGGCTCTTTGAACAATATGGAAGAGAGGAAAAACTCAATGCAGAAGAGATAGGTCTACTTTCAGAAAGAGCAGTTCAGATTTTCACCCAATATGACAACGGAGATTTTGGATATGGAAGCGGATTCTTCATTGCATCGGGGAAAATTGCAACCAACTACCATGTGATTGAAGGCGCTCAGGAGATTACAATTGAATATGATGATGGGACGGCTTATGCAGGAGACGTTAAAATTGCAGGCTTTGAAAGTGGTCTTGACCTTGCTGTTCTGTCAATTGATGACACTGCTACTGAGCCTATGGTCCTGGGAGACTCATCAAACCTGGTCAAAGGACAAAAGGTCTACTCAATCAGCAGCCCCATTGGATACAGAAATATCCTAACAGAGGGTATAGTGAGTGGCGTTACCAACGATGAAATCCAGGTTACCATACCACTTAGCGAAGGAAGCAGTGGCGGGATGCTGATAGATGAATATGGAAGGGCTGTTGGTGTGGTCTTTGCAAGGATGTATGGGGTTGAAAGCCTGGGATTCGCAAAGCCAATAAACAGTCTCAAGTCTATGGCGGTCAATAGGAACATGACCATAGAGGAGTTCAACGAGGCTGAACAGATCCTAAATCCACCAATAAACATCACGGCCAGACAAAAGAACTCCCAGGAGGTCTCACTGAGCTGGGATTGGATGGATGCAGATCATTTTCTTATATATGAATCAGTTGATGGTGGAGAAAGCTTCCAGAAGGTTCTTGATGAAAATGAAATTGATAGATGGGAATACAGCAATGAAGTGATTGTTCCACTGGGAGAATATGAGGAAGGTGCAAGAATCATGTTTTCGGTGTCAGCTGTGAAGGATGGGGTGGTTTCTGAGAGAAACCATTCAAACTACCTGTCCCTATTCAAGGGTATGTCCGAGGGTGAGGTTTTTGATGATCTGATACAGAATCTGCCATCAATCAGTGCTGAAGGAACCCTGATAGATTTCGAAGGATATGATGTACAGAGAACGAGCGATAATAGAATAACCAGAATATATGCATATGTAAACGAAGATGGATTTGAGAAGATGCTGGGAGCTGATTCTGATGTCATCAGGGGAATTGCTACCAGGCTAAAAGCCGTTAGCGAAAGGTATGCGGAGCTTATTGAGACCGATGTGGAGCTTACTGTACTATACCTTGGGCTATATGATGAATACCCCCATTTTCTTGAGGACAATTATATCAACCCGGATGGAATTGAAAGAGACCAGTTTGTGGGGCTCTGGGAAGCTGAATATCCATTGATAAACGTTGCTAACAACTCAGGAGTATACATCACATGGTATGGACCATATAGCTTCTAGTAAACCATTAAGGCAGTGATGATAACCTGCCTTTTTGTTTCGGTTGGCTTCAGCCATGATTCAGGATGGGTATAAATACAGTACAAGGATTACAGACCAGGTCTGGAGGTATTGGAAATGGATAATTTCAAATCTGCAATTTCAGGAGTATTCAAAAGAGCGGCAGAGGCATTTCAGAACTATCCTGCTGCAATGGGTAACGCGCTCCTATTTGCCATAGTATCAATTGTAAAGATCCATATGGATTGGGAGGTTCAACAGGAATACAGCATTTTACTCAACTCGCTGCAGTGGGCAATGGCAGTGGGCGCTGTATGGAGTCTTACTGCCATTACTGGTGCAAATAGCAGGTACAATACAAGGAAAGCATTTACGGGTGCGAATTTATTTGGATTTTCAGCAACTTTGGTTACCTTCATACTGCTGTTTCTATTTGGGGAAAGTGGACTGGACAGGGAATACAGATATCTTTCATCCATAGCCCAGTCGAGAACCTCGGTAGCCATTGCAATAGGTATTGTGGTGTTTGTTTATCTGGCATCTTTCCCAAGGGAGGAATCAGATTTCTCAAGGGCTTTTCTAATGACCCACAAGGCATTCTTTGTGGCTTCCCTTTATGGGATAGTCCTCATGATGGGTACATCCGGAGTGGCTGGTGCCATCCAGGCCCTGCTATACAACGATATGAGCAATAAGGTATTTCAATATATAGGGGTAATTGTAGGGTTTATGACCTTCAGTATATTTATTGGCTACTTTCCGGATTTCAGGAAGGACGTCCAGGATCCAAGAAGGCAGGAGCTTCAGGAACAGCCCAAATTTGTACAGGTAATGCTGGGATATATTCTAGTTCCCATTTTGCTGGCATTGACACTTGTATTGCTGCTGTGGACAGTACGGACAGTTCTTTCAGGAGTTGAATCTTCATTCGTGAGGCTTTCAGGGATAGCGGCAAGCTACGCCCTTGGAGGAATCTGGTTACACATCATGGTGACCAGACAGGATACAGGCCTTGTGAACTTCTTCAAGAGGGTTTATCCATTTACCGCCCTTGTTATATTGGCATTTGAGGCTTGGGCATTGATTGTTCAGCTTAGGGACACGGGATTGAAGACTGTGGAGTACAATTTTATCATGGTATGGATATTCACTGTAATTTCAGTAGTGCTACTGATTCTCATGAAGCAGGAATCACACAGGAAAATTGCTCTAATCGGAAGTATCATAGCAGCAATTGCTGTATTTCCCCTTGTAGGCTACCATTCCCTGCCTGTCAAATACCAGGTAAGCCGACTTGAGAATGCCCTGATTGCTGAAGGGATGCTGCAGGATGGAGGGGTTGTTCCAGCTGCAACTGAGCCAGATAGGGAAGTCAGGGAGGATATAACTGATGCTGTGAGCTTCCTTGCATACAAGGAAAGTAGCAGTCTGCCTGAATGGTTCAATGAAAAAATATATGGTGAAAAAGAGTTTGAGGAAACCTTTGGCTTCAAGAAAACCTGGCCAGAGCCAGATGAGGAGATACCAAGGGAATATCTGTCCACAAATCTGGTCCTTCAATCAGGTTTCGTTGAGATAGATGAATATGATTGGGCAATCAATTTTAGGGATTATTACGGAAGTGAAGAGGTCAGAACAGAAATTGAAGGGCAAAGAGGGACCTATTCAATATCCTGGCAATCTGATAAGATGGATATCCCAAAACTGTCAGTAGACCTTGATGGAGAGATGATACTTGAGGGTGACTTGGAGTCATACTTCGAGGGGATCCTTGAAAGCTATCCTCCAGGATCCAGAACACCTGTAGAAGCAGGAATGGAAGATATGAGCCTTGTGATGGAGTCGGATGAAATTAAGATACTTCTGGTGTTTGAGAACATTGATATTGGTTTGGATACAACAAATAACCGAATGAATCATTGGTTTATGCTGGCTGGAATGTATGTAACAGAAAAGTGATTTATTTGAATCGACAAAATGAAATTGAAGGCTCACCTCAGGGTGGGCCTTCTTCCTTAAGTACCTAGAATGAGACTGCATTATGTGGACAAACCTGGATACATCTTCCGCAACCTATGCATTTTTCATCGTTTATAACAACCTTTCCCATAAAAAATCCAGCCCGTTCAACCGCACCGGTTGGGCAAACCCTTTTTACTGGGCAGAAGGGAGATCTGTCGCATTTGGCTTCAAGAATCCTTGCTTTTTTTGTCTTTCCACTATTTCTTTTATTGCTTCTTTTTTGTTTTTTCAAGCTACACCTCCACTAATTTTGTACTATTCGATTATATACCCGCAGGGGGTAAAAGTAAAGTCGGACATCAGATTTTTAAGATTTAAATTCCATACTATCATGGTTTCATTAGCAAGATAACAGGGTAATATAGTAAAGAACATTTAATGATAATTTGTAGACAGGTGTACTGACAAGGAGGTTTGCCATGAAAGATGAGGATAAGAAAATAACCAGCAAGAACGATGTTAAGGGTAAAGACCCCAGAATGACAACTGCAGCCGGTTCACCAGTGACAAACAATCAGGATTCAATGACCGTTGGGCCAAGGGGACCGATTGTACTGCAGGATCTGTGGTTTATGGAAAAAATGGCACATTTTGACAGGGAGCTGATCCCGGAAAGAAGAATGCATGCCAAAGGCTCAGGAGCATTTGGAGTATTTACAGTTACTCATGATATCACAAAGTACACAAAGGCTTCCATGTTTTCTGAAATTGGAAAGAAGACTGATATGCTTGTAAGATTTTCAACAGTTGCAGGAGAAAGAGGGGCCGCAGATGCAGAAAGGGACATCAGAGGCTTTGCCATGAAGTATTACACTGAAGAAGGGAACTGGGATCTGGTTGGAAACAACACACCTGTATTCTTCTTTAGGGATCCACTGAAATTTCCTGACCTGAATCATGCTGTAAAAAGAGATCCAAGAACCAACCTGAGAAGTCCAAATACAAACTGGGACTTCTGGTCTTCACTTCCAGAGGCACTACATCAGGTAACAATAACCATGAGCGACAGGGGAATACCTACATCCTACAGGCACATGCATGGCTTTGGCTCCCATACATACTCAATGATAAATGCCCAAAACGAGAAGGTATGGGTCAAGTTCCACTTCCACACACAGCAGGGAATAAAGAATCTAACTGACCAGGAGGCAGCTGAACTGGTAGGTAAGGACAGGGAGAGCCACGGAAGGGACCTGTATGAAGCCATCGAGAAGGGAGATTTCCCAAGATGGACCATGTACATCCAGGTCATGACCCTTGAAGAGGCAGAGAACATGCCCTACAATCCTTTCGACCTTACCAAGGTCTGGTACAAGGGAGATTTTCCATTGATTGAGGTAGGATATTTTGAGCTGAACAGAAATCCTGACAACTACTATGCAGAGATTGAGCAGGCTGCTTTCAATCCAGCCAATTTTGTGCCGGGGATATCATATTCGCCGGACAAGATGCTGCAGGGCAGATTGTTCTCCTATGGAGACGCTCAAAGATACAGACTTGGTGTTAACCATCATCAGATTCCAGTAAACTCACCTAAGAATGCAAAGAATGTACATCCCTATCACAGGGACGGCATGATGAGAGTTGACGGTAACCTTGGTTCAGAGCTTCATTACGAACCAAATAGCTACGGCAACTGGACTGAATACAAGGAGCACGAGCTTCCTGAGGAGAAGGCTGATGGAAATATTTCACGCTGGAATTTCCGTGAGGATGATGATGATTACTCCACTAAACCAGGCAAGCTCTTTAATCTGATGAGCGATGAGCAGAAGCAGGTTCTATTTGAAAACACAGCCAGAAATATGGGCGATTCCGAAGAGATGATCAAGATAAGACATATTAAGAACTGCTTCCATGCCGATCCTGAGTATGGAAAGGGAGTTGCTAAGGCAATGGGAATTGAGATTGACTTTACAGACTGGATGTAGTGCTTAAGAATATGTTAAACTGGATGCAATGGGCCGGGAGCCCATTGCATTTTCATTGGAATGGGGTGTCAATTATGAAAGTGAGGCTGAAATTCATAGGAGTGGTTGATATTGAAGTTCCATCAGAGCTGAGGATTGATGGAGATGTGAGTGTTCTTGAGGTCATTGAATATCTGGAAAATTTGAACTCCATGGAAATTGATGGATTGACAGTACTTGTTAACAAGGAAAAATCCTCCTTGGAGAGAACACTCAAGGAGGGAGATGAGATACTTCTTTTACAGCCCATTGGCGGGGGTTGATACTAGAGGCTTAAATACCCCAGCACCACCAATGCAAATAGAGCCAGGTGAAGAGGATATGCCCAATAGAAGGCGTATTGGAGAGGCTTGATCTTTGGGCCTGGCTTATTGTTGTAGGTCAACAGTACCGGAAGGGACAAGAGTGAATACTGCTGAATCCATCCTGTGGAAACCAGATTTGTTAAAAATATGATCCCAGCAACCAAGGACATTCTTCGGACAGCTGGAAGATTTCTACTGTAATAGAAAACCAATATATATATAATTCCAATGAATCTGTAGTCGGTTGCAAGGAAGGTTGCTGCAGCTGCGGCTCCAACGGCTATCAGTGGTGAGGCACTTTCCTGTACATCCTTTCTATCTATGAAATACATGGCCAAGAGCCCAATGAAGAGTGTGAAGAAAATATTCTGATGGCCCCAGTAAAGTCCTCTGTAAAAAGCATAATCAAAGGGTATTTCAGAAATCAATGCGAAAGCCAACAAACGAAAGGCATATTTCTTGATGTTGCTGGTATGTATAAAACCCTCCACCATAAGATAACATTGTATTGGAAATTCCAGCCTTCCTATCATCCTGAAAGTCATCTCTGAGGGCTGGAAAATTGCACCGTAATGGTCAATAATCATGGTTGTTAAGGCAATCAATTTGAGAATCAGTGAGTTCATAATTTCACCCTGTCCTTGTTTTATAATGAAAGTATACCAGATAATGTGATTGAATAATAGCTTAAGGTAATATTGTTTAGTGATTATAAAAGAAGTATAATGAAATCGTAAAAGTGAGAGGGGGGTTATTTTGGAGCATATTATTGAGATACAGGGTCTGAGTAAATCTTATGGAGATATAAATGCTATTAAAGGAATTGATTTTTATGTTGAAAAAGGTAAGCTTTTCGCTTTTTTAGGTCCAAACGGAGCTGGTAAATCAACCACTGTGGAAATTCTTGCCACACTTTTAGGGCCTGATTCCGGAAACGTTAGGATAAAAGGATTTGAATTGGGGAAAAATGATGAAAACATAAGAAAGTGCATTGGAGTAGTGTTCCAGGATAGCCTTCTGGATAATCTGCTGACAGTAAGAGAAAATCTAATATTGAGAGGAAGCTTCTACAAGCTTGGTAAAAAGGAGCTAAACGATGCTGTTGAAAATGCAGCTCACATCTGCGGGGTTTCTGAGTTTCTTGATAGACCCTATGGGAAGCTGTCCGGAGGTCAACGGAGAAGAAGTGATATTGCTAGGGCACTAATAAATGCTCCAGAGATTCTTTTTCTTGATGAGCCAACCACCGGCCTTGATCCACAGACAAGAAAAAACATTTGGAACACAATAAGGCTACTGCAAGAGGAGAAGGGAATGACAGTATTCCTAACGACACATTATATGGAGGAAGCAGCAGAAGCAGATTATGTTATAGTGATTGACCATGGTTCTATAGCTGCGAAAGGAACTCCTTCCCAACTTAAGGATCAATACACAACAGATAGATTAATTCTTACAGTCAACAATGATAAAAAATTGATGGAACTATTGAACCTAAAGGGGTTATCATATTCATCCAACGCTGATAATATATACATTAGGGTGGATTCAACATTCGAGGCATTACCGTTGATTGACCTTTGCAGAGAATATATTGATAGTTTTGAAGTTCTCAAAGGGACCATGGATGATGTATTTATCGCCATAACAGGTAGGGAGATGAGAGAATGAAGCAGATTGTGCTGAGAAACCTTAGGATCTTTTTCAGGGATAAAAGTGCAGTTTTTTTCTCCTTGCTTGCTGTTTTGATAATCATAGGCCTATATGTACTGTTCCTGGGAGATATGTTATCGACTGATTCAATATCAAAGGAAGATACTAGATTTCTGATGGATAGTTGGATAATGGCGGGAATGTTGGCAGTAACAGCAACTACTACAACTATGGGAGCTTTCGGAATAATGGTCGAGGACAGACATAAAAAGCTTATCAAGGATTTCTATTGTTCCCCTGTCAGCCGATCAACTTTGGTAGCAGGTTATATTTCGAGCACCTTTATAGTTGGTATGGCAATGTCCACTGTTGCACTTGGGCTGGGACAGGCATATATAATATTTGGATGAGGATATCTTCTACCGATTGGAGCTTTCATTAAAACCTTGGGTGTACTAGTTTTGTCAGTACTTGCAGGAAGCTCAATGGTGGCACTTATGGTTAGCTTCTTTAGAAGTCAAAATGCATTCGCTGCAGCAAGCACAGTGATAGGAACACTGATAGGTTTCCTTACAGGTATATACATACCTATGGGTGCTCTACCAGAATCAGTTCAAACAGTTATTAAACTATTCCCAATATCACACGCAGCTGCTTTGTTTAGACAAATTTACACCGAGGTTCCAATTGAAATGGCTTTTTCAGGAGCTCCGGCAGATGCTTCAGTACAATTGAAGCAGGAACTTGGTATAATATTCAAATGGGGAGACTCCTATTTGAGTCCAGGTATTCATATAGGAGTTCTTATAGCAACTACAATAGTTTTTTATACACTCGCATTATTTTTGTTCAATATAAAAAAAGATAGTTAAGGGGGGAATCTCAATGGCGGAAATCAAATTTGAAATAACGGATAGGCTTGGTGAGCTCAGTGAGTCTCCAAGAGGCTGGAAAAAGGAAATTAACATGGTTTCCTGGAACAATTATCCTGCAAAGTATGATATCAGGGAATGGGATCCGGACCATGAAAAGATGGGCAAGGGCGTTACATTCAACAAGGATGAAATAAGAGCTTTAAGAGACATACTTAATGGTCTGGACCTTTAGGCAACGAAAGGCCTCTGAATACACTTTATTCAGAGGTTTTCTATGTGCATTTTTCAGTGAATGTAAACCATTAATTAAGAATAGTTAACAAATTTGACTTTGAAAGGGTCCCCTAGTATAATTGTAAACTGTACCCAGGCAGGGTATAACACACAAAATAGGGGGAACATGACTTGAGCGAATTGAACAACTACTACATAAAAACTAATAGAACATTCACTACAATTAGAAAATTTGCCTGGATTTTCACTTTTCTGGTTGCCATAGGTGGACTTTGGGAGCCTAGGCTTGGGATACTTGTCGTAGGAATAATGGCGGGCCTTTTGGGAACTTCATTCTTTTCCGGTAGACATTGGTGTGGTAACTTTTGTCCCCACGGAAGCCTGTTTGACAACATAATCAATCCAATCAGCATGAACAAGAAGATACCATCTTTTCTCAAGAGCAAGTGGTTTATCGGGGCATTTTTCCTATTCTTCACCATTAATTTTTCTAGAAAGCTATTCAGGATTGCTGCCCTTTGGGGATCATACAGCTTTATTGAAAGGCTGGGGTATATTTTTGTCAACACCTATCTTATGGTACTTGTCGTCGGGGGAGCAGTTGCACTATTGGTAAATTCAAGGACATGGTGCCAGTTCTGTCCGATGGGAACCCTGCAGAAGCTATCCTACAGATTGGGAAAAGCCGTGGGAGTCGCAAAGCATACCGAAAAGAGAATAACCATAGAGTCAAAGGACAAGTGCCACACCTGTGGAAAGTGTGCAAGGGTTTGTCCATTTCAACTGACACCGTATTTGGAGTTTAACGAGAACAACCAATTTGACAACATCAATTGCATTAAATGTACAACATGTGTCGAAAACTGTCCTGCAAACCTATTGTCATTGGAAACTGAGCGAAAGGCTGTAAACATAATACAGATGAGTGATGTCAAAGGCTATGAAAACAGACAGGAAATTGAATCTACACTTGTTGAAGTCAATGATCTTGGGGGAGATCTCAGGGAGTTTGTTTTCAGGTTTGAAAACCCAAGAAAGGTACATTACAAGGCTGGTCAGTTTATTCTGGTAAAGATTCAGGATAATCCAGTGCAGTATAGAGCCTATTCAATATCTTCAGCAAACGAGGATGACAGGATTCTCAAGGTTATAATAAAGAAGGTAAGGAATGGTTATGGGACTGAAATCATATTCAGATTCAATGTGGGTGACAAGGTCATCTTGGAAGGTCCCATGGGAAACCATCTTGTACCTGGTGAGGATACAAAAAAGATGCTGTTCATAGCAAATGGAATTGGAATAACACCCTTTATTGGTCTTGCCAAGGAAACTCTTTCAAAAGGGAAATCTGTTGAATCAGTAAAGCTTCTCAATGGTCAGAGGTATGTTGATGATTTCATTTATCATGACTACTTTATGGAACTTAACAATAAGTATAATAATTTTGAGTATCAACCGGCTGCATCGAGGGAAGACCAGGATGGCTTCCATAAGGGCTATGTTACAGGACTGCTCAAGACCATGGATGTAACAGGCTACAAGGTATATATGTGCGGTTCAAGTGCTATGATTAGGGAATGCTACCATATATTGAGGTCAAAGGGAATTCCGTCTGAGGACATATTCTTTGAAAGTGAAGAAAGAATTAAGCTTAGTGCATAGATATTGGAAATAGATTAGAATATAATGCACCTCCAAGGGGTAATATAGTAATGAGGATTCCGAGGAGGTGTTTTTATGTTGTACGGAAAAGCTCTGACTCCAACTCAAAGATTGTGATTGGAAGCCCGTAGTAATGAGCAATATCAACAAGCTTTAGGGCGACTTCAAGCGGCTTATGTCCCGTTATTACG
>CAYMHD010000010.1:3103-4688 GCA_964390135.1 uncultured Gudongella sp. | reverse complement strand
GCAAGCAATCTTAGCAAGAAGTATATGTCCAGTAGATGTCCACATGCAATACCCTTGAAAAAGGTAAGACTTAAGGACTATAGGTTAACCTTCAATGAACTGGCGGATATAGTCCCAGCGGAGGGTGAGGAAGTGGTTGGAGGACTCTACCTGATATCAAAACAGGAGCTGGAAAAGCTGGATATACTTGAGGGTCATCCAGATCTTTACGAAAGGATAATCGTTGAGGTTGTGGATGATACTGGTAACCTGTACGAAGCTTTTGTATATTCCATGGTGGACAAGAAGGAGCAGGCACCACCGGACAGCTACTACAATATACTCAAGGATGGATATGAGGACTGGGAGATTGACAAGGAAAGACTTGAAAAGGCTAGAAGATTTGAATAACAATCATCCCCCGGTCAATGACTGGGGGAACTTTTAAATACTAAAGAAATAAGGGAGTGCTTATATGCTAAAAAATTTAGGTGATATCAAACCACAGATTCACAAGGACGCATTTGTTGCAGAGACAGCTTCTGTAATAGGTGATGTCAAGATAGGAGAAGGAAGCAGTGTGTGGTATGGAGCTGTTATCCGGGGAGACATCGAAGATATTGTAGTGGGAAAATATTCAAACATTCAGGATAACGCATCGGTGCACACCGAGACTGACATCCCAACGCGAATCGGTGATTATACGGTAGTGGGTCACAATGCAATAATCCACGGCTGTACTCTGGGGAACAATACCTTGGTTGGGATGGGAGCCATTATTCTCAACAATGCTGTAATTGGAGATAATTGCATAATTGGAGCAGGTACCGTTGTGACTGAAGGGAAGAAAATCCCAGATAATTCAATGGTCATCGGAATACCTGGCAAGGTGGTTAGAGAGGTGACTGAAGAAGAAAAAAGAGCAATAAGGGATAACGCAGTACGATATAATAGCTTGTATAAGAAGCATTTATAGTGATGGATGATCAATATAAGTGTTGAACCGGAGAGAAATCTCCGGTTTTTTCTTTGACAAAATTCATATTTGTGATATCATAAGTAAGTAAGTACTAACATAAGGAGGCAAATATGAGTAATAATAGAATAAGGATGAGTAGAGAAGAAAGGCAAGCACAGATTACCCAGACTGCAATAGATCTGTTTGTTGAAAATGGATACAAGGGTACAACAACGGCTCAGATAGCTCAGGCAGCAGGAATTTCTGAAGTCACCCTATTTAGAAATTTTAACTCCAAGAGGGAGATATTTCTGCATGGAGTAATGCCAATATTAACAAATACTCTTGAAGATAATCTTAAGGTCCATAAGGATATAAGTCCCGAGGAGGCATTGGTAAGCTTCCTGGTGGACAGGCTGGCCGTGATTTCTGAAAATCATAAAGTGGTTAGGCTTGTACTTATGGAAAACCAGATGAACCATGAGCTGGGTGATATGGACTTTATAAAGAAGGTTGGAGTTCAGATACAGAAGGGCCTTCATGAAATGGGGTTTAAACTGGCAAATCAAGATTTCATAATGAGATTGATAATGGGAAGCATCCTTTCCTTCCTATATCTCCCAGAGAAGGACGAAAACATCGTCAGGG
>CAYMHD010000010.1:0-3093 GCA_964390135.1 uncultured Gudongella sp. | reverse complement strand
GTTGAACTAGCAGGAACCATAAGTCTTATCGACCAAAACAGATAGGAGGGTTTTATTATCATGAGAAGAAAGCTAGGATATATTTTAATTGTTATAGTAGGATATTTCATACTCAAGAATAGCTCCCTGCTGCCAATTGAAGCAATCAAATCCGATCAGGAGCCTGAAGAGCGAGGAATCGTAACCCAGCTCCAAACTGTGGAGAAGGTTGAAATGATTCAGGATCTGACTTATCTGGGAACTCTGGAAAGTGATACCAAGGCAATGCTTAGCCCAAAGGTGACAGGTAACATTACCAGAATAAACGTATCTGAGGGAGATATCGTATCAGAAGGGGATGTTATTCTCCAGATTGACGGTGAGCAGCTTGAGGCAAGGCTTCAAACAGTGGAGCAGAAGAGGAATTTATTATATGAAACCATCTCATATCTTGATTCTGAATTAGGTGGTTTTCACTCAACAAATCCTATGGTTTCCAAGCTACAATCTGCAAAATTATCTCTTGATTTTCAAGAATCAGAGGTCGAGAAGCTAGGAACCCTATATGATGCGGGAGCTGTTTCAAAATCCCAGCTGGATCAGGGGGAACACCAGCTTCAGTCCATGAGACTCCAGGTACAGGAGTTGGAACATACAATGAACTCAAACTACAATAAGCTTCAACAGGAAAGGGATGTTGCACAAGCACAGCTGGGGGAACTGGAAGCCTCAATTGACGAGATGGAATTGTCAATAAGAGATACCTCCATCAAAGCTCCATTTGATGGACAAATCACACAGATCATGGTTTCTGTTGGAGAGCTTGCTTCACCTGGCAGAGCTCTTGTAAGTCTGGATAATGTCCATCAGCTTAGGATTGTGACCCAGGTCGGCGAATCAGACCTTCAGAAAATCAGAAAAGGCATGGATGTTGAGGTTACACTTTCAGGCTATGATGAATCCATTGAGGGGGATGTTTCCTATAAGAGTGGTAGTGTTAATCCTAAAACGAGGATAGGCGAGGTTAGGGTAAACGTCCAACGTCCAGAGGACCAGGTTGTAATTGGGTCCAGTGCAAGAATTAGGATTCTGCTGGATTCCAGCCGAAATGAAATAATGATACCTTCATCTGCTGTAAAGACCCTGGAGACTGGCATGGTGGTCTATGTGTACAACGACAAAGGAAGGGTCTACGAAAGGAAAATCACGCCTGGAAAGAGTATAGACGGCCAATATCAGGTTATTGAAGGTTTGGCTGAAGGTGATGTAATTGCAGTTAGAAACATACAATCACTAAGTGATGGAACCCTTGTTTATACTTTGGAGGAGGAGGTTACACAATGAGTTTTGGAAAATTCTCCACAGGTAAAAAATACATTGTCCTTTCCATCATAATTGGTATTGTAATTTTTGGAGTTTACAGCATGTTCACCTTGAACACGCAGCTATCTCCAGATACCAGCCCACCAACTGCAACTGTAATGAGCGTATATCCAGGTGCAATGGCACTGGATGTTGCAACTGACGTATCAAAGCCCATGGAGGAAGCATTTGCAAAGCTGGATGGAATAGAAAACATCAGTTCATCCAGCCAGGACAACATATCAATAATACGATTGACATTCGATTATTCAACAGATGTGGATCAGGCTGCAATAGATATCCAGAACACCATAAGCACCACAAGGAACAATTTGCCCGAAAGCCTTCAGGATCCTCAGGTTTTGAAGTTCAGCGTATCAGACCAACCGATCATGACCATAGGCCTAAAGAGTGATTCGCTTTCCATGAAGGATTTGAGAACCCTCACAGAGGATAAGCTGGCATATGAGCTTCAATTGGTTGAAGGTGTGGCGGCTGTGAATATGTTCGGTGGGTATGGCCAGGAAATTCTGGTCAACTTGGATGAAGCTACCGTAAGGGCATATGGATTGTCCATGGAGACCATAGTGGGCTCACTAAAGGCATCAAACATCAAAGCACCAGGAGGAAGCATACTCTACGAAGACAGGGATTTGCTCCTTAGGGTTGAAGAAAGCCTGCTTTCAATACAGGAGCTGGAAAACATAAACATACCACTTGGAGATGGGAATTCGGTCCCCTTGTCTGTTCTGGGAGATGTTGAGTCAGGTACAGTGGATAGGGAAGGGTCATACAGGCTTAATGGTGAGGATGCACTTGCAATCCTTATTACCAAGAAGGCAGATTACAACACTGTGGATGTAATCGAAACCATTGGAGATGAAATGGTACAGCTTGAGGAGGCATATCCATATGTCCAAATGACCGTTGCCTCTGATGATTCCGAATTCACCAATCAAATGGTATCAAATATGGCAACGAGCGTTTTAATCGCCATAGCATTTACCATGATCATAATTCTATTGTTCATAAACAACATTTCGAGATCTCTGGTAATTTCAATATCCATGCCTCTGGTTTTCTTAAGCACCATGGGACTGATGAAGGTGTTTGATATGGACCTTGACCTGGTTACACTATCTGCCTTGATATTGAGCATTGGTTTTGTTGTAGACACTGCAATAGTGGTAGTGGAGAACATAAGCAGTCACGTTGGACAGGGTAAGGAAATAACAAGAGCTGCAATAGAAGGAACAGACGAGATTGCACTACCTAGTATAGCGGGTGCTACAACAACCTTGATAGTACTGATACCCCTGATGTTTATTACAGGTTTTGTTGGAGCGATGTTCAGACCATTATCAGCTACATTGATATTCGCAATTTCTTCGTCCTTGATGGTTGCATTGGTTATTATTCCTTTGCTGACAGTGATGTTCCAACCGCTGGAGTTTAAAAGGACTGAGAAACTTGTCTCCAAGCTTTCAGTACCCTTCAATAGAATTATGGACTCAATACAGGAAAAGTACATTATGATTTTCCACAAGACAAGCAAGAGGAAAAAGAGAACCCTGGCTGTGATGGCTGTACTTATGGTGCTCAGCGGATTATTCATAAGATCAAATGGAATGGAAATGCTTCCAAAGTTTGATAGCGGAGTCTCCTATGTAACAGTTGAAATGGTCCCAGGAACAACCTTGGAAAAAACTGAGGAAGCAGTGGGTAAAATTGAGGACTACCTCCTCCAGATTG
>CAYMHD010000009.1:0-21553 GCA_964390135.1 uncultured Gudongella sp. | reverse complement strand
GAATTCTTCTATATACTCCTCATAGGTCAGCTGTCTGTCTCTAAAGCCTTCAGGTGTAATCTCAATTATTCGGTTTGCTATTGTCTGAATGAACTGGTGGTCGTGGGATGTGAAGAGTATATTGCTTTTGTAGTCCCTTAGTCCATTGTTGACCGCGGTTATTGATTCAAGGTCTAGATGGTTTGTTGGCTGGTCCAGAATAAGGACATTTGCCTCCTTTAGCATCATCCTTGATAGCATGCACCTAACCTTCTCTCCTCCTGATAGGACCTGTGCATCCTTCAATGCTTCATCCCCTGAAAATAGCATCCTTCCCAGAAAGCCTCTCAGGTATATTTCACTTTGTTCAACAGAGAACTGTCTCAGCCAATCCACCAGGTTCAGCTTAACATTGTTGAAAAACTGTGTATTATCCTTGGGGAAGTATGAGGTTGTTATTGTCTGGCCCCACTTGAAGGAGCCACTGTCTGCTTCCACTTCTCCAACCAGGATCTGGAACAGGGCAGAAACAGCCATCTCATCACCGATAAATGCAATCTTGTCGTTCTTGTTTACCCTGAAGGAGATATCCTTGAGTGACACGTCTCCATCCAGGTCTTTGCTAAGGTTTTCAACCGTAAGGATTTCGTTTCCAACCTCCCTTTCCATGGTAAAGCTTACAAAGGGATACCTTCTTGTGGAAGGGGTTATATCATCAAGGGAAATCTTCTCAAGAAGCTTCTTCCTTGAGGTTGCCTGCTTTGATTTTGATGCGTTGGCGGAGAACCTGGCTATGAAGGATTGGAGATCCTTTATTTTGTCTTCCTTCTTCTTGTTTTGGTCCCTCATCAGCTGAAGTGCAAGCTGGCTTGACTCATACCAGAAATCATAGTTGCCCACAAACATTTTTATCTTTCCGAAATCTATGTCAACCATGTGTGTACAGGCTTCATTCAGGAAGTGACGATCGTGGGAAACGACTATTACAGTACCCTCAAAGTCACCCAGGAAGTCCTGCAGCCATCTTATGCTTTTTACATCCAGGTCGTTGGTTGGCTCGTCAAGAATAAGGATACCCGGCTTTCCAAATAGGGCTTGTGCCAGAAGCACCTTCACCTTTTCGTTACCTGTAAGGTCCCTTACCTTCTTTTGGTGAAGAGAAACAGGAATTCCAAGTCCCTGGAGTAGTGAGGAAGCTTCGCTTTCCGAACTCCATCCATCCATTTCAGCAAATTCAGCCTCCAGCTCGGAAGCCTTTATTCCATCGGCATCCGTGAAGTCCTCCTTAGCATATATCTCGTCCTTTTCAATCATTATGTCATACAGTCTTTTGTTTCCCATGATTACAGTTTCAATTACCCCATAATCATCGAACTCGTAGTGGTCCTGCTTCAGGACACTCATACGGGTATTTGGTGCTATGTTAACATCTCCAGTATCCGCTTCAACATCTCCGGATAGGATCCTTAGGAAGGTACTTTTTCCCGCACCGTTGGCACCAATGACACCATAGCAATTGCCGGGTGTAAAGGTCAGGTTTACATCGTCAAATAGTTTTTGGGAGCCAAATCTTAGGCTCAAGTTATTAACATTAATCAATTGTTCTTCATCCTCTTTTCAATATTTTCATCAAGTCATTGTATCATGTGAGGCTTTTTAATTCAACAAAAAAGAACCTTTTCAGGTCCCTTTAGCTGTATTGATGGAATTATTGCCAGATTCCCACGGATTTTGACAGAAAATCACTTTTTCTGGCCCTTGACGCCGCTTTTACTGAATTCTTTACACCTAGCCAGGCAAAACAGGAAATTGCAGCGATTGTACCTAGCCTACCTCCGATGCCGGCATAGGAAGTGGCGGTTATTGAAAATAAAAGACCTATAATTGCAGAAATCATCACCATATCAAGTATTGCAGGCGCATTCTTTCTGGAGACCATTCCGCCATAGGAGGCGCAGGCTGCCACTACCATAAGTGTTGAGCCCATGGTTGGAAAGAAATAGGGGAAAATTATCCCTGAAGCAAGGGTTACAGATGCTGATGCCAGCACTGCTCCCTTTTTTAGATTGTTTGCTATGAAATATGTTGTAACTCCTGCCGCAATGGCAGTCAATGTGATCAGTAATATGTTCATGGCTTCCCTCCTAGCCCAAAAATCCTGAAATGGCTTTGGTAACAAGAGCTGCGGCAGCAGCCGTGGTTCCACCCTTGCCACCTATACCAGCATAGACTTCCGTTGTTGTTATAATCACTAAACCTGCAATCAACCCACCTATCAGTGCCAGCATAAGTGATGGAAGAACTGCCAGCGAGCTCATTCCAACAAAGGATGACGTATAGGCAACTCCTGCAAGGGCTCCGGGCATAAGAAAAGCTGCCAGAACTCCAATTAGTCCGTTAGCCACAATGGGTCCAAGCCCCAAATGGTGGTTGAGGATCCAGGTTAGAGAGGTGCTCCCAATGGCCAATGCCAGAATTTCAAGCTTCCTTTTATCAAGTAACATTGACTATTCACCTTCCTTCAGTTCCTTGTAGTGGTCTACAAGACTTAGGGTAAAAAAGTAACCAACTGTCATTAGAATTATTGTATTGAGTGGGCTCATTTCATTGAGTCCCACAGTAAATAATAGTCCTGAACCTGTAGCTGCAAAGGCTACAAGTCCAATCAACTTTTTAGTCATAATAGAACCTCCAGTGGACATTGTTATTAATATAACGGAATATTATCATGATATGAAGTGGAAATCAATAGTATTCGGTAAAAAACTTAATGTTTTTCACAAAAAAGAATAACAAAATTTTCTAAAAATTACTAAAAAAGCGGAATTAGCCAATAAACATGAGTAAACATCTACAAATTCAACAGCATCAATTTTAAAGTGAAAAATATAACAAACATATGACCCTTTGGATATATGGACCAATCACATGGCCATGAACGTCAATTACGGGTACAAACATTCAAATTGAGCCAATTATTTTCATGAATTCCCAATATGTGAGGGAAACAATATTCAATTCATGCTATAATTAACATTAGAATAGATGAAAGGAGATTCCTATGTTTATATATATTTTACAAAGAGTTGCAATGCTTGTTTCAATAATGCTGATGCTGTTGGGTACAGTTTTTTATTTTTCCGATTCAATAAAGTATGAGCCTATGATACAGGTGATCCAGGAGGATTATCCCCAATATGAGTTCTACTCCACACAGCCTGATGAATATGAGGATCTTGATATTGAGTACAACCGTATACTTGCATTTGATAACCTTGAATTCCACATGTTTGACAAGGACAGCTCTGTAAATGAGCCAAGGCTCCAGGAGGAGGTAATAAGGGGATTGGATTCCCAGCAGGTGGTTGAGCTTAGGAACCAGGTTGGACTGCTTTCAGGGGATATACACGACTATTATTTTCCAAGGGCATTTTTCAGGTACGCCAGGGGACATTATGCGGTATTCTTCATAGTGGCTGCATTTGAGACCATCAGGATAATGATGGCAGGAGACCGGGAAAGGAGGAGAAATGTCAAATAGGAGAAGACACAGATTTGAAGGCTTCAGGATGTTGGACTGGAGGGCTATGGAGGACCACTACAGGGACATGGCCAGCAGGGGGATCTTTATCGAAAAGTTATCTTGGGGGATAAGCACCTATTGGGAAGGATACCCAGAGGATAGGGAGTATTCAATAGCCATATATCCACAGCCCAAGGCCTTTGAAACAGTTGATGAGAAAATGGCCAAGGAGTACATACACCAGCAGGAGGAAAAGGGCTGGGAGTATGTGGATTCCAAGGAAAGCATGCATGTTTTCAGCAAGAAACTGGGAGATGATCTGGAGCCGATAGACAGATCAGGCCAGATGAGAAATATAAGGAAGAGCATCAAGCTTGAGAATACAAGCTTCACGCTTCTTATCCTAATGAACATTATCAACATGTGGAGGATGTTTCCAATACATCCGTCCATGCTATATTCAAATACAGGTCTCTTAAGCCTGATTATTCTACCTTTGATATCCTTGTTCCTTTTGATATCAGTCATTGAAAACATTAAAATATGGCTAAGGATAAGGAATAGTGATGATCCGGGAGAGTATCCCTACATGAATCCATCCACGGTGGTTTTTTCCAGGAAGGCCCAGGCGCTTGGAGGTGTAATGGTCCTCCTTCTATTGGTGATAGTGATAAGTGTGGATTCTGTCATGGCTGGCAACATGATAATCCTCACAATATTACCGGTTGTTGCAGGTATGTTTGTTGCCTATAAATTGAGGGGCTTCTTTGTAGGAAGGGAAATGGGGACAGTCCAGAAGACCCTTGTGGCATTTGTTGCTGTGTTTATAGTGATTGGCTTGATTACAGCAATAAATATGAGGATGATTTCAACAGGTCATGGCGAAAAGCTTCCAGAAGGTTACAAGGCCTTGAGATTGGAAAATCCACAGGAGACATCCTTCAGAAGAGAAGGCAGCATAATCGCACCCAGGAGATATTCCTACACTGAATGGAGTTGGGGAGACCGGGTTTCAACGGAGGTAACAGGGTATATAAGTGATAGTATGGCAGAATATCTATTTCAAATGGAGCTTGAAAGCTACACAAGGTATGTTGGGGAATACTGGGATGCCAAGGAGTGGTACCCTGAATATGACAAGGCCTACTTTGCAACCTTCAGGGACCAGGATATGGATGATGGTGGGGCTATCTTTTTGAAAAAGGACAATTACATAGTGAGTCTGTCAATGGAGAGGGACCTTAGAGAAGAAGAAATGGTTGTAAAGATAAATGAATTTGTTAATGAACTGCTTAAGGATAGGAGCTAGCCTTGGGTCAATAATTTGAACGGGGGAATGGTTATGGCTGAAAAAATGCTAAAGAGAAGAGAAGTTGACAAGAGTCTTACATGGGATCTGACTGGAATCTTTAGGGATGAGAAGTCCTTCAAGGAAGCCTTTGACAAGTACATCTCAATAGGGGAAGGAATTGAGAGGGACTACAAGGGAAGGTTAAAGGCTGCCCAGGATATCAATGATTGCCTGGACCGATTGCGTGAACTGGATATGCTTGGAGGCTGGCTTGAAAACTATTCCTACCTGAATGCAGAGGTTGACCTGACAAACATGAAGGCTCAGGAAAAGCTTGAGAACATAAGCAACAGGATTTCTGCCATGGAAAGCAGGCTGAGCTTTGTTGAGGCTGAAATAATGGAGGCTCCCGAGGAAGACCTTATGGAGGCTGCAAAGGAAAACCCTGAGAACCTGGGCTATTTCAGGTTCATATTCAGGAAGAAACCATACAGGCTTCACCCTGAGGCTGAAAGGGTTCTTTCCGCCCTTTCCACAACCTTTGAGGCTCCCTACAGGGTATACAACATGTCAAAGCTTGCAGACCTTTCCTTTGAGGACTTCAAGGCAAAGGGAGAGCTGCACTCTCTGAGTTTTGCATCCTTTGAGGGAGAATGGGAGTATGAAAAGGACACAGAGCTTAGAAGGGAAGCCTTTAAGGGATTCTCCAGAGATTTGTCCCGCTATAGGAACACCATGGCTACTGCCTACCAGGCCCATGTAACAAGGGAGAAGACCCTTTCTGACCTGAGGGGGTTTGAATCAGTATTTGATAGCCTATTGGTTGACCAGGAGGTAACACTGGACCTTTACAACAGGCAGATTGATACAATAATGGAACACCTTGCACCCCATATGAGAAGGTATGCAAAGCTTCTAGGGAGGATCCATGGTATTGAGAGGATGACCTTCGCAGATCTTAAGGTGGATGTTGATCCTGACTTTGAACCGGAAATCTCCATGGAGGAGACAAAGGAATATATATTCGAAAGTCTTGGAATAATGGGGGATGACTATCTGATGATGCTCCAAAGGGCATTTGATGAAAGATGGATTGATTTTGTAATGAATGAGGGTAAATCAACGGGGGCATTCTGCTCAACTCCTTATGGGTCACATCCATTTGTACTACTTTCCTGGACCGACAAGATGAGGGATGTTTTCACACTTGCCCACGAGCTTGGACATGCTGGACACTTCCATCTTGCACACAGGAACCAGAGCATTTTCAACTCTGAGCCATCACTCTACTTCATAGAGGCTCCATCCACAATGAACGAGATGCTACTTACAAATCATCTTATGAAGACCACTGATGACACGAGGATGAAGAGGTGGGTTCTGTCTTCCATGGTTTCAAAGACCTACTACCACAATTTTGTCACCCATCTCCTTGAAGCTCATTATCAGAGGGAGGTATACAGGATAATAGACGCAGGTGGAAGCGTAAATGCTGAGGTCCTGGACCAGCTTAAGAGAGAGACTCTGGAGGAATTCTGGGGAGAAGATGTTGAAATAACAGATGGAGCTGAGCTGACCTGGATGAGGCAGCCCCACTACTATATGGGCCTGTATCCATACACCTACTCGGCAGGCTTGACCATTTCAACTGAAGCAAGCCAGAGGATACTTCAGGAAGGGGAGATCGCCATAGAGGATTGGAGAAATGTGCTTATGGCTGGAGGTACCAAGAATCCTGTGGAGCTGGCAAGAATGGCGGGAGTGGACATAACAACCGAAAAACCTCTCTTAAATACAATCGCCTATATCGGTAGGATGATTGATGAAATAGAGAAGTTGACCGATGAACTGGAAAAGGAAAATCAATAAATTTAATGGCTCCTGATAATCAGGAGCCACAGTCTTGCCATTATTTTTATGATCATTTAACCTTCTTGCCAAGCTTATATACACCTTTAACATCAAAAAGCACATCAATATTTTCAAGTGGATTCTCATCAAGTACGATGAAATCAGCGAATTTTCCTCTTTCAATGGTTCCGTAGTCCTTATCAATACCCAGGCATTCAGCTCCGTTTCGGGTTGTGGCAACAATTCCCTCCATTGGAGTCATCCCATTCTCAACCATCAGCTTTACCTCCCAAGGTCCACCGTCATGTTGATTGAAGGGTGTTCCGGAGTCAGTTCCCATGGCGATCTTCACCCCAGCCCTGTGGGCTCTTTGGAAGCTGTCAATATGGTACTTCATTACATATTCTGCCTTATCTACGGCGAATTTTGGAATACCTGCAGCAATACCGTTCTTCACTATGAAATAGGGGGCTACAAGAGTTGGTACAAGATATGTACCATTGTCCACCATCATTTGGATGGCCTCCTCATCAAGGAATATTCCGTGCTCGATAGAATCGATTCCAGCCCTGATTGCATTCTTGATTCCAGTGGTTCCCTGTGCATGGGTGGCGGTTTTCTTGCCAGCCTTATGGGCTTCGACAACAGCACTCCTTATTTCATCCTCTTCAAGCTGAGGGCTTCCAGGCTCCACACCTGGAGTCATAACTCCTCCTGTAGCCATTATCTTCACAACATCAGCTCCAGCCTTAAGCTGCTCTCTGGCAGCCTTTCTGGTTTCCTCCGGTCCGTCTGCCTCCCGTCCCATCATCCAGCCGTGACCTCCAGTCATTGTAACCACCTTCCCTGAAGCAAGGAATTCAGGTCCCTCAACAAGCCCGGACTTGACTTCATCCCTAAGGACTATGTCCATATAGTCATACCCACCCATGTCCCTGAAATAGGTTGTCCCTGAAAGGAGATGTTTCTTAAGGTTTGAAACTCCCCTTAAGAGTGTCTTGTATTTTGACTCGGTCATAAGTAGCTTGTTAGGGTCTCCCACCGGCTCCATGATGATATGGACATGGGCATTGATCATACCTGGCATCACGTATTTTCCGTGCAGGTCAACAACCTCGTATCCATTTGTGGATTCAGCATCCACAAGCTTGCCGATTTTCTTGATCCTTTTATCCTCAACAATCATGAATGCATTTTGGAGAGGCTTCCCTCCGGTTCCGTCAATTAGGGTGAAGCCCTTGTAAAAAGTCTGTTTTGTCATAATATGTATTCCCCCTTGTATAATATTTTTAGAGAGTATTGCTTATGATTCACTGTGAAATTTTTACATACAGTTAAATAGAATTATAATTAGAAAGAAACTTTATGTCAATGCAGGGAAAACCTATTCATGCAATAAAGCGTTGTAATTATTTGAGGATTGGCTCCGGATGTAACGCTCTTGTAACAATATAATTGTAATTTGATAGTATAATGGTAATAGGGAGTTGATTGAATTGAGAAAATTACTTGTAGTAATAATACTTGCCAGCACGCTGTTTATTTCAGCATGCTCTGAAAATGTTGAAAAGGTAACTGAAAATGTTGATGTGGATGGGTTAAAGGATAAGGCAACGGAAATCGTCAAGGACCGTCTTGAGGAGACCGAGCAGGTTCAGATACTCAAGGAATACTACAGCTACATCGAGCAGAGAATGGATGAGGACAAGATCATCAATTTCCTGAAGGAAAATGTTGACAGCCTTGATGAGTTCCGGGTTGACGAGATGCTTCTACAGCTGGAAAACCACCTTTATGCCCAGGGCTATGACACCAAGGGAGTGCTTCAGAAGCTTGCACCTCATGTCCAGCATGCATCAGATGAGTTCAAGTCATACTTCAGAATATGGAACACAGAGATTGAAAATGAGACTACGGATGGAGAGAGCTTGAATATCTCAGCCGAGGAAATCCTTGAGAGGGCACTTCAGATAGAGAATCATATAGAGAACTATCCGGAAGGAAAAACAAGAACCAGACTGGAGGACCTGTATGATACCTATATGAGCCTGGCCATCCAGGGTCTGGGGAATCAATACATCTACGCCCAGGAAGGGAAAAGTGAGATCAGGGAGGATATACTCCAGCTCTATGAGGACACAATAAGAGACAATCCTGACACTAGAACAGCAAGAATCCTGCAGGAGTATCTGAATGAGATAGAGAAGGACGGGATGAAGCTTGATGGAGAAAATGCCCTGTACTTCTACGACAACTTCAAGAAAATTATAGAGAATATGAAATAGGATGGTCCATGGACCATCCTAAAATTTTCTTCTAACCTTTATTCTCAAATTATCGCCTACATAACCGACTTCGCCATCATTTACCAAAGCTCCTAAAAGATGGATCTCGGAAAAATCATTGCTGCCTATGAGATTCCAGTAGTACTCTTCTGCTTCATCCTTTCGAGGTGAGTTGATGATGCTGTCCAGTTCACGAATTTGATCATCTGATATTCTTGTACAGCATCCCTCCAATATGATAACCCCTTCATGCTCACCGAGGTCCATTTGGATATTGATATGGTGATTGCCTGCCTTCAAGAAAAATCTTACCAATTCATTCATGATTTTTAATAATTTGGATTTCTCATCCTTCATAGATCCTTCTCCTTTTTGTAAGATTCAAATATGGGAACCAGAAAAGCTGCTATAAAGCCTCCTGAAAACCCGTTGTTATATAGATTCATACCCCCATGAAGATAACCAAGATTGGAAACAAGTGACAGATGCAGGAACCCTGCAAGTATTCCTGCAAGATAGCCATAATGACCAGATATTGGAGCCAAGGTTGTAGCAAATAGAATCGTAAGCAATAATCCTGTGGAAGAGAGTGCTATACCGGAAAGCAGCGCTGAAACAAGAACACCGACCACTACAGGGAATGCATTTAAAGGATGCTTACCAAATGCTCCGAATCCCACCAGTGTAAAAATCCCACCTATCACCGGACCATTCAAGGGGCCCTTAAGAATTGATACAAGGACAATTCCCAGTAAACCAAGTATTCCCATGTTTAGAACCGATACTGAAAAGCCGTGGAGAGTCACAAAATCAGTAACAAGTCTTCCAGGGTTCTTCATAAGACTAAGGTATTCCTTCCAAGCTCTTTTCGATGAAACAAGACCTATCAAGATCATTGACAGGAAATACAATGCAAGAAGAATCAACAAGGGAACATTGGTTTTGGTGACAAATATTTGTTCAAGAGAATGATCATATCCAGTCAGCCTGAAGACAGACATGAAAATCATGCCTATGACACCTGATGTAAACCCGATGTTATATAGGTTGAAGCCTTGATGAAAGCTCACAAAGCTACTTGCCAATGGGGGAAGTATTAGTCCGATAAATATTCCCGCAGCAACGCCAAGGAAGATCCCGGGAACAATACTAAATCCCATACCAAAGCTGACCTGACTGACGACAGGAGAAAGGGCAGTCCCAAAATAGGCTATGATTATATACCTGGTAAAATGGTCCTTTTGGATTTTACTAAAAATATAGACTCCCAATAAAATACCTAGAATATTGAAAATGTTCTTGCCAAAAAAAGCAAATCCTCCCACAGTGTATATCGCTGCTATGAGAGGGCCGTTCATTAGAGTATTATTTCTGCTTGCGATAAAAATAGTCAGAAGCATTAAGAGTCCGCTGTTCAGTAAGCTTGCACCTATACCCCCAACGACCAGATAATCAGTCAAAAGAAGTGTCGGGGACATCATTATATTAAGAATTCCTTCCATAACACCATCAAAGGAATCGAAAAGAAATGATGCGAGGATAAATCCAATAGAGTACACATACATAATTCTATATTTGATCTTTTCGTTTGATTCCATGGATTTAAGTATTGCATTGTCCATCACATCACCTAATTCATTCTAGATTATTCTTGAAATGATTTTCTTGTATCTGTCTGTGTATTTCACAAGGTCATAATCCTGATTTTTGATTACATTGCTTATGAAGTTCTGCCTTTGGTACTCGAAGCTCATGCTTGGAGTAAGATTCTCAACCAGGTAGAAGAACTTGTTCTTTGAAAGGTCAAGGTCTGAGTTTTCGTTCTTCAAGGCCCATTCAACATATCTTTCAATGTAATCCAGGGTTCTGTCCACATCCTTCTTGACTGCATATATATCAGCAAACATAAGGATGTTGTTTCCCATAAGATAACCCTCAAGATTATAGTCAGTGATCATCTTTCGTTGAAGTGTTGCAAGCTCCATCGCAAAGTCGAGGTCCCTTTCCTTAAGGGCGGTGCCCCACATGCTGGCAAGGGAAATTATGGAGTTGTTGATATTGTTGAATAGACTTTCCTGCTCAACTATCTTGGCGCTTTCACTGTCGCCTGTAATGGAATATATTGTGGAAAGCATGAAGTCTGTATTGACATTAAGCTTTGGAAGTGTGTTGAGCACCTCTATTGCCCTGTCGTAATCCTCCTTCATTGTATACAAGCTGCTAAGTACATACAGGGAAGCCTGCTTGACCTCCAGGTCATCAATCACAGATGCAGCCTCCAGAAGGGATATTGACCTGTCCAGAACCCTGTTGGCCTGGTCTTCTGATTCAGCCATCTGGATGTACTCCTGCAGAAGACTTCCCATCCTGAATTTCAGGAAAAGGCTATTGGGATATGCCTCAAGGTAGTTTTCACATACCAAAAGGGCATCGTCATAATCACCTGTCTCAAACTTCTCGGCACACACCTTGTAAATGTTTGTTACATCATCCGGACTTATCTCGGTTTCAAACATCAAAAGCGCATCCAGTGAAGTTCCCAGTAGTCTTGCTATGGGTGAAAGCAGTGTAATGTCTGGATAGGAGGAGTTGTTCTCCCACCTTTCAACAACATCAGGTGTTGTTCCAAGTGCGTGGGCAAACTGATCTATTGAAATTCCCTTGTTCTGTCTCAGCTTCTGAATTGTACTTCCTATTGATAGTTTCATCTTTTCCTCCTTGTAATATAGTATAATTACTAAATTCACCTATAATCAATTATACCCTTAAGAGAACATATTATTTAATAAAATTACTCAATTTATCAGTCTGCCAGGTTAGCGGATTATGGTAATGGGTTTTAGACCAAAACCAACGGGGTAGAAATATAAGGAAACTGAAACCTAAAAGGAGGGATTTTATGTTTTTCAAGAGAATTGAAACTGAAGGGCTGGCTCACTATTCCTATATGGTGGGTGATGGTGATGACATTGCTGTAATCGACCCCATGAGAGATGTGCAGGTTTACATGCATGAGGCTAGAAAAGCTGGTATGAGAATAAAATACATCCTAGAAACCCATAGAAATGAAGACTATGTAATAGGTTCAATGGAGCTTTCCGAGAAAACAGGAGCCCAGATATACATATCCGACCATGAGGACCTTGGGCATGTCTATGGAGAGAAAATCAGGGACGGCTTTGAGGTTGAAATGGGAGAGATAAGGATAAGGGCAATACATACACCAGGTCACACACTGGGTCATATGAGCTATGCCGTGTTTGAAGAGGGGACAGAGGAGCCATATATGGTATTTACCGGTGACTGCATGTTTATGGGAGATTTCGGAAGAACGGACTTCTATGGAGAGGAAAATCTTGAAAAGATGACAGGCCTTCTGTATGAAAGTATATTTGAGAAGATTCTACCCCTTGGAGACCACGTGCTGCTGCTTCCGGCACACGGTGCTGGCTCTGCTTGTGGAGACTCAATGGACGAAAGGCCCTATTCTTCCCTGGGGTATGAAAAGGCAACAAATGAGCTTCTTCAAGTTGGTTCAAAGGAGGAGTTCATAGAGAAGTTTGCAAAGATGAGAATCAAGCCCAGATACTTTGAAAGGATGGAGGTACTAAACGTTAAGGGAGGAGACTTTGTAGGGGATGAGGTTGTCCTTAATGTACTTACAGTTGAAGAGATAGAAGCCATCAAGGATGATGTAATTCTGGTAGATGCCAGAACAAAGGAGGGCTACATCGGTGGACACATACCAGGCTCAATTTTCCTTTCCAAGGGGAACATTACGGCATTTCTTGGATCCATGTACTTTCCGGATGACAAGCTAGCCTTTGTAATCGATGGTTCCATTGGTGAAATGGAGGAAATATACTGGTATTGCAGAAGGATTGGCTTTGACAATATGCTGGGGTATCTACCTGAAGGAATCGAAATGTGGCAGGAAAAGGGAAATGATATCAACAAGCTTCCTACTGTGACCGCAAGGGAATACAAGGAAATGGACAAGGGAGATGACGTCATACTCCTGGACATAAGAGATGCAGAGGAAATTCAGGAAGGAGACCCTTCCGAGAACAGGATAAATATCCAATTGAAGAGCCTGTATGAGAATCTTGACATGCTTGACAGGAACAAGACCATATACGTTCTCTGTGGATCGGGAAATAGAGCTACAACCGCTGCATCCTATCTTCAGTTCGAAGGATTCAATGCAGCGGTAATAACCGGTGGGGTAAGAATGTACAGAAACATATCACAGGAATAGAGAAACTGGGAAAATCAAGCAGGCTCAAAGGGGAGGCTGCTTGATTTCTAAATCAGGGGAGGATTGCCATGAGTAATGATGTAATGATTGTTTTTGTTATACTTTTTGCTGCAATCATCATGTTCTCCACAGATAGGATCAGGAATGACGTGGCATCCATTATCATTATGCTATCGTTGGCATGGAGTGGAATAATACCACTCAACCAGGCATTTTCAGGCTTCTCATCAAATGCTGTGGTTGCAATAATGGGAGTTATGATAATAGGCTTTGGCATAGAAAAGACGGGGATAATGGACAGCTTTGCCAATATAATAATGAAAAAGGCTGGAACACAGGAGAACAAGGTAATCGCAGTGGTGATGGCAGTTGCGGGAATGATATCTTCATTTATGCAGAACATAGGCGCTGTTGCTCTTTTCCTGCCGGCTGTAAAGAAGATTGGAAACAAATCCGGCATAAGCCATCAGAGGCTAATAATGCCGCTGGCCTTTGCGGGGATTCTTGGTGGAACCGTTACAATGGTTGCCTCAGGGCCCTTGATCATATTGAATGACCTGCTCAATGACGGAGGCTATGACAGCTTTGGGCTTTTTAGTGTAACCCCCATTGGACTTGGAGTACTCTTTGCGGGGATTTTATACTTCTTCCTTCTTTCAGGCAAGGTATTGCCAGGTGGGGAAGAACAAAGTCAGGGGAGGAAGGACGAGCTACTTGACATCTACAATCTCCCCAAGGAAATCCACGAGGTTGTAATAGAAAAGGACTGCGAGCTTATTGGGAAAACCATTGAAGAGCTTGATATTTGGAGAATTTATGGGATCCATATTCTTGCACTGTGGGATTCTGGCAGCAAGACCTTTATCCCTTGGAGAAAGACAACCTTCAATGAGGGGCAGATACTGGCCATATTCGGGGAGGATGAGCACCTGAATCAATTCTTCAAGTCCTTCAATCTTGAACACAAGCACAACCTTGTTGTATTCAGGGAGCTTGCAGATGAAAAGGAAGCAGGTTTTGCAGAAATAATCCTGCCACCGGATTCAAATCTAAAGGGAAAAACTCTCGAGGAGATATCACTTAGAAAGAACTACAGGATAGAACCAATAACATATATAAACACCGATGGAAATAGGCTTAATCTAATGGATTGGGAAATGGAGCCGGGACTCAAGGCAATAGTTTTCGGAAGGTGGGAGGACCTTGACAGCCTGAAGAAATCAAAGGATTTTGTGGTCATAAGTGACGTCAAGCCTCCGGAGGAAAGCTCAAGAACGGATAAAAAGGTGCATGCAATGGCAATACTTGGAGCGGGAATTCTTCTTATACTTTTGGGAGTTTCCCTGCCACTTAGCTTTTTGTCGGCAGCTGTCCTTATGCTTTTTACCAAGGTAATTTACAAGGAAGAGCTATACGAGGCAATAGACTGGAAGACAGTCTTCCTGCTTGCTGGTCTGATACCCTTGGGAACTGCATTTGAACAGACTGGAGCCGCAAGACTGACAGCCGAGGCGATAATCAGTGTAGTGGAATCATGGAATGTGTTTTTCATCCTGATTGTAATTGGACTGATCACCTCATTCTTTTCACTGTTCATGTCAAATGTAGCGGCAACTGTTCTGCTGGTTCCCTTGATACTTATAATGGGTGAAAGCTTTGGAATAGATCCAAGAGGTCTTGCTCTCCTAGTTGCGGTTGCTGCCTCAAATTCATTTGTCATCCCAACCCATCAGGTAAATGCTTACATTATGGGACCTGGAAACTATAAAACAGGTGATTACATTAAGGCAGGAGGGATCATGAGTGTAGTGTTCCTTCTTGTAACTACATCGATAGTGTATTTCTTCTATATATGATAAGTTTTGTAAAGGAGGAGAAAGATGGATTTTTTGGTGCTTGAAAGATGGTCGCCCTATGTTGTGGGGGTTCTGATCGGACTATTGAATGTTGTCTCACTACTTGTTTCAAAGAAGCCTCTGGGTGCTTCCACAAGCTTTATGAAGCTTGGAGGAATAATCTACAGGTCCTTTGACAAGGAAAAGGTTCAAAACAACGAATATTATCAAAAGAACGAATTGAAGCTTGACTGGGGCATGATGCTGGTACTGGGGATAATCATTGGAGCCTTCATATCCTCAATGCTTTCAGGGGATTTCAACCTCATTGCTGTTCCTGACATGTGGGCCAATGAAATTTCAGGTAGCTTTGTGCTAAGGTTCTTTTCTGCAGTACTGGGTGGAATTTTCCTCGGTGTAGGTGCTAGATGGGCTGGTGGCTGCACAAGTGGCCATGGAATAAGCGGAACCAGTTTTCTTTCGGTTATCAGCTGGGTGGCTGCAATCGCATTCTTCATTGGCGGTATAGCTGTGGCCTTCCTCATATATGGAATGTAGGGGTGATAAAAATGGCAAAGAATAACAGAACCCTAATGCAGGGACTGATCATAGGGATATTCTTTGGTTTCTTTCTCCAAAAGGGAGGGGTTACCAAGTATGATGTTATTGTTGGACAATTGAGGCTCATTGATTTTACCGTAATTAAAATAATCCTTACCGCCATTGTCGTGTCCATGCTGGGAATAAGCTATTATTACCCAAAGGATATGGTGCCGGTCAAGACAAAGGCGGGATCAATCAAGAATGCTACAATTGGAGGTCTCCTGTTTGGTGTTGGCTTTGGACTTCTGGGCTACTGTCCGGGAACAATAGCTGGCGCCATCGGTAATGGCTACATTGATGCAGTCACAGGAGGACTTGTTGGGATTGTTCTTGGAACCATGATCTATGCTATGATCTATGGGAAATTGAAGGAAAAGGGAGTTCTGACACAGGATAAGTACAGTGAATACAGTCTTTTCCACCATATGAAGGGCAGCCCCTTTAAGGTGACAATTCCCTTTGGAGCGATCATTGTTGCTGTGCTTTTCATAATGGAAATGGGAGGACTGTAGAGGCGAAAATTTTCGCCTCTTTATCTTTGGAAGGAGAGGATTAGATGAATCTTGAGGTTGTAATCATAGGCGGAGTTGCTGCAGGAATGAGCTGTGCGGCAAAACTGTCCAGAGAAGACCCGGAAGCCAGAATAACAGTATATGAGAAGGGAAAGCACATCTCCTACGGGGCATGTGGATTGCCTTACTATATTGGTGATGTGATTGAGGATCACAATAGACTTGTGGTAAAGGAACCAAAGGATTTCGAAGATACCAATGTGGATGTTAGGATCATGCACCAGGTGATAAAGGTCCTACCAGGAGAAAAGAAGGTGGTGGTAAAGAACCTTGATACGGGAGAGGAATTTGAAAAGGATTACCACAAGCTTGTTATTGCCACTGGAGCTGAGCCGGTGAAGCCTCCATTTGTGGATGAAAGCGTGGGGAATGTATTTACTCTTAGGACTGTTGAGGACGGTCAGAAAATAAAGGAAGCAGCTCTATCAGATAAGGTTGAGAGGGTTGTTCTAATCGGAGCAGGCTACATCGGTCTTGAGCTGGTTGAATCATTTCATAATCTTGGAAAGCAGATCTCTGTGATTAATCGGTCAGCAAATATCATGAAGCCTGTTGACCAGGAAATAAGAGATATACTCATAGAGGAACTGAAGGACAAAGAGATTGAGCTTAATTTCAATGAAGAGGTGGATAAGATAACACAGGATGATAATGGCATGGTTAAGACAGTGATAACCGACAAGGGTGAACACCCAGCAGATCTTGTTGTGGTTGCGATTGGAGTTGCACCTGCCACAAGGTTCCTGGAAGGGACAGGAATAGAGACACTAAAGAATGGAGCCATTGTAATCAACGACAGGATGGAGACAAATTTAAAGGACATCCATGCAGCTGGCGACTGTGCGACCCTTTACCACAGAATCCTCGGAAAGAATGTCCACATACCTCTTGCCACCTATGCAAACAGGCAAGGGAGACTACTTGGAGAAATCCTGGCAGGAAGGGACAGCAGATTTCCGGGAGGAATTGGCGCATCTGTTGTAAAGATTCTGGATCTCACCATAAGTGCAACGGGAGTCAACGAAAAGCAGGCCAAGGATGGCGAATTGAGTTACAGCACAGAGTTTATCAAGGGATATAGCAATGCAGGCTATTATCCGGGAAGTAAGCCCTTGTATGTCAAGTATATTTTTGACAAGGAGACCAAGGTTCTTTTGGGAGCCCAGCTTGCAGGTGAAAAGGGAGCCCAGCACAGGATTGATGCACTTTCAATAGCGATTGATAAGGGCTTGACTTTAAGAGAGCTTGCCTACAGTGATTTTGCATATACTCCTCCATATTCAGGAGCTTGGGATCCTCTTCAGGTTGCAGCAAATGTTGCTGAGTAATGTATAGATTCTGGGGAATATATAGATAGAGGTGAATATATGGACAACAGAGATTACAAGGAGCTTACAAAAAAAGAAAAACTGGGACGGCAAAAGGAAATCTGGAAGCTTTTCACCAAGCTGGGCTTTCTAGCCTTTGGTGGTCCTGCTGCCCATATAGCCATGCTTGAGACTGAGGCAATTGAAAAGAAGAAATGGCTCAAGCGTGACAGATTTATGGACTTTATGGGAGCCACCAACATCATTCCTGGTCCGAATTCAACAGAGATGGTCATGCTGGTTGGATATGAAAGGGGAGGAATTCCTGGACTGTTTGTTGCAGGTGGATCCTTTATCATACCTGCCATGCTGTTGGTTTTGATGTTTGGGGTTATGTATGTGACCTACGGGTCTCTTCCTGAGCTGACTACGGTTCTTGATGGGGTCAAGGCCGTTATCATGGCCGTAATTGTCAATGCCCTCTACAGACTCTTCAGAAATGTGATAAAAAGCAAGGAGGCGGCATTATTCGGCTTGGCAATAGCTGCTGTGTACATGCTTGGCGTTGGAGAAATACCTCTACTGTTCACCGCTGGTATCCTTATGATGCTATGGAAGAACAAGGATAGGATTACTGGGAAGACCTACTCCCTGGCATTGCCTATGATTTTCCTAACCTTCCTGAAAATAGGAGCGGTGCTCTACGGTAGCGGATATGTGCTTCTGGCATTTTTGGAGGCTGAATTTGTGGAGACCCTCGGAGTCCTAACGGAGCAGCAGATATTGGATTCAGTGGCTGTTGGACAGTTCACCCCTGGACCCGTGTTCACAACTGCCACCTTCATTGGATATGTTCTTGGAGGATTTCCCGGAGCGGTTCTTGCAACAATCGGGATATTCCTTCCGGCCTTCATACTGGTTATTTTCCTTAAGCCACTTATTTACAAGCTAAGGGAGAACAAATGGCTCTCAGGAGCCCTTGATGGGGTAAACATTGCATCCCTGGTCCTAATGGCAGTGGTAAGTGTCAAGCTTGGGATGTCATCCATTATCGGCGTAACGACTGCCTTGATTTTCATTGGGAGCATGGTTGGAATAATGAAATACAACATCAATACCGCCTGGCTAATCATAGCTGGAGGTGCAGTCAACTGGATAGTTCAATTGATCATATGAGAAAGAACCCCGTCTGGGGTTCTTTTCTAGTATAGACCATAGGTTGAGTCAATATCCTGTACAAAAACTATTCCATTGCCTGGATCTTCAATCCTCATATCAGTACTTATTGATGATACTATAGCCTCTGTCAGGTCGTTCTGGGAGATTATAAGTACGATCTCCTTCTCAGGCTCAATCTCCATACCGAATACCTTGCTTGTCTCATGGATCCCTGAGCCCCTTCCATTTATTATGGTGGCTCCTCTTGACCCTGCCTTGTTTGCAGCGTCAACAACCATTTCTCCTTTTCCCTTGTCCACGATTGATATAACTAAATTGTACTCTGCCACCTTCTCACCTCTTTTCACATTTTCATTGCATCTCATAGCCTTTGTGCCGAATATTCCCTTGATTGAAGTGCTAAAGGCAACTCCATGATTTGGTTTCTTGAAGTTGAACTTTCTGTTCAGCTCTTCAAGTGCAATACTGGAGGTGTTGGAATCAGCTGCCATAAGGACTATTTCCTTTCGGGCTTCATTTATTCCTAGAAACTCCAGAAGCTGGTTCTTTATTGTGCCAGTTCCCAAAAGGACGGTACCACCACTGACGCCATGTTTTTTTGCATGCTTCATGACCTTGCTGGCCATACCAAAATTGACGATCACAGTAATCAGGTTTATCTCATCAAAGCAATTTTTGTCATTTATCACTGTCAAGTCCCTCCTTTCTGGAATTCATACTGAAGAACAAGCCTAGTATCTGTAGGGTCAAAATCGGCATAAGAGCAACCATTGCTATCATTCCAAAACCATCCAAAAGCACATCGGCCCATGGAATGGCCTCAGCTGCCCCCTGAGTGAAGGCTAGAATGAAGGTTGCTGTCATTGGACCTGTTGCAACCCCTCCAGCATCGAAGGCAATACCTACAAACAGCTTTGGGACAACATAACTTAATCCAATTGAAAGGGCGTATCCTGGCAGGAGGTAGTGCCAAAGCTGAATGCCAGGAACCACAATCCTTAGCATTGAAAGACCGATTGCCAGTCCTCCACCCAGAGCCAGGGCAGTAAGAACAGCTCTCCTTTTTACATAGCCACTGGTTACCTCCTCAATCTGATGTGTAAGTACATAGACCGCAGGCTCCGCCAACATGGTCACAATTCCCAATATGAATCCCATAAGTATTAGAAAATAGTAACTGTCCCGTGATGCGAGGGTGTAGCCGATTATTGTTCCAACATTCATGAATCCTCCGTTTACACCCGTCATAAACAGTACCAAGCCCAGGAATGAATAGACAAATCCCTTAATAAGCCTTCCAAATGCTTTCTTCTCAAGCTTGAAGCTTATTTCTTGAAGAATCACAAGAATAATCAGTAGAGGTGCCAGAGACATTGCACTTTCCCTGACAATATCGTATAGCTGTGAAGTGAATGGTCCGATCAGTGAATTGGTCTCAGGCATCTGAAATAGGAGAGTGGAGCTTAGCTCACCTGTATCGGAAAATATGCTTAGAATCATAACTGACATGATTGCTCCGACAGATGCAATTGACACCAATCCAAAGCTGTCCTTCTCGCCAGCCTTACTGTCCTTCTTCAAGGCAGAAACACCAACTGATAGGGCTAGAATAAAAGGTACCGCAAGAATACCCGTTGTTGCGCCTGATGTATCAAAGGCTATTGTCAAGAGCTGGGAGGGTGTGAAGATTGCCAGAACAAATGTTATTCCATAAAGAATCGTCAATACTCTATATAGGGGAATGTTGTAGACAATCCTCAGCATACCTAGGGCAACCATCACTGCCAGGCCAAGAGATACCACCACCAGGAGAGTGGAGCTGGTAATGCCTCCATCAGTAACTGAAGCAACCTGGCTTGCAAGAACCATCAAGCCCGGCTCTGCAATTGAGATAAGAAAGCCCAGGACCAGTCCGGCCAATACAACAAGAAACACCTTGTTTGAGGCAGAAAGGGTTGCCCCCAGAAGCCTGCCAAGGGGTGCGATACCAATGTCAACGCCGATTAGAAACAGTGTAAGACCCAGAACTATAAGGAAGGCCCCAAGAACAAAGGTCAATAGCATTGTGCCATCAATTGGTGTAAGTGTGTAATTTAGAAGTACTACTATTATGGTAATCGGAAGCACCGATAAGGAAACTTCCTTTAATTTCTCCAACAAGAGGTTCATGGGTTCACGTCCAGTTCAGGTATATTTATGTAAAATTCATTCAAGTACTACTATACCCAAATTGTCTACAAACTATCATCCATAAACCTCAAGGGGAGACTCGGAATAATCAAGAGAATCAAAAACGTAACATTTGTTACTGAATATATGGTATATGCTGGTGTAGAATGTATGCAGAGAATAAGGAGGTTTTTTTATGAACAAATACTTTGACCCAAAGGAGAAAGTTTACGATATAACCGAAAGGTACCCGGAAACACTTGATGTGTTTGCTGCAAACGGCTTCGAGCACCTAAAGAACGAGGCAATGAGAAAGGTTATGGGAAAGACCATAAACCTTGAGACTGCCTGCAAATCCAAGAAGGTAAACCTTCAGCTTTTTGAACAGAAGCTGGTGGACGTGATAGAGCAGACAAGGGGTTCTGTTGATGCAACCCTGAACCAAGCCAGGGAAAACGGTGATGGTGAGGTGAGCATACTAGGAGTTCTTCCATGTCCCGTAAGGATACCACTGATGGAGAGCTTCAGCAAATGGCTGGAGGACCATGAAAGGGACCTGGATTACAGGATAGACTACGAACTGAAGGCTGCAAATATTGGAGTGGATTGGATCAGGGATGAGATGGAGACGGCTTCTCCTGATGACATAGCTGATCTTTTCATGTCAGCTGGTTTTGACCTTTTCTTTGACGAGAAGCTTA
>CAYMHD010000008.1:12991-21668 GCA_964390135.1 uncultured Gudongella sp. | reverse complement strand
ATTTTACTACATTTATTTATAAAAGTCTATCTATACCAATTCTCAATTCTCAGTTCACATTTCACAATTGAAAGAATCAAAAAATCAGAATCACATTAGGACATGACTTGCAGCATATGAACTGTTAGGCAGCCTGTAAAGAGTATTGAGAAATTGCAATTAAATATCTTTTTGGACTAAATATAGTAGTACCTTAGATTTGCAAATCAAACCCCAAGGATGATCCCTAAAAATTGTGAATCGTGAACTGAGAATTGTGAATTGAAAAACCAGGCTCTCGCCTGGTTTCTAAAACTATCCTCTCTGATAGTTTGGTGATTCCTTTGTAATTGTAATATGGTGTGGGTGGTTTTCAACAAGGGATGCCCCTGAAATCTTGATCATCTTGGCCTTCTCCTGAAGTTCAGGAATATCCTTGGCCCCCACATAGCCCATTCCTGATTTCAATCCACCAACAAGCTGATAGACAACATCTCCCAGCTTACCCTTGTAGTGAACCCTTCCTTCAACTCCCTCAGGAACATATTTCTTGGTATCCTCCTGGAAGTATCTGTCCTTGCTTCCTGAATCCATTGCTCCCATGGAGCCCATTCCCCTGTATTCCTTGTATCTTCTACCTTCGAAAAGGACCTCTTCGCCAGGACTCTCCTCGGTCCCTGCAAACATGGACCCTGCCATTACAACACTTGCTCCAGCTGCAATCGCCTTGGTGATGTCCCCTGAGTACTTGATTCCTCCATCTGCTATTACTGGAACCTCGTGCTCAGCTGCGGCCTTTGCGCAATTCATAACTGCAGTTATCTGTGGTACACCTATACCAGTAACAACCCTTGTGGTACAGATTGAACCAGGTCCAATTCCAACCTTTACAGCATCGGCGCCTGCCTTGATCAGGTCCAGGGTAGCTTCTGCCGTAGCAACATTTCCCGCAATTACCTGTAGGTCAGGGTAGTTGGTCTTGATCTTTGAAACAGCCTCAAGCACTCCCTTTGAATGACCATGGGCAGTATCAACAACAACCACATCAACCTTGCTCTTTACAAGGGCAGCAACCCTCTCCATCATATCAGAGGTCACTCCAACTGCGGCACCAGCCAGAAGTCTGTCCTTCTCGTCCCTTGCAGAGTTTGGGAATTCAATTGACTTCTCTATGTCCTTGATGGTTATAAGACCACTCAGCTTGAAGTTGTCATCCACCAATGGCAGCTTCTCAAACTTATGCTGCTTCATGATTTCCAGTGCCTCATCCATGGTTATGTCAATCTGTGCAGTAACAAGGTTTTCCTTTGTCATTACCTCATCAATTTTTCTGGTTATATCCTTTTCGAACCTGATATCCCTGTTTGTAAGTATGCCCACAAGGGTGTTGTCCTCTTCAACAATTGGAACACCAGAAATTCTGTACCTCTCCATCAGCTCCAATGCATCTGAAACCGCATGGTCCTTTGAAAGGGAAAAAGGATCAGTGATTATTCCATGCTCGGATCTCTTGACCCTGTCCACCTCAAGTGCCTGCTTCTCAATTGACATGTTCTTATGGATGATACCTATTCCACCTTCTCTTGCCATTGCAATGGCCATCTTTGATTCAGTTACAGTATCCATCCCCGCTGTCATCAATGGTATGTTGAGCTTAATCCTTCTTGTAAGCTGTGTGCCCACATTGGTGTTTCTTGGCAGTACCTCTGATTTTCCTGGAAGTAAAAGCACATCATCAAAGGTTAAACCCTCTCCAACAAATTCCAAACTAACTCCTCCTTTTTCTAACCCAGTTTATATTTCTTTATAATGTAACAAAAGCAATGGGTAATGTCAAGGAAAGAAAATAGGAGCATCTCGCTCCTATCTTAAAAGGTCTATTCCTGCCTGGGCCAGCTCACTTGCCTCATCCAGCAGCTGGAGGGCCAGTCTGTTGTTGTGGTAGCCTTCACTGTTTTCAACAAAAACAAAGTCCCATTTGAATTGTGCCTGGCGGTGGTAGTTTCTTGCCTCCTGAAGTACCTGGTCACTTACGGTTTGATTGTTTGTCTCCTCTGTCAACAGGGCTATGAGCTCCAGTAAAACTTGTGATGATTCATTCATCCTTTCCTCCACATTGCCCTGGATATCCTCTACCCAAGAAATCAGGGATTCCGGCGTCTGGTCGCTATGACAGCCAATGCAGGATGCCTCAACTGTCTTAAGTGGACTAGTCCAGTGATGTGACCTGAAGGTATCCCCTTCGGAGCTCTCCTCTGAAGGCATGTGACAGTCAATGCATGTCAGTCCAAAGCCTGAATGGAGGCTATCCTGGAAGGTCTCAAACTCAGGATGCTGAACCTTAAGCAGCTCTGTACCAGTTGAAGGGTGCTCCCAGTCTGAGTAGCCTATCTCATCAAAATATTCCAGCATGCCGTCTGTGCCAAATCCGTTGTGCCAGGGCAATGTAACAACCTTGGTCTCAGGATCCTGGTAATATTCAACATGACACTGACCACAGACCATTTCCTCCGGCTCAAATTCCTCTCCCAGATTTTCAACTCCCGTAAAGAAATGACCCCTGCTTACATTGATGACTCCCGGTGTGTTTTCATGGCAGTCATAGCAGGATATGGTATTGACCATCTTTTCGGTTGCCTCCTCAAAGGTCATGGAGTGTGCTGCTATGCCCTCCTCTTGGACCAGCTTCAGGTAATCAGGGGATTTGCAGGCAAAGCAGCTTGCTGCAGCCTTGGGTCTTTCTGTATGTATGACATCCTCCAATGCATAGGTGTGACCCCTTGCCCGCAGGTATTCGATGCTAAATCCATAGCCTTCATAGAAGGTCTTGAGTTCAGGATACTTCTCCAGGTAATCGATTGGTACTGATCCACCATATGTTGTTTCCACCATTTCGTTGTTCCTAAGATATGTTGCATACACCTGGGGATGCTCATCCTCCCACTCCGATGCGGGTACGACCTGGTCGGCACCATTTCCACAGCCTGTTGCAAGAAGCATTACAAGAGCCATCAAAAATGCTGATCTTTTCTTCATCTTGCTCACCTCCTTCCTTCAATTTTTTATACACCTATCACTCCCTTACTTCCATCAATCTAAGGCAGGCAAGAATCATTGTCCTGGCACAGAACTTTATCCACCTTTCATCAACATCAAATGTGGGACTGTGTCCAGGTCCGTATTTCCCGGTCCCCACCTTATAATAGAGGGACTCCACCCTCTCTGATATGAATCCAAAGTCCTCTGCAGCCATAACAGGCTGGGCATCCTGGACCACCCTTTCTTCAAGGGATGTCTCACCAGTGAAACCCGGTTCAATGTCACTTACAAGTTCATTGTAGGTGTCCTTAAGCAGTGATCCCACAATACCTGCTGCCTCCTTGCTGTTGTTTACCGAAGGATAACCGTCCTTGAAGACACATTTGCATTCTCCTCCGAAGGCCTTGGCAATGCCTGAGGATATCCTTTCGATCTGGTCCCTTATCACCTCCCTGGATCCGGCATCCAGAGACCGGATGATTCCCTTCAGCTGGACCTTGTCCGCTATAACATTGCTTGCATTTCCCCCAGAGACCTTCCCCATAGAGAAGGTTGCTGTGGAGAAGGGGTCAAGGTTCCTGCTCTGGATTGAATGCAGGGCCACAATTATATGGCCTGCGATATTGATTGCATCTATTCCCTGCTGGGGCTTTCTTGAATGTGCAGACTTCCCCCTAATGGTTAATGTGAAGCCATCTGAACAAGCTGTTATGATCCCTTGGTTCAAATGGACCAAGCCCTTGTCCATGGGCATTATATGAAGAGCCATGGCCAGGTCCACATCAGGGTTTGAAAGTACTCCTCCCTCAATCATCCTCCTTGCACCTGCCCCCCTTTCCTCTCCAGGCTGGAAGAGGAACTTGACAGTGCCGCTCCATTCACCTCTCATTCGGCTCATCACCTTGGCGACGGTAACCAGATTGGCGGTGTGGACATCGTGACCGCACGCATGCATGATCCCCTTGTTCCTGGATCTGAACTCCGATTCCACCTGCTCCTCTATGGGAAGTGCATCCATATCCGCCCTTAGAAGGATTGTCTTGTATCTTTGACCCTGGGCTGGAGTCTTTCCACCTTCCATTGTGAACAGGACACCCGTTTCACCTATAAAGTCCAGCTTCCCGTCAATTTCGGAAAGATACTCTGCAACCAGCCTTGATGTCTGGTACTCCTCATGTGACAGCTCGGGATTCTGGTGGATTCTTCTGCGCAGCTCCAGCGTCTCCTTTTCATATTCATTTGTTAGTTTCATTACCTTAGCAATCATAAGCCTCACCTAGGCATAATATACCCCATATTAGCCCATTTGTAGCAAGCAAAAAAAGTGCAGCCTGTAAACATCAACCATATGATGTTCAAAAGCTGCACTTTCTCATTCTCTACTCTGGAAAAATCTATCTCATCTTCATCGGTATTCCAATCCTGTCCTCCCATGCCTTGGCCATGGGTCTGATTATCTGCGGTCCAATCTTTGATATGACAACCAGCTGGTCCTCTTGTCTTGGCTCAGTGGTTTTTATATCCAGTCTGTTGCCCACAACATCAATCTGACTCCATCCCTTTTCAAGTCTCGCAAAGCCCTTTATCCTGTAGGCATCCTTTTTGATTTCGTCGATAAAGCTGGTAAGCTCCTCTGTTGCCAAAGGACTTTCAAAGATTATGGTAATGGTTTTTGGTTTGTTTTCCGGTGCATTGGTTGTTTCTTCCCCCTCAGTCCATTTGTACTTCATAAGGTCCTCAACCAGAAAATTGTAATCCAATCTTCCATGGCTGGATGTTTCTATTGGAACCTTTGGGTTTATCTCTTTGATTTTTCCTATTGTCTCAGTCAGTTTTTTCTCGTCAACAAGGTCAGTCTTGCTGAGCACGGCAAGGTGGCAGTGCTTGATCTGTCTTTCCACAGTCTCAAGATCCTCCAGCTGGTCCATGAAGTTAAGGGCATCAGTTACACATATGGCTCCCTTGTAGTCATAAGCCTTTCCCTTGACAGACTCTACCCCTTCCATAATCTCTCCGATATTTGAAGGGTCTGCAAGTCCCGATGATTCAACAAAAAGATATTTTATGTCCCTGTCAGCCATTTCAATCATTGCCTGGGCAAAATTCAGCTTGAGGCAGGAACAAAAGATAGATCCCCTGTTTATCTCGGTAAGCTGGAGCCCATCCTTTCTTATGATATCTCCGTCAATCCCTATTTTACCAAATTCGTTCATTATTACGCCGACCTTCTCATGGGAAAGGTCCTCAAGAATATTCCTGAGGAATGTGGTTTTTCCCGCTCCAAGAAAGCCGGTCAACAGATATAGGTCAATTTTTCTTTCCACTATTTGCTCTCCTCTTTCCTAGCTCTATGGATCAGGTCTTCAACCTTTTCCCTTATTATGTCCCTTGTCACTCTGTAGTCCTCTATTGGTCCACCTGAAGGGTCATCAAGCCCCCAATCCTCCATAAATCTGTTTGGAACAAAGGGACAAACCACGTTACAGCCCATTGTTATAAGATAGTCCACCTGGTCCGGTATTGCATCCATAAGCTTGGGATAATGACCGGACATATCCACCCCGGCTTCCTCCATAACCTCTTTGGCAAGGGGCTTTACTTCGGGATACTCCTCGGTGCCTGCAGAGTAGACCTCAAAATCCTCTCCACCAAGATGCTTCAGCCACCCTTCCGCCATCTGAGACCTGCATGAATTGTGAACACATACAAATGCTACCTTAGTTGCCATTTCATCACTCCTTACAGCTTACATATCCTGGTCTTTCTGTGACATATGCAATCTTCCTTTGGGTTTGTCAAATAGGCAAGATATTCCGAAAGATCCTCTACAACTTCATGATTTATGCTATAATTCATCCATTTTCCTGCCTTTTTACCCTCTACTACCCCTGCTCTTACAAGAATTTTCATATGATGCGATATTGTAGGCTGAGTCAGCTCCAAGCCTTCCATAATGTCACAAGCGCACATATCCCCGCATGACAGCATATCAAGAATCAAAAGCCTGTTTTTATCAGCCAATGCCTTTAAAACATCCACTCTACGATCCATACCCACACCCCTTTGGTTTCTTTTACATTTAAATTTATCTATCTATATGTTAAAAGAATAACTCACTTTCGTGAGTTTGTCAATACTTTGTCAATGATTTTGCAATAATTTTACAATAATTTCATACTGCTGATGATATTGTGTTCCTATCCAGCCACTGCAACCTTTATATCTGCATGTCTGTAGTTTCGCAGATAACCTGAATAGACCAGCTCCAATTTCTGGTATTCCATTATGTCCATAGGTGATGTCAATCCTGGATGCTTCCCTGATAGGTCTATTCCACTCTTAAGGAACACCTCCGATACAAACTGGGAGCAGAAGTATTTGTACCTTCTGCTTAATGGGTACTCAAAGGAAGCCGTTATTATTCCTAGAAAGCTGTAGGTATACTTATGGCCTTCTGCTCTGAACCTGTCAATCTCCTTCTTTATGCTCCTGTATTGCTTTCCTGTGACCTTAAGCTCGTAAAGTGAGCAGGTTGTGTTTGGAAATCTGCTGAAGGTTCCCTGATGAATGTCCTCCCTTACAAATCCCGCGAAAAAGGGATTGTAGGGATTAAGCCTCCCAAAGCTATAAACCTGGTCAAGATCCTCGTCCAATGCTATGGAAACATGTGTATAGGGGTGGTCGGTGAAAAAATTGATCGCCCTGGAAAACATTGATCCACTATGTGATAAAAGTAAATAAACTGAGTATTCTCTTTTCATATATTCTCTCCATCCATATATTATCTTCTAATGATACTCCTTTTTTTGTCTATTTACAACAAATAAATTCAGATAGAAGAATACTCCATCTTACATTACATCACATTTCCGCTATTCTCTGACATCAGAATAAATCCCCACCTGCTTTCAGGTGGGGATAAATATACTTGTAGTTTTGGTGGCTACATCATACCGCCCATGCCACCCATTCCACCCATGCCGCCCATGCCGGCCATTGGGTCATCCTTCTCAATATCAGCGACGGCACTTTCTGTAGTCAGTACCATTGCAGCAACACTTGCCGCATTTTGAAGTGCTGATCTTGTTACCTTGGTTGGGTCAACAATACCCTTTTCAACCATGTTTACATACTGCTCACTTAGTGCGTCAAATCCTATTCCCTCTTGAGCTACCTTAACCTTTTCCACGATAATTGAGCCTTCAATTCCCGCATTTGCAGCAATCTGTCTTACCGGCTCCTCAAGGGCTCTCAGTATGATGCTGATTCCAGTTTTTTCATCAGCATCAGTTTCCTCCAGCAGATGTGAAATCTTTGGAATTACATTCAACAGGACAGTTCCTCCTCCAGGAACGATTCCTTCCTCAACAGCTGCCCTGGTTGCAGCCAATGCATCCTCTATCCTAAGCTTTCTTTCCTTCAGCTCGGTTTCTGTCGCTGCACCTACCTGAATCACAGCAACTCCACCTGATAGCTTGGCTAGTCTCTCCATTAGTTTTTCCTTGTCAAATTCTGACTCAGAAGCGTCTGCAAGGTTCTTGATCTGGGTAATTCTTGCATGAATGTCTTCCTGGCTGCCTTCACCGTTTACAATTACAGTATTTTCCTTGTCTATCTTTACCTTTGCAGCCCTACCAAGCATTTCTATCTTGGTTTCCTTAAGGTCATGTCCCAGCTCCTCTGAGATTACCTCTCCACCAGTCAGTATTGCTATATCCTTAAGCATCTCTTTTCTTCTATCTCCAAAGCCTGGTGCCTTCACAGCAACACAGTTGAAGGTTCCTCTAAGCTTGTTTACAACAAGAGTGGCCATTGCCTCTCCCTCAATGTCCTCAGCAATTATCACAAGTGGCTTGCTTTGCTGAACAATCTGCTCAAGAACTGGAAGTATCTCCTGGATATTTGAAATTTTCTTGTCAGTCAATAGGATATATGGATTCTCATACTCTGCAATCATCTTCTCAGTATCAGTTACCATGTATGCTGATACATATCCTCTATCAAACTGCATCCCTTCCACAACATCAAGGGTTGTTCCCATTGACTTGGATTCCTCAACGGTTATTACCCCATCATTTCCAACCTTTTCCATTGCATCTGCAATCAATTGTCCAATTTCCTCATCTGCAGCTGAAATTGATGCAACCTGAGCTATGGCCTCCTTGGATTCAACAGGTACTGATGCCTTCTTGATCTCTCCAACAGCCGCATCAACAGCTTTTCTGATACCCTTCTGGATTATCATTGGGTTAGCTCCTGCTGCAACATTCTTAAGTCCCTCTCTGATGATTGCCTGTGCAAGCAGTGTAGCTGTTGTTGTTCCGTCTCCTGCTACATCGTTTGTCCTTGTTGCAACTTCCTTTACAAGCTGAGCTCCCATATTCTCATATTTATCCTCAAGCTCAATTTCCCTGGCTATTGTCACACCATCGTTTGTAATCAGGGGAGCACCGAATTTCTTGTCAAGCACTACATTTCTTCCCTTTGGTCCAAGTGTCACCTTAACGGTGTCAGCAAGCTTGTTGATACCTCTTTCCATTGATCGACGAGCTTCCTCGCCGAATTTGATCTCTTTAGCCATATAATATTCACTCCTTTATAATAGTTGTTTAGTTGTTGGCAGTTGGTTCTTAGCTTCTTGTCTATTAAGTCTTAGATA
>CAYMHD010000008.1:10750-12981 GCA_964390135.1 uncultured Gudongella sp. | reverse complement strand
TTTGTCATTGTTGGTTTGCAATTTTTGTGGATTTCATTTTGTGATTTATTTTTTCAATACTTCAATCAGTTCCTTATTGATATATAATATTTCTCTACCAACTTTCTGAGATTCCAGAATGCCAATTTTTTTCAATTCTTTTAAATATCGCGATGCCGCTTTCCTTTCAACTTTCAACTGACTACTTTCCACTTTTATTACTCTTCAACCACTGCAAGTATGTCCATCAGCTTAAGGATTGTAAGCTCCTCTGCGTCAACCTTCACTTCAGTTCCCGCATACTTTGAGAAGATAACCTTATCTCCCACCTTAACCTGATCCTTTCTCTTTTCATCATTCAGAATCTCATCCCCAATGGCAACTATTTCCGCCATCAAAGGCTGCTCCTTGGCTGTGGATGGCAATACTATACCACTCTTGGTCTTCTCTTCAACCTCCATCTTCTTTATGATTATTCTGTCTCCTAAAGGCTTAAGGTTCATTCATACTCCTCCTCGATATATAGTCTATTTTTTGTTAGCACTCATCTTCTCCGAGTGCTAACATCTATTTATAATAATACTCTAAAACAAGGAGCTAATCAAGTCCATTTTTGACTTAAAAATGAATTTTAAAGTCAAATTTTAAAATTTAATTGCCCATTGCTTTAGAATACTATGATTTCCTTCTTATTTCTCTGATTCTCTCTAAAATAAAGCCACGACTGAATAATATACTATTGGAATGAATATTGCGGGTAGCATATTTGCTATCTTTACCTTCTTGATTCCAAGTATGTTTATGCCTATTGCCATAATAAGTATTCCACCTATGGAGGACATTTCATTTATAACCTCCGGTGTCAGCAGATCCTTCACCGAGCTGGCCAAAAGGGTTATGGCACCTTGATATATGAATACTGCCGCTGCTGAGAATGCAACCCCGATACCAAAGGTGGATGCGAAGATAACAGCTGAGACCCCATCAAGCACGGACTTGGCATAGAGGGTCTCATGGTTGCCTGTAAGCCCGGACTCCAATGCTCCAAGAATGGACATTGCACCTATACAATACACAAGGGATGCCATGATAAAGCCCTTTGAAAAGTCCGAATCTCCCTTTCCAAATCTCTTTTCCATGCTGGTTCCCAGATTCTCAAGCCTCTTGTCCAGATCCAGCTTCTCACCTATTATGCTACCAACCACTATGCTTGCAAGAACAACTATTAGGTTGTTCATTTCCATGGCACCCATAATCCCTATGATTACAACAGCCAGAGCCATTCCGTCCATTATTGTACTGGTATACTGCTCCTTGATTCCCTTTCTAAGAAACACTCCCACAAGCGCCCCTGCAACAACCGCTATACTGTTTACAATAGTCCCCATCATAATTATCACCTACCCATTTTTTTGATTGCTATATTAAATAATATCGCAAAATGCTAAAATTATCCAGAAAAAAATGGGGACTCGAAGCATCGATTCCCCATTTCCACAAATCTATTTGATTATGAAGCTCTTTGTCCATTCTGGCATTGGAGGGTTTGAGCCTTCCTTTATCATCTCCTGCCACTTCTCATCGGTAAGCCTCTCCTCTGATACGAACTCATGGAAGCTCATAACTGCTCCCCTTGTCAGGTAGAGCTCTCCATCTATGGGTGCAAGTACATATATCTCATATGCCGGCCCAACGCCAGCCTCCATGACACCATCCCTTCCGATTGTGTGGTAGTCTGAAATTACCGCCATGTTCTTGTCTGTCTCGGATGTTATTTCATGCCACTTGGTTCCCTGACCTGTAAAGGAGCTTGTGAGGTCCTCAAGTATTCCACCGTATATTTTCAACCTGTCGTGATCCTCCTGTGTAAGGGGAGCTCCTTCAAGCTGCTTACCTGATGCGTCAATGAGAAACTCCAGAAGCCACTGGAACCTCTCAAGCTTGAAGTCTATCTCATCAAGATTGAGATCCCACTCATTCAGACTCTCCCTGGTCTGGTCTGTAAGCCACAGGAGTCTTTCATAGACATCCAGGTTTGGCTCCACATACCCTTTGATCTCCACGTATTCCTCCCCTCCCATTTCAGCGCCAGAGGGCTTTCCGTACAGTACCGTGTCATGCTTCAGCTCCGACCAGGATCCCAGGGCCGTGTTAAGGTCCTTGTCCTCCCATGCCTGACTCCTCATGAATTGTGGCATTGTGTTCTCCGCTGGACCAAGAAGACCTTCAAGAACCCACATCCATCCAGTATA
>CAYMHD010000008.1:0-10740 GCA_964390135.1 uncultured Gudongella sp. | reverse complement strand
TCTCTTCCAATCCACCTCTGTATAAAGGGAGAATTCCTCCCTCAGCCTCTCCATTTCCACAGGGTAGTCCTCCCACTGCTGGTTTTCAGGCTTTTGGAGCTGTATCTCCTTTGCCCTTTGGGAACCAAGCACAGCCATCACATCAAGTCCCGAAGGGATCGGTCTAAGTATGGGATACACTAGCTCCTGAATTATCTGGGAGTCAAATACATATCTCTGACCCATGAATCTGAACTGCTTGTTGACAGGGGTGTTTGTGGATATATATCTGCCCACTATTCTTGGCTCAGGGAAATCCTCGGCCCTTTCATAGAAGCTGTCCAAAAGGGATTGGTTGGAAAATTCCCCATAGGCTGCACTCTTTCCATAAATCTCATCAATTGCGCCGGAATAGTCAGCAATCCCAAGGTCATCAGAGGTCCCAACAAAGAAGTTTGTGGGTTCATAAATCCTTTCCCACTTCTGTAGAAGGTCCTCATCCTCCCAGATCATCCTTGTAATGAGTATTCCCTGGAGGGTTTGCTCCTGGTTTCTTACATCCTCCTGCTCGTACAGGGGAAATGGCACCTGTCCATACCACATCATGGCCAGGAAGTATCTCTCAAGGTCCTCTGACCTTGTATAATGGCCTCTGGGAACGTACTGGCTGTAGTCCATCTGGAAGGGGAAAATCTCAGAGTCCGTGAATCCAGCCTTACTCTCTATTAGGGAAAGCTCCCCGGATGCCATTTCCATTGCTTTCTCAGGTACTCCGGCTGGAAGCTCCTGCTCCAAAAGCAGCTGAGCTACTGTAAAATAGGCGATGTTTTTTTCTTGAGCAGACTTCAGGTCCCCTTCTTCAAGATCCTCATAGACCATTATGGATTTAAGAAGCATCCCTTCAGTTAGGTCCTCTGCCAATTGAAGGAGCTTTTCATTTTCAAGTGTCCTTAAAAGGTAATCATAGAATATATGATAGGTGTGAAGGACAGAGTCACTTGTTATGAAGTTGGGCACCTCCTCGTACTCATTCAGTTCATAGATGTAAAAAAGCTGTGCCTTGTCCGAGGGTGACACAAAGAATCTGTTCTTAAGGAGCATTTCCCTCTGACCCTCTGAAAGCTCAGGGAAATCAGATATGTTTACAACATTTGAAAAATCGGTCTCTGGAGCTATGTCCTCCGGGCCCTGGGTCGGTTCCTCTGGCTCCTCAACAGGTATGTCTTGCTCCTTTGGGTCTTCAACCACCTCAGCCGGCTCCGCGGGAGCCTCCACTGGAACCACTCCCCTGCAGCCTGAAAGCAATAGCAACAGGACGAGAAAATATGAAAGCATTACAACAATATTATTCCTTTTCACTGTACTCCCTCCATTCCAACTTATCCTCCATCTCTTCAATAAAATACCTCTTGTTCTTCGAATCCTCAGCTACTATGGCGTGCAGCTGGTCCTGGAATACAAATACCTTCTCGATGGACCCTACAGCCTCGGTTTCCTTATAGCCTTCAAAGCCAAACTCCCTCCACTTGTAGCTGTTTAGTAACTGTGTACCATCCTCAAGGTACTCCACGCTTACAAGCTCCATTACCTGGTCCTTTTCAAAGTCAAAGAGAATATAGTCCTCAAAGGGCCTTGATAATCTTGAGCCTCTCCACTTTGGAACCAGGTCCTCGCCATTGAAATTGTAGAAGAAGGGCCTTTTTGCCATTACCGGATGCAGGGGGGATTCCTTGTAAACACCTATGGATATGTCATCCATGCCGTCTCCATCAACATCACCCACCATAAGCTTCCATGGATTCAGGTAGGATATGTCCTTTCTGAACACTTCCTTCTTCCCCCCATGGGTGTCATATATTATCAGATCCTTCAAGTACTCATGACCGTCCTCTCCGGTCAGAACCACCATAAGCTCCCCCTGACCAGCTAGATCACCCCTGGCATGGAATAGGGCCTTATCCTTGGTGCAGCCCGTTAGAAGGAGCATTGGGACGGTTAGAATCAGTATTGAGATGTATCCTTGCAGCTTCATCCCTTCACCTCACTTATGTATCTGACTAAAGTATAACAATATGCTCCAATCCATAGGTTACGATAAGGTAACAATGCGTTGACAAAAAAGTTAAGCCACCGTCCTAAGACGATGGCACATTCTATTACTTTCCTATTCCCAGCGCCCTGGCATAGTAGAAGAGGTATTGCTGGGCATAGCCGGCCAGCTTCCCAAAGATCTTCTCTCCGGACTCCTCCAGCTCCCTTCTTTTTGCAGGTCTCTTGAAATAGAAGTACTCCATGACCCTTTTCACCCATACATCCACTGGAAAGGCCTCTGATTTGTCATAGGCAAAGAGCAGGATGCATCCGCTTACCTTTGGACCCACCCCTGGGAGTGTGGTCAGCATGTCCACCGCATCCCCATGGTCTGTGTCATAGATGCACAGGGTGTCGAACTCCCCCTCTGCAATTCTCCTGCTGGCCTCCCTGATCCGGTCTCCCCTAAAGCCCACTCTGTACTTTTCCATAATGTACTGGGTGCTTTTTGAGGCTAGCTTGTCCGGATGGGGAAAGCTGTAGTAATCCCTCCCTCTGTAGGTCCCAATGTAGTCCCCAAGGTCATTTGATATGGCCTCAACTGCATTCTTTATTCTTGGTATCTGGTTGTTTGCAGAAATTATAAAGGAAATGATTGTCTCATAGGGGTCCTGATTTAGCAGCCTCAACCCCTCCCCAAAGAGGATTGCCTCCCTGAGGATTGGATCCTTTGAAAGCTCTCGCTTGATTTCGCCATAATCCCTGTCCAGATCAAAGTAATTGTGTCAGTATTCCTTCCAATCCTTTTCATCTGCTCCCTCAGCTATTATCCTGTCTCCATCCCTCAATATGTTCAGAAGCCTTCCTCCGGCAACCGTCGTGTAGCTGCCATCATCTTCCTTGTACCACCTGAAGCACTGACCGTTCTCAAATATATGGGTAGGGTTGAAATCCTTCAGACCTTTTATTATAAGCTTGTTTTCAGCCTTTTCTATCGTATAATCCATTTTTTGTCTCCTTAGATGTGTTTTGATATATTATACTACATCTAATTCACAATTTATACCCTCTCGATTTAACCAGGACATGGGTAACACTTCTGATTCAAGACATGGGCTACTGTTTGTGGGCTTGTGGAAAGTAGAAAGTGGAAAGTGGACTGAAAAGGAGAGAGCCCTCCATTTCAGTCGGGATGACAGCTAGAATGTCATTCCGAGCTTGTCGAGGAATCTCGCTTTTTAGGTAAGAAGTAGAAGGCGGAATTTGGAAAGCGGAAGCATAATAAAGAGGCAAGGATTTCTCCCTGCCTCAAAATCTAGATTCTATTTCTTTTCATAGCTCTTGGCTGATTAGTACCATCCTCTTAGCTTCATTGCCTCAGCAACCTTCTTAACTGAGTGAAGGTAAGCTGATCTTCTCATTGGTACATTGAACTCTTCCTTGATCTTCCATAGTGCGTTGAAGGCATTGACCATTGCAATCTCTTCCTTCTCTTCAACTTCTTTCTCGCTCCAGTAGTATCCGTAAAGGTTCTGTACCCACTCAAAGTATGATACGGTCACACCACCTGCATTTGAAAGGATATCAGGTGTAACAAGTATACCTTTATTCTCAAGTATTTCGTCAGCTTCTGGTGTTATTGGGCCGTTTGCTGCCTCAACAACCAATTTAGCCTTGATCTTGTCAGCGTTCTCAAGAGTTATTGCATTCTCAAGAGCAGCTGGAATCATTATATCAACATCCAAAGCCCAGAACTCGTCAAGAGTGATCATCTTAGCTTTAGGGTAGTTTGCTATTGTCTTGTGCTCAGCCTGGTATGCTGCAAGATCAGAATAATCAAGCCCATCTTCATTGTAGATTGCGAATGTTCCTATTTCTCTGTTCCACTCACCAAGGGCAACAATCTTAGCTCCTTGCTTCTCTACATTTTTAACTGTGAAGCTTCCAACATTTCCGAATCCCTGGATAGCAACAGTTGACTCTTTTATGTTGATTCCAAGCTTAGCAGCTGCTTCTCTGGCAACAACAGCAACTCCAAATCCAGTAGCCTCATTTCTTCCAAGTGAACCGCCCCACTCAACTGGTTTACCTGTTATGACTCCTGTGTTCATTGTTCCTGTAAGCTTGCAGTACTCGTCTACCATCCAAGCCATTATCTGACCGTTGGTATTAACATCAGGTGCAGGGATATCTATTTTTTCGCCTAAGTACTTGTGAAGGCCTTGGATATATCCTCTTGACAATCTCTCAAGCTCTCCTTGTGAAAGAGTTGATGGGTCAACAGTTATTCCACCCTTACCCCCACCATAAGGGATTCCTGTTACACAACATTTAAATGTCAGCCATACTGAAAGTGCCTTAACCTCATCAGGGTTTACGCCAGGATGAAAACTTATGCCCCCTTTGCCTGGTCCAACAGCGTCACTGTGCATTGATCTGTAGCCTTTAAATACCTTCACTGAACCGTCATCCATTTTTACTGGGATGGAAATTTCAATAAATCTCTTTGGCTCTTTAAGAAGTTCGTACACAGATTCTCCGTAGCCCAATGCCTCACAAGCATCTTTTACCTGTTTCTGAGCACTTTCCAACGGATTTAGTATTTCTTTTGACATGGTAAAACTACCCCCTTTAATTTAGCTGTGAAAAAAACTCACAATAACTATTAATCTCGATAAAATTATATCATACCGCCCAAGGTCTGGCAACCTTAAAACAGAAGGAGTAATTTCCCAGTGTCAAAGGGCGGATAGCTATAATTCCATCGAGATTATCAAGCTCTACTTTTCTGTTGCTGCCTTAAGAAAGTATGAAAGAATAAACAAGCTTTCGTTTAGTCTAACATTCTCTATGATCATATCATCCGGTACATTTATGTCTGTCGGTGCAAAGTTCCATATTCCCTTCACTCCTGCTTTTACATAGATGTCAGCCACTTCCTGTGCACTTTCCTTTGGCGTTGTAATGATTCCTATCTCCACATCGTTATCCTTTATGAAATCCTCAATGTGTTCCATGTCCCTGATCTCAATATCACGGATCTTAAGGCCAATCACCCTTGGATTTCTGTCAAACATGGAAAGAACCCTGAAGCCTGCGTCCTCAAAACCTCTGTAGTTGGCAATCGCCTGCCCAAGGTTTCCAGCACCCACTATAACGGCGTTGTATTTCTGGTCCAATCCAAGTATCTTGCCGAGTTCCCTTTGCAGGTCCTCCACATTGTAGCCATAGCCCTGCTGTCCAAATCCACCAAAATTATTCAAATCCTGTCTGATCTGTGAAGCTGTAAATCCCGTCAATACACTCAATTCCTGTGAGGATATCCTGCTGATCCCCTTATCCATAAGGTCACTGAGATAACGGTGATACTTAGGTAATCTTCTTATTACTGTTAATGATACCTTATTATCTTTGCCCAATAAATTCACCACCTATCTTGAATTCTGGGATAATTATACCATCCACAAAAGTATATGTCAATTTATTCACAGGCCCTTAACAATCTTTTTGTAGCCGCTGTAAACGTTGATTCCACTTTTAAAGAGAAGTTTTTTCTGTTAGAATGGTCATAGGAATCTTGGAGGGATAAAAATGCCAATACTAACAGCTAATCGTATATATAAAACCTATGTAGTTGACCCGATACTTGAGGACATTTCCTTTCATGTTGAAACCGGGGATAAAATTGGAGTCTTGGGCTTGAATGGAACTGGAAAGACAACACTCTTTCAAATCCTTTCAGGAAAGCTCCACATGGACCAGGGGCAGGTTCAGCTTCAACGGGGAGTGAAGGTCGGCTACCTGGAACAGCATACAAAAATAGACAGCAGCCTTGATATTTTCGATGAATGCCTGACAGTCTTTGATGACCTTATCATGATGGAGAAGAGATTAAGGGAAATGGAAATTGATATTTCAAGGGCCGGAGAAAATTCAGATGAAGGTCTCCAAAGGCTTATGGATGAATACGGCCAAATGCTTGAGGAATTTACAGCCCTTAACGGATATGGATACAAGTCTGAAATTAGAGGGGTGCTAAAGGGTCTTGGCTTCCTTGAAGAGGATTTTGACAAGTCTGTTGAAATCCTAAGTGGTGGCCAGAAATCTCGATTGTCACTTGCAAAGCTACTGCTGGAAAAACCAGACCTCCTATTGTTGGATGAGCCTACAAACCACCTGGATATAGATGCAATAACCTGGCTTGAAAGGTTCCTAAGGGACTACAGGGGTTCAAGCCTTATAATTTCCCATGACAGGTACTTTCTGGACAATGTGGCCAACCGAATCTTCCACATGGAAAACAGGGGCCTCAAAAGCTATAACACTGATTATACAGGCTTTATGGTCCAAAGAAAAAAAGAGCTGGAGATAATGAAACGACAATATGACAACCAGCAAAAGGAAATAAGGCGTCAGGAGGAGATTATCCAGAGGTTCATGAACTATGGGGGAGAAAGGTACATCAAGCAGGCTCGAAGCCGTCAGAAGATGCTTGATAAGATCAAGCTCTTGCCCAAGCTAAATGAATCAAGGAAGGCATCCTTCCATTTTGACCCCGAAACCAGGTCGGGAAGGGATGTCCTCCATGCAGAGGGACTCTGCAAGAGCTTTGGTGATTTGGAGCTTCTAAAGGACATCTCCCTTGATATATACCGGGGAGAGAAGGTAGGTCTTATAGGTGCCAATGGAATCGGTAAAACCACCCTGTTCAGGATACTTCTAGGCCAGGTGGATTTGGATGATGGCCTTGTCAAGCTCGGCCAGCATGTCTATCCTGGATACTTCGACCAGGAGATGAGTGACCTTAGTCTTGATAAAACGGTCCTTGATGAAATCTGGGATGAATATCCTCTATTGGACCATTACCAAATAAGAACCTATCTTAGCCAATTCCTATTTGTAGGCGATGATATTTTCAAGGAGATCAACGAGCTCAGTGGTGGGGAAAAGGCAAGGGTGGCCCTTTTGAAGCTTATGCTATCAAGGTCGAACTTCCTTCTCATGGATGAGCCCACAAACCACCTGGACATAGATTCCAAGGAGGTCCTGGAGGATGCCCTGAAAAACTATTCCGGAACAATTTTTGTAATATCCCACGACAGGTACTTTCTGAACCAGGTTGCCACAAAGATATTTGAGCTGACCGAGGAAGGTGTAACTGAGTTTATGGGGAACTACGATTACTATATTGAGAAGAAAGCTTTCCTCTCAATGGACCTGGATGAGGAGGAGGAAGAAAAGACCAAAACCCAGCTGAAGCAGGAAAAAAGGAAGGAAAAGGACCAGCTTCAAAAGGAAAGGGAACGAAAAAGGAACATCAGGAAGCTGGAGGAAAGCATTTCCATTCTTGAGGATGAAATCAAAAGGATAGATGAGAGACTTTCTGATCCTGATATCTACAACGACCATCAGGAGGTGCTTCAACTGTCAAGGGAAAGAGAAAACCTTCAAGGGATGCTGGATGATATTTATGCACAGTGGATGGAGCATGGAGAGTAATCATTACAACATATCCACATTGTCCACAGGTTTACACCTAGTTATCCACTGTATTTTGGTGGTTTTCCTTCTTTTTCCCACATTATCCACAGGCAAATTGAAAACCATCCCCATATGTTGTGGACATATTGGGGATGGTTTATTAGTCTAGAAAGCCAAGATTTGGCATTACCTTCATAGCCAGGTCTGAGACCTTGCCGTTAATGAAACTATAATATCCAGCCGAACCGATCATGGCAGCATTGTCTGTGCATAACTGAACTGATGGATAAAAGATATCCACATTTTCCTTCTTCCCTCTATTTTCCATCATATCCCTCAAGCCTTTGTTTGCAGCAACACCTCCGGCTATGACAATCTTGTCCCGTCCGGTCTCCTTTGCCAGCCTAAATGATTTTTCAACCATTACCTCAAGCACTGACTGCTGAAAGCTTGCAGCAACATCAGCTATGACAGGCTCCTCATCCCTTTGCTTCATCTGGTTCAGATAGTTGAGAACCGCCGTTTTCAATCCACTGAAGCTGAAGTCATAGCTGTCATCCTCAAGAAAAACCCTTGGAAAATCTATTGCCGAACCGTTTCCCTCCTGAGCCAGTCTGTCAATGAATGGTCCTCCGGGATATGGCAGCCCCAAGGCCCGGGCAACCTTGTCAAAGGCCTCTCCTGCAGCATCATCCCTGGTTCTTCCGTAGAGCCTGTAGCTGCTGTAGTCTAAAACGTCAATCAGGTAGGAGTGTCCTCCTGAAACTATAAGGCAGGTAAAGGGAGGCTCCAGGTCCTTGTGCTCAATATAGTTGGCACAGATATGTCCCTCTATATGGTTAACTCCAACAATGGGTATGTCCAGTCCATATGCCATTGCCTTGGCCGTTGACAATCCAACAAGCAGAGCACCCACAAGTCCAGGTCCCTGGGTTACGCTAATGAAATCTATGTCCTTGAAATTGACCTGTGCCTTATCCAGGGCCTCCTGCACTATTACATCTATTCCCTCGATGTGCTTTCTTGATGCAATCTCAGGCACCACACCGCCGTATTCCCTGTGAATTTCTATCTGAGAGGATATTATATTTGAAAGAACCTCTCTCCCATCCCTGACGACCCCACAGGAGGTCTCATCACAGGAGGTCTCTATTGCCAATGTTAACATCATATTCACCTCTGGTTCTTTTTTCTCCACATTATTATTGCGTCCTCATTGTTGTCGGAATAATAACCAGGTCTTTTCCCTGCATCCACAAATCCATGCTTTTTATAAAGATTTCTGGCCACCTGGTTGGACTCCCTCACTTCCAAAGTGATATTGGGTATCCCAGTCCTGTCACAATAATCCACAATTCCCATAACTAGTGCATCTCCAATTCCCTTGCCCCTGAATTCCCTGCTTACTGCTACATTTGTTATATGTCCCTCATCAAGAATCTTCCACAGGCCTCCATATCCAGTGACCACATTGTCAACCTCTGCCACAATATAGACAGCAAGGGCATTCTCAACAATCTCCTTCTGAAAGGATTCCCTTGACCAGGGTGTAGTGAAGGAAGCTTTCTCTATTTCAAGTACGGCATCTATATCCTTTTCTGTCATTTCTCTCAATATGATCCTCATGATTACCTCTTCTTTTTTTGCATTCTCTGAGCCTGTGAATCCCTCAGGTACTCTGGAGCCATTGTGAACATGTCATCAGACCTGCCCTCTGCAAGCTTAGCCATGCCCAGTCTGCAGACACTTGCAGCCCTGCTTAGATTAAGACTCCCCGGTGCGAACAGGATCCTGTTCCCAAGGCCTTCAACAAACTCATTCCTGTATCTAACCGCTCCGTCACCAACCAGGACTATCCTTTCATGGTCCCTTTTGATAATTTTGATCAATTCCTCCACAGGCAGGGCATCCGGTCCAAGCAATGGAATCCACCGGTCTCCCTCCATTGTGTATATTGCAGTGAAGACTCTGTCTCTTCTGGCATCCATCATTGGCACAACTATCTCATGGCCGTACATGTTATCGGCAAGAACCTCAAGGGATGACACCCCAACAATAGGCTTGCCAGTTACATGGGCAAAGCCCTTGGCTGTTGCCAACCCAATCCTAAGTCCTGTAAAGGACCCGGGTCCTTTGGATACCGCAAATCCATCCATATCACTTATTCTCATTCCCAGATTATCCATCAGCTCGCCAATCATGGGCACAAGTGCCTCTGAATGACTCATGTCAAGGCTTAGGGAAAACTCTCCCAACAGGCTTTCATCCTCCATAACGGCGCATGTGGTCATCATTGTGGATGTATCCAATCCCAGTATTTTCATTTAATCAGCTCCTTAGCAAGAAACTCGCTTCTATCCCCGAAGGATTTCAATTCAACTATTCTATCATCTGGATTGTCCGTTCTGTAAATCCAAAGCTCCAGCCTATCATCTGGCAGGTAATCCTGGATATTTTGGGCCCATTCGATTAGGCATACTCCATCTCCGTAGAAGTAATCCTCCACTCCAAGGTCATATAGTTCTTCCCCATGGTTAAGCCTGTATACATCAAAATGATAAAGGGGTATCCTTCCTTCATATTCATTGATTATTGTAAAGGTTGGGCTTGTAATGTATTCATCCACCCCTAGACCCTCTCCAACAGACTTGCTCAAGGTTGTCTTTCCAGCTCCAAGATCACCGTTTAGGCAAATCACATCACCGGGTTGAACCAGCTCCCCAAGTCTTTTCCCAAATCTATCTGTCTCTTCTATTCCCTTAAGCTCTATTCTCATGCTTTACCTTCCTATTTTCAATTCCCATTAACCAATCATGTCAATACTCAATTATACCAAATGAGAATACCATTCACAAATATTTTGGCAATATATGAGAAAAAATCTAGTTCTGGAGAACATCTCCTATTTCATCCCTGGTGGTTTGGAGGTCCCTCTGAAGGCCACCCAATCTGTTCTCAAGATTCCTTATGATATTTTCAATATTCCTATTGGCATCCTCAACATGTCCTATGGAGTCATTTATCCTGGATTGGACGAACCAATCCGCAATCAGGCCATCAAGGAAGAAGTCTGCGAAGGATGCAAAGGCTGAGATGTTAACCTCCATGTCAGTAAACTCATTGACATCAGAGAGCTCCTTTCTGAAGGCCTTTAGTTGGTGCTGAACACCTCTTGCCCTGCTGTTGGCTTCGTCTATGGCTGAATGCTTTGCTATGTTTGAAATCAGGCCCCCTCCAAGCAGGTCCCAG
>CAYMHD010000007.1:0-21747 GCA_964390135.1 uncultured Gudongella sp. | reverse complement strand
AAAGAGCATAATAGGAATTATGTCCCTTGGAGCATTTCACGGAGAAGAAATCACCCTTTCTGCAAGCGGACCTGATGAGGAAGAAATGATCAAAAGCCTTTCAGAGCTACTTGAGAAGGGCTTTGAGTAGATATAGGAGGATTCATGAAAAATATTTTGGTTACAAACAATCCAGATGTAAGGGATAAGTTTCAGGAAGGATTTCAGGTCCAGTACCTGGAAGACAAGGGCTATATCCAGGTGTTGGAGCATATAAGGGATATGATCCATCAGGGCCATCAGCTTTTGACCCACCCCCTTTCAGGGAGCATCAAGCCAAACGAGACACCCTACAAAAGTGTAATTATGTCGTCCAGAAAGGGAGACCTTGATTCATCAGGTCTTGCAATAGTCGAGGACAGCATATTGACAGCAAGGAAGTTTATAACAAACAGACCCACCCCTGACTGGCCAGACCATGTGCTTGTTGACTTCAGGGTGATAGATCTGTCACTGATGGAAAATGTAATTGAAAAACTAGGTCATAATTAGGTCTTCTCCATGGAGAAGGCTTTTTCATTTGCCGGTGTTTTGTGGTAAAATCTATGTATATCTATGCGAGGAGTGAGTTTATGGGAGCAAAGGGATTTGCACACCTTCATGTTCATACAGAATACAGTCTTCTGGACGGATCCATTAGGATCAAGGACCTGATCCAACGGACAAGGGAGCTTGGAATGGATTCAATAGCAATTACAGACCATGGATCCATGTTTGGGGTGGTCCAGTTCTATCAGGAGGCGAAAAAACAGGGAATAAAGCCGATTCTTGGCTCCGAGGTCTATATTGCCATGGGAAGCCACCTTGAAAAGGAGCCCAAGGACAAGAACCAGTATCATCTTGTGCTTCTTGCTGAAAACAACCAGGGCTATGAAAACCTTATGAAAATAGTCTCCGAGGGCTATGTCAACGGCTTTTACTACAAGCCCAGGGTGGACCACCAGGTTCTTGAGAAGTACAGTGATGGAATCATCTGCCTTTCCGCATGTCTTGGAGGTGAGGTTCAGCAGTTCATACTGGACAATAACCTGGAAAAGGCCAGGGAGATTGCTGGAATATACAGGGAAATATTTGGAGAGGACAATTTCTTCCTTGAGCTTCAGGACCACGGAATTCCTGAGCAGAAGAGGGTTAACAAGGAGCTGGTGAAGCTAAGCCAGGACCTTGGAATAAAGCTTGTCGCAACAAATGATGTACATTATCTTCGCAAGGAAGATGCCAGAGTCCACGATGTGCTCCTTTGTGTGCAGACAGGAAAGACAATCGTCGATGAGGACAGGATGAAATTTCCCTCGGAGGAGTTCTATCTCAAGTCTGTAGAGGAGATGGAGGAATTGTTTCCAGATCAGGTGGAGGCCCTGGAAAACACCCAGGAGATTGCAGACAGATGCAATGTAACCATGGATTTTGATACCCTGCATCTACCAGAGTATCAGGTTCCAAAAGGCTATACCAACGAGTCGTATCTGAGAGACCTATGCGAGGAGGGACTGGTTGAACGATATGGAGTTGTAACTGATGAGATACGGGAACGATTTGAGTATGAGCTTAGCATAATTCTGCAAATGGGCTATACGGACTATTTCCTTATTGTATGGGATTTCATCAAGTTCGCAAGGGACAACCAGATCATGGTTGGACCTGGAAGAGGCTCAGCGGCAGGAAGTGTTGTTTCCTATGCCCTTAACATTATCGACATCGACCCCCTGGAATACGGACTTCTATTTGAGAGATTCCTGAATCCGGAAAGGGTTACAATGCCCGATATTGATATAGACTTCTGCTATGAGAGGCGGGAGGAAGTAATACAGTACGTCATTGAAAAATATGGTGCCGACAGGGTCGCCCAGATTGCAACCTTCGGTACAATGGCTGCAAGAGGAGCCATCAGGGACGTTGGAAGGGCAATCAACATGCCCTACGGCGAGGTGGACTACATTGCAAAGCAGATACCAACAGAGCTTGGCATTACAATTGACAGGGCTCTGGAAATAAGCAAGACATTAAGGACCGAGTATGACGAAAACCCGGATGTGAGGAATCTGATTGACCTTGCCAGGGCTGTGGAGGGCCTGCCAAGGCATACCTCCACCCATGCTGCAGGGGTTGTGATCTCAAAGGAGCCAGTTACAAAATATGCCCCTTTACTGAGGAACAATGATGCAATCACCACACAGTTCACAATGGTTGAGCTCGAGGAGCTTGGACTATTGAAGATGGACTTTCTGGGACTGAGAACCCTGACTGTAATAAGGGATGCGGTGGACCTGGTAAGGGATAACCACGGCGTGGACATAGATTTCACCACCGTCACCTTTGACGATCCCCAGGTTCTTGACCTGTTTGCAAGGGCTGAAACTCTTGGAATATTCCAGTTTGAGAGTCCGGGAATGAGAGCCTTCCTGAAGGAATTGAAGTCAAATGTATTTGAGGACCTCATTGCGGCAAACTCCCTTTTCAGGCCCGGACCCATGAACCAGATACCAACCTTTGTTGCCTGCAAGCACGACCCCACACAGATTTCATACCTCCATCCCACACTGGAGCCCATTCTTGATGTGACCTATGGCTGCATTGTCTATCAGGAGCAGGTTATGGAGATTGTAAGGAAGCTGGGAGGCTACTCCTTCGGACGGGCGGACCTTGTCAGGAGGGCAATGGGTAAGAAAAAGATGGATGTAATGGAGAAGGAGCGAAAGAACTTCATTTACGGTCAGACAGACCAGGATGAGAATGTAATCCTTTCAGGGGCAATAAGAAACGGAGTGGACGAAAAGACCGCATCCAAGATATTCGACCTTATGAATGAATTTGCCAACTATGCCTTCAACAAGTCCCATTCGGCTGCCTATGCAGTTATTGCATACAAGACTGCGTGGCTAAAGGTATATTACCCGGTGGAATTTATGGCTGCACTGATTTCATCAATTATGGGGAACACATCCCAGGTATCACTTTATATCCAGGAGTGCAAGAGGCTACAGATAGATGTTCTTCCCCCGGACGTGAACCACTCTCAGGGAAAGTTCACTGTGGAAAGGAGAAGCATAAGATATGGACTTTCTGCGGTGAAGAATGTTGGAGAGAACTTTATAGGAGCCATCGTAAAGGCCAGAAGGGATGGTCCTTTCAGGGGCTTTACGGACTTTATCGAAAGGATAGAGAAAATAGACAGCAGCTCCATGAACAAAAGGGCAGTCGAAAGCCTGATAAAGGCCGGAGCACTGGATTCCCTGGGAGCAAACAGGGCACAGCTCTTATCGATTTTCGAGAAGACAATAGATGGCATACATTCAGACAGAAAGAGGAATATTGAGGGTCAGTTCTCCCTTTTCCAGACAGATGAGTCAGCGGTAAGGGACAGGCTGCCGGATCTGAGGGAATTCCCTCAGAATACACTTTTGCAAATGGAAAAGGAAATGTTGGGTATATATGTTTCAGGGCATCCCTTGATGCCCTTTGAGAAGGAGGTCAAGCTACTGTCAAACTTCAGTACGGCAGACCTTATAACCCAGGGACTGGACGACTCCATGCACCCATCGGGTGTAAGGGACGGTCAGAGGGTATCCATAGCAGGAATCATTGTGGAGAAGAAGAACAAGGTGACAAAGAACAACAACATGATGGCATTCATCAGCCTTGAAGACCTTTATGGGACCATAGAATGCATAATATTTCCTGCAATATATGAAAAGAACTACAAGCTGGTTGAAGAGGACAGGATAGTTCTTCTCGAGGGACGTCTTGCAATATCAGAGGTTGAGGATCCCAAAATCATAGCTGACAGGCTTTCTCCCATAACAAAGATTAATCTGGGGAAGATATACCTTAAGCTATCAGGTATGGATGACAAGAGGACCCTGGATGACATAAAGGGAATTCTGGGAAGGTACCCAGGAGACATTCCAGTTTACGTTTATTTTGAAAAGGAGAGGCAGACTGTAGCAGCAGACAGGAGTCTGTGGATAGATGGAGGCAAGGATGACCTGATACTTGAGCTGCAGGATCGACTTGGACCTGGAAGTGTCAAGATATCCAAATAGATATCCAATTTGAAAACATTTACGGAGGGGATAAGGTTGAAGACCATAGGATTGCTAACAAGCGGAGGAGATGCACCGGGGATGAATGCAGCCATAAGAGCTGTAGTCAGAACCGGGATCTATAACAACATAAGAATGCTTGGAATAAGGGAGGGCTACCAGGGACTCCTGGAGGGAGACCTGGATGATATGGACACCGCATCCGTTGGAGATATCATCCAGAGAGGTGGAACCATACTGAAGAGTGCGAGGTCAGAGGAGTTCATGACCAAGGAGGGCTTTAAAAAGGCCCTGAATGTGATAGACGTATACAATATGGACGGACTTATTGTCCTTGGTGGAGACGGTACCTTCAGAGGAGCCCAGGAGCTGAGCCAGGCAGGCGTACCTACAATTGGAATCCCCTGTACCATAGACAACGACCTTCCCTATACGGACTACACCATAGGCTTTATTTCAGCAGTTGACACGGCAGTTGATGCAATAGGACACATAAGGGATACTTCAACCTCCCACGGGAGAAGTGTGGTTGTGGAGGTAATGGGCAGGAATTGTGGAGACATAGCCCTTTATGCGGGCTTGGCCGGAGGAGCGGAGAGCATTCTTGTTCCAGAGGTGGAGTACGATATCGAGCTTGTCTGCCAGAAGCTGCTTGCAGGTAAGAACAGGGGTAAGCAGCACTACCTTGTTGTCCTTGCAGAGGGTGCTGGCAGCGGAGTTGACATAGCAAAGCAAATAGAGGAAAAGACTGGAATAGAAACAAAGGTATCCGTTTTGGGTTACATTCAGAGGGGAGGCGCCGCCGCATCCTTTGATAGGATAATGGCCAGCAGAATGGGTAAAAGATCAGTCGAGCTATTGATTGAAGGTAAGAAGAACAGGGTATTAGGCTTTAAGTGCAACGAAATCATTGACATGGACATTGATGAAGCATTAAGCATGAAAAAGGTGTTTAACGAGGAGCTCTATGACCTCGCATCTGTTCTATCTATTTAGGAGGAATTAGTATGATGAAGAAAACAAAAATTGTGGCGACCATAGGACCGGCCTCTGAATCGGAGGAAATGCTGAGAGACCTGTTCAAGCAGGGAGTTAATGTTTGCAGGATGAACTTTTCCCATGGGGATCACGCAGAGCACAAGGTGAGAATGGACAGGGTCAAGAAGGTGCGAGAGGAAATGGGATTGCCCATAGCCATAATGCTTGACACAAAGGGTCCGGAAATAAGACTTGGAGATTTCAAGGACGGCGTGGTGGAGATCCAGCAGGGCCAGGAGTTTACCTTGACTACGAGGGATATACTTGGAGATGAGACAATAATAGGGGTTACCTACAAGGACATGCCCAAGGATGTAGAGGTTGGTGGAATAATCCTTATAGATGATGGACTCGTTGAGTTCAGGATCAAGGAGATCACCGATACGGATATAATAATGGAGGCACTTAATGGAGGTACCTTGAAGAACCACAAGGGGGTCAATGTTCCAAATGTGAATATCAACCTTCCCGCATTGACAGAAAAGGACATTTCAGACATCAAGTTTGGAATAGAGAACGATGTGGACTTCATAGCGGCATCCTTTGTGAGAAAGGCTTCAGATGTAAATGACATTAGAAGGATACTGGAGGAAAACGGTGGACTTAATATAGACATAATATCAAAGATAGAGAATCAGCAGGGTCTGGACAACATCGCTGAAATAATCCATGTCAGCGACGGAATAATGGTGGCAAGGGGAGACCTTGGAGTGGAGGTTCCAACAGAGGAGATTCCACTGATTCAGAAGGACCTGATCAGAATGTGCAACAAGGCTGGAAAGCCTGTTATAACTGCAACACAAATGCTTGATTCCATGATCAGGAACCCTAGACCTACCAGGGCAGAGGTAACGGATGTTGCAAATGCAATAATCGATGGAAGCAGTGCGGTCATGCTGTCTGGTGAAACCGCAGCTGGCAAGTACCCACTTGAGGCAGTGAGAACAATGTACAACATTGCAATCAACACAGAGAACTCACTTGACTACAAGGAAATGCTAAAGGTGAGGTCCATTGACAATGAGATAACCACAACAAACGCAATAAGCAAGGCCACTGTAAATACAGCCTCAGACCTTGGCGCCAAGGCCATAATAACGGCAACATCGTCAGGCTACACATCAAAGGCCATATCCAAATTCAGACCCAGGGCACCAATCATTGCAGCTACAACCAAGAAATCCGTTGTAAGGAAGATGGCTCTTGAGTGGGGAGTGTATCCCGTTCTTGCTCCTGAGAGCAAATCCACTGACGAGGTCATTGAGCTTTCAATAAAGTCCTCACTTGATGCAGGATTTGTGGATGAGGGAGACCTTGTGGTAATAACAGCTGGAATTCCAGTTGGACTTGCCGGAACCACCAACATGATCAAGGTTCACACCATAGGCAAGGTTCTTATGAAGGGTATGGGAATCGGCAACCGTGTTGGAACAGGCAGGGTAATAATAGGAAACTCGGAGGAGGACCTTTTGTCAACCTTTGAGGATGGTGACATACTGGTATGCCGAGCGACCTACAAGGACATGGTCAAGTTCATGGAAAGGGCCGGAGCCATCATAACCGAGGAGGGTGGACTCACATCCCATGGAGCCATAGTTGGCTTAAACCTAAACAAACCTACCATAGTGGGTGTGGAAGGAGCCACAAATGAGCTTTCAAACGGTGATATAGTAACGGTGGATTCAACCACGGGCCAGATATACAAGGGCCAGGCCAAGGTACTTTAACCATGATAATATGGGCAGATTCCGGGAGAATCTGCTCATTTTGTTGTAATATTTCGCAAATATGATGAAATTATAATATAAATCATGTTATAATGGAAATTAGGGAAAATTGCGAAATTAATTGAAGGAGTTTGGTAGAATGGGAGACAATAAGATGCAGGCTGAGGAAATTTATGAAATACTTAAGGATAGAATAATTCATCTCCACTACGAACCTGGCCAGGTTCTGAATGAGATAGATCTTGCTGATGAATTTGGAATAAGCAGAACTCCGATAAGAAGAGTTTTTCAGATGCTGATGTCTGACAAGCTGTTGAATATCATACCCAGATTTGGAGCTCAGGTGGCACCAATGGATTTCAGGAAGATGAAATCGGTGTTTGAGGTTACAAGGGAGATGGATGCCTTTGCAACCAAGCTGGCAGTTGATAGGATAAGCGATGAGAACATTGCTGAGCTTGAGGAAATTCTTGATAGACTTAACAACTACGATATACCAACAGATTATCAAAAGGCCATAGACGATGATGAGAAATTCCATGAAATAATATATTCAAGCTGTGACAATCCATGGCTGGAGGAGATTCTTACAAGACTTCATTACCAGACAGAAAGGCTTTGGCACTATGCCGAGAACTATTTTGATGAGGTTGAGCTTTTCACCGATACCCTGGGTAAAATACTGGACTCCATCAAGTCGGGAAATGTTGATGATGCAGAAAGATATACAAGGGAACATATCGATCAGTTTGTTATGAAAATTAAAAAAGAGATGCTTTAACAGCAGAAAATTAGTCACCATCAGGCTTGGACCTGATGGTGTTATTTTTTTTGCGTAATTATTTAGAATATTTATAAAATACACTTGAAATACATAAGAAAAACAAGTACAATAATAAACAAGAACACAATGACAAAAAGATAACGATAGCCAAGCACAAGGATTTGATTTTCATCGAGAGCCTTTTTAAGTGGAATGGAGGAATGTTATGGAACATGCTTTTGTAGTTGTCACCAACAACCCCTTGGTGGGGAAAGATCTGGGAGATATGAGCTTTGTGGAGGGGTCCTTTGAGGATGTACTCATCAAGGTGAGAGATCTTGTATATGAGGGTCACCAGTTGATCAGCCATCCCATAGGAGCAAGCATGAGAATGCTCTTCTCACCCTACAGGTCAGTGCTTGTGGGAGCTGAAAGATCCGAAATCAGGGAGGTTTATGCCCTGACCATTGAAAGCAGCATGGACACCTTTAGAAGGAGTACGGCCAACAGAAATGTTGACCATGTAAACGCTGATGACTATGCGAGAATTGACCTCGAGCTGTTGAAAGAGGCAATAAAGGAGCATGGAATCATACAAAGAGAAAAAATTCAGGAGGTGCAGTAAATGAATCTGGAGCTAAGAAAGATTGAAATCAAGGATGTAGTTTTTGGTGAAGTGACCGGAGTGAAGGATGGAGTTCTGACTGTATGCAAGCAGGATATCGTTGATGAGCTTATGGAGGATGTAAATGTAAAGAGCATCAAGGTTGATATTGCAAAGCCAGGAGAGAAGACCAGAATTATTCCAGTAAAGGATGTAATCCAGCCTAGGATCAAGGTGGAAGGCAAGGGGAATGGATTTCCCGGAGTTACTTCTGAAATGGTTCAGCTGGGATCCGGCAAGGTAAATGTTCTTGATGGAGTGGCAGTTGTTACAATCGGAGACATAGTTGGATTCCAGGAAGGCGTAATTGACATGTGGGGTGAAGGTGCCAAGTGGACACCCTTCTCAAAGACACTTAACATTGTGGTTGACATAGAGCCTGTGGAGGGACTTGATCCACACACCCACGAAGCTACGGTCAGGGTTGCCGGACTTAAGGCAGCGGAGCTCATAGGCAAGGCAGGAAAGGAAGCTGAAGCATCAGCAGTGGATAAGTTTGAAATGGATGATATCTTCTCCGAGACTAACAAGTATCCTGACCTTCCAAAGGTTGCCTATGTTGAGATGCTGATTTCACAGGGTCTTCTTCACGATGGATACATATATGGAGTGAACAGCGGGAAGATACTTCCAACACTCATCCATCCCAACGAGGAGCTTGACGGAGCTGTAATAAGCGGAAACTGCGTAGCTGCATGTGACAAGATCACAACCTACCAGCACCAGAACAACTCAGCTATTCTGGATCTTTACAACAGACATGGCAAGGACATAAACTTTGTTGGGGTCATACTTACTCCTGAGCTTACAACACTGGAGGGCAAATTCAGAACCTGTGACTACACCGCCAAGCTTTGCAAAACTCTTGGAGTGGATGGAGTTGTGGTTTCAGAGGAAGGCTATGGAAATCCTGATTCAGACCTTTTGATGATATGCAAGAGACTGGAGGATTCAGGGATCAAGACTGTACTGATCACAGATGAGTGCTCAGGCTGGGACGGAATGAGCCAGCCATTGGCAGATACAACACCTGAGGCTGTAGCTGTTATATCCACTGGTAATGTAAGCCACGTTGTTGAGCTTGAGCCTGCTGATAGGGTTATTGGAAGTGCTGAGGCAATAGCTACACTTGCCGGTGGATGGGAAGGCTGCCTCCAGGAGGACGGTAGCATGGTTTGTGAACTGAACGCCGTTATTGGCGCTACTTCTGAGATTGGATACCACAATCTTACAGTTGAACTTTACTAAGAGGAGGTTCTGGATATGTCATATAAGGTACTATATTATGTAAATCAGTTTTTTGGACAGGTTGGTGGAGAGGACAAGGCAGGGATGGCACCTGTAATCAAGGATGAAAAGGTGGGTCCGGCTCTTGGCTTTGACCAGCTTATGGGAGAGGATGCAGAGGTTGTAGGCACAATTATCTGTGGAGACAACTTCTTCAACGAGAATAATGAGGAGGCTGTCAAGTTCATCATAGACGCTGTAAGTGAAAAGAACCCTGATCTTGTTGTTGCCGGACCGGCCTTCAACGCAGGTAGATATGGTATGGCCTGTGCAGGGGTTGCAAAAATTGTTGCAGATGAATTGAAGATTCCAGTAATTACTGGTATGTATGAGGAGAACCCTGGTTTGGAAACAAGCAGAGCCAAGGCTATCGTGGTTGAAACAGCGGATTCGGCAGCTGGGATGAAAAAGGCATTGGCTACAATGTCAGACCTGGCCAGGAAAATGCTTAAGGGAGAGAAGCTTGGTTATCCTGAGGACGAAGGCTATTTTGCCCAGGGCAAGAGACTTACTGTATTCTCGGACAAGAGAGGATCAGAAAGGGCAGTGGAGATGCTTCTTGCAAGATTTAAGGGAGAGGAGTTCAAATCAGAGCTTCCAATGCCAGTGTTCGACAGGGTGGCTCCAGCTGCTGCCGTCAAGGATCTTTCCAAGGCCAAGATCGCCCTTGTTACAAGTGGAGGTATCGTTCCAAATGGAAACCCTGACAGGATTCAGTCAGCAAGTGCCCAGAAGTGGGGCAAGTACAATATTGCTGGCAAGGACTCCCTTGAAGGGGAATTCTACACAATTCATGGAGGCTATGATCCAGTTTATGCCAATGAGCTGCCTGACAGGGTCGCACCTCTTGACATGATGAGAAAATTCCAGAAGGAAGGCCTGATTGGTGAGGTATATGAGTATTTCTATACAACTACTGGAACAGGTACGTCTGTTGGAAATTCAATAACCTTCGGTTCAGAAATAGGCAAGGAGCTTAAGGAGGCTGGAGTGGATGCAGCGATTCTTACTTCAACCTGAGGCACCTGTACTCGTTGCGGTGCAACGATAGTAAAAGAGATTGAAAGATATGGAATTCCTATAGTACACATGTCAACAATAACCACCATATCAGAATCAGTTGGGGCAAACAGGATCGTACCAACCATTGCAATACCATATCCGGTTGGAAATCCAAACCTATCCAAGGTTGTTGAGGAAGATTTGAGAGAGAAGCTTGTAAGAAGAGCAATAACCGCTCTTGGCACTGAGGTTGAGGAGACTACTTACTTCTAATCTGGAGGTCAAATGACCTCCAGCCAATCTAAAAGGATGGTGGACTGGAATGGAGAAAAATATAAGATGGGGAAAGGTAATCTCTTATGCAGGGGCATTTATAGCCTTTCTGATAGGGTCAGGCTTTGCAACAGGACAGGAGGTGCTCCAGTACTTCAGCTCCTATGGATACGGTGGAATTCTGGGAGTGATTGTTGTCTTCCTTTTGTTCCTCTATGTAGGGGCGGATTTCATGCTGGTGGGACAGGAAAAGCAGTTCAAGAAGGGTAATGACATCTACAGGTACTACTGCGGCAATATTGTTGGTACCTTCTACGATTACTTTTCCATTGCCTTCATCTACATGTCATTCATTGTCATGATCGGTGGGGCAGGAGCTGCCATCAACCAGCAGTACGGACTTCCTGAAACCTTTGGTGGTGTTCTGATCGGAGTATTGGCTGTGGCGACTGTTGTATTCGGACTTGGTAGGATTGTGGATGTAATAGGCAAAATAGGACCAGCAATAGTAATTTTGACAATTTTTCTGGGGATTTCTGCAATAGTTCAGAATCCCACAGGCATTACTGAGGCGCAGCAGGTTATTCCACAGCTAACCCTTATGAAGGCTTCCACAAACTGGTTTTATGCAGCTGGATCCTATGTTGGATTCTGCATGCTCTGGCTGGCTGCATTCATGGCATCAATGGGTGCAACATCAATAAGCAAGAGAGAGGCCATAATGGGATCAAGCATGGGAGCCTTGGGCTTTAGTGTGGGTCTTATAATAATTACACTTGGAATAATGGCAAATATTGAACAGCTGGCAGGTACAATGGTTCCTTCCCTTATACTGGCAGAGAATATCAGCGGCACACTTGCAGTGGTCTTTTCCTTTATAGTTGTGGCGGGTATCTATACGACATCGGTCCCATTGCTTTGGACTGTTGTTGCCAGATTTGCCGAAGAGAAGACTGGCAGATTCAGAATTCTTACAGTCGTGTTTGCAGTGATAGGGGTGTTCATTGGTCTGAGGATTCCATTTGACAGACTTGTAAACATAATCTATGTTATAAACGGCTATGTTGGAATTCTTCTATTGGGATTCATGATAATCAAGAGAATCAGGGTCTTCAAGGAAAGAGGGTCCCTCAGTGCAGTAATAGAGGAATAGAAGTAAATTTGGGTATGGACCTGGTCCATACCTTATTTTTTTCTACAGGTACATTTTTCCTTCAAACACTGGTATAATGGATATGATAATTAAATATTTCGGAGGTCTAAATTGAAAATCAGCAAGAAGGAATTGATTCTCAAAGGAAACATATACAAGGTTCTGGTGACATTGTCCCTGCCAATAATGATAAACAACCTGATACAGACCCTCTACAATCTGGTGGACGGTATCTGGGTGAGTAAAATCTCATCGGTTCACTTTGCAGCTACTGCATTCGTGTTTCCGGTGAATTTTCTGTTCATAGCAATAGGAATAGGCATATCAGTTGCGGGAACATCCATACTGTCCCAGCTGGTGGGTGCTGACAGGGAGGATCAGGCTAGGGAATATGCTGCCCAACTGATTGGTATTTCAGTGATACTTTCAGTTGCCTTCTCCATTTTTGGAGTCGCGGCAACACCGCTCATAGTTAGAGCCATGGGTGGAACAGGTGACCTTGCGGTGTATTCGAACATATATCTCAGGATAACCTTCCTGGACCTGCCGTTTCTCTTCCTCTTCTACAACATCAATTCCATCAGGAATGCTCAGGGTGACACAATAACCCCTACTGTACTCAGTGGAATTTCAGCGATCCTAAATATGATTTTGGATCCCATCTTCATATTCACCTTTGGCTGGGGCATAGCGGGTGCTGCCTGGGCAACCCTTCTTTCAAGGGCATTGCTGTCGGTTTATGGGATCAGGCTTATTTTGGGACATGACAATCCACTAAGACCTGAGTTCAAGGGCTTCAGGTTCAACAAGGATATTCTCAGGGAGCTTTCAAGAATCGGCTTTCCAGCTGCAATAGGCCAGTCGGGTGCTGCCTTTGGATTCATCATACTCAACGGATTCATAGTATCCTACGGAACAGCCACCATGGCGGCGTTTGGAATGGTGAACAGGATAACATCCCTGATAATGCAGCCTGCCATGGGTATAGGTGCCGCATTGACGGCTGTGATAGGGCAGAATATTGGAGCCAGGTTCTACGACAGGGTAAGGGAATCCTTCAGGAAGGCAAGCCTGCTGACCTTGACCCTTGGGATAGGGGGAGGTCTTGTTATGTTCATATTCAGAGACCCCATAGTGAATTTCTTTATCCAGTCAAAGGACGATCCGGATGTAATAACACAGGGTATAGTATATTTGAGCTGGATTGCATTCACAACACCTCTAATGGGGATGTTCAGCGTCTTTCAGGGTGTGTTTCAGGGCTCGGGGCATACCAAGTACTCCATGGCCATGGAGATCGGCAGGCTGTGGCTCGTTAGGATTCCTCTGATACTTCTTTTTAAGAACTTCACCGATATAGGTCCCACTGGAATTTGGTTCTCCATGGTATTCAGCAACCTTCTGGTTGTTGTTTTCGGATTGTATATATATAAGAAGGGCAGCTGGAGTGAGCAGGTGCTTACCTCTGCCTGATTGTTGAAAGGATTGAAATAATGGTACTGATGACAGTTGAAAATCTATCAAAATCATATGTTGAAAAGACACTTGTCCAGAATGTAACCTTTGGAATAAACGAAGGTGACAAGATAGGACTGGTAGGCATAAATGGAACAGGTAAATCAACCCTTCTGAAGGTTCTGGCTGGAGTTGAGGAAAGGGACACCGGAACCATAACAAGGGGAAAGGATGTAACAATATCCTATCTTCCTCAGAATCCTGATTTTGACAAGGATTCAACGGTCCTTGACCAGGTGTTCCAGGGGCATTGGCCTTCCATGAAAATCCTCCGTGAATACAGAAGGGCTTTGGAGACCGGGGCTGACCAGAAGGAAATCATAAGGCTTGCAGGACTCATGGATACCCATGGAGTATGGGCACTTGAGGCGGATGCCAAGACAATTCTCACCAGGCTTCAGGTAACTGAATTCAGAACCAGGGTGGGAGAGCTCTCAGGTGGTCAGAGAAAGAGGATAGCCCTTGCAGCTGCCCTCATCGGGCCTTCGGATATACTCATACTTGATGAGCCCACAAACCATTTGGACAACCAGACAATAGAATGGCTTGAGGAAAGGCTTCTTCAAAGAAAGGGAGCCCTCATTATGGTAACCCATGACAGATACTTTCTGGATAGGGTCACAAATCAGATTATGGAGCTTGAAGGGGGCTCCCTCTATACCTATAAGGGAAACTTCTCACATTTCATGGAGATGAAGCTTCTGAGGGAAGAGAATCTAAGGACCACGGAAAAGAAAAGGGAATCCCTCTACAAGAAGGAGCTTCAGTGGATGAGACAGGGTGCAAAGGCCAGGACCACCAAGCAGAAGGCCAGGATCCAGAGGTTCAACGACCTTGAGGTCTCAGCTCAGAACCTTCCAAATTCAGATATTCAGATTTCAGTTGGAACCACCAGACTTGGAAAGAAGATAATAGAGCTGAAGGACGTAGGCAAATCCTATGGGGATGTAAAGCTGTTTAAGGACTTCACATATACCCTGTTAAGGGATGACAGGATTGGAATACTTGGAGAGAATGGAACGGGTAAGACAACCCTCCTGAAGATAATGGGAGGCCTTATGGAGCCTGACTCAGGAGAGGTCCAGATCGGAGAAACCGTAAAAATAGGGTTCTTCCAACAGGAGACCCCATTTATTGATGGAGACCAGAGGGCAATAGAGTATATAAGGGACGGTGGAGAGTTTATAACAGCTGGTGACGGTACAAAGATATCAGCCTCATCCATGATGGAAAGGTTTATGTTTCCCACGGATCAGCAGTACACACCATTGGACAAGCTCTCAGGGGGAGAGAAGAGAAGACTATACCTCTTAAGGGTTCTTATGGAATCACCCAATGTACTGCTTATGGATGAGCCTACAAATGACCTGGACATCCAGACATTACAGATTCTTGAGGAATATCTGGAGGAGTTCCCGGGACCGGTCATAATTGTATCCCATGACAGATACCTCTTGGACAAGATTTCAGACAAGGTATTCCTTTTAAGGGACGGTGAGATTCGTGGCTTTACAGGGAACTACAACTTTTTCAGAACCACCTGGAAGGAAGAGGAAAAAAAGGAAATCAGGGAAGAACAGCCAAAAAGGGAAAAACCAATCAATAGGAACAGAGCCTTGAAGTTCTCCTTCAACGAAGCCAGGGAATGGGAGACAATTGAGAACGACCTGGAGGAGCTTCAGAAGGAGATAGATCATGTTGACATGGAAATGCACCAGGCAGCCTCCCAGTACACAAAGCTCCAGGAGCTGATGGGAAAAAAGGAAAACCTGCTCCAGAAGCAGGAAAATATGATGGAGAGATGGTTATATTTATCAGATAAGGCTGAGATGATAGAGAAGGAAAAGGACAGCTAGCTAGAGTACTAGGAATTGAAAGGAAGAGAAGATGAAGAAATTGGTATTGGCGGAAAAACCGTCGGTTGCCAGGGACATAGCAAGGGTCCTTGGGGCAAATGGGAAGAGGAATGGCTACATGGAAGGGGATAAATATATTGTTACCTGGGCTCTTGGACATCTGGTAACTCTTGCAGAGCCTGAGGATTACAATAAAAGCTATAAGAACTGGAACATGGAGGATTTGCCCATGCTGCCCAGTCCAATGAAGCTGCAGGTCATAAAGGGCAGCGGAAAGCAATTCCACGCTGTTAAGGAAGCCATGCAGAGAAAGGATGTAGGAGAAATTGTAATCGCAACAGATGCAGGCCGTGAGGGAGAGCTTGTTGCAAGGTGGATCCTTGAAAAGGTGGGGGTAAGAAAGCCCATAAAAAGGCTTTGGATATCCTCCGTTACGGACAAGGCAATAAGGGATGGCTTTTCAAGACTAAAAAACGGCAGGGACTATGAAAACCTGTATGCTTCGGCCCAGGCAAGGGCGGAGGCTGACTGGTATGTTGGAATAAATGCAACTAGGGCATTGACGGTCAAATATAACACGCCACTGTCCTGTGGCAGGGTTCAGACCCCAACTCTCCAGATGATTGCAGCCAGGGAGGAAGAGATCAGAGGCTTTGTCCCCAAGGACTACCATGGAATAAAGGTGGAGGCTGAAGGAGTCACTCTCACCTGGAGAAGTCCAGGAAACAAGGACATCAGGACCTTTGACAGGCAAGCAAGGGACAAGGCAATGGAAGCCATGAAAAAGGGTGGAGTTAAGGTCACATCACTACAGAAGAAAAACAGGAAGCAGTTTGCTCCGGCACTATACAACCTTACTGAGCTCCAAAGGGATGCAAACAGCAGATTTGGATTTTCAGCCAAGGAAACCTTGTCAATAATGCAGGGGCTTTACGAAAACCACAAGGTCCTCACATACCCAAGGACAGATTCCAGGTATCTCACAAGGGATATTGTGGAAACCATCCCAGACCGTATAAGGGCCATCAGCACTGGAAGCTACAGGGACCTTGCAAGACCGCTTCTCAAGGCCACCATAAAGGCTGACAAGTCCTTTGTGGACGACAGCAAGGTTTCTGACCACCATGCCATCATACCTACAGAGCAGCCGGTTGAACTATCCCTTCTCAACGACAGGGAGAAAAAGATATTTGACCTTGTTGTAAAGAGATTCCTAAGCGTTCTATATCCACCCTATCAGTATGAGGAAATAACATTGACAGGAACCATTGAGGGTAACGAGGTTTTCGCAAAGGGGAGAAGAGTACTGGACATGGGCTTCAGAAAGGTTTTTTCCACCGATGATGAAGAGGACACCCAGGACCTTCCGGTATGCAAGGTTGGTGATACCCTGCAGGTCAAGAGAATATATGGAACTGAGGGCAAGACAAGCCCACCAGCTAGATTTACTGAGGGGACCCTGCTATCAGCCATGGAGAACCCCATAAAATACATGTCCACAAACAACCAGGAGCTTAAGGGAATAATAAGCGACACTGGAGGAATAGGTACAGTCGCAACAAGAGCGGACATAATTGAGAAGCTTTTCAGTAGCTACCTCATGGAGCACAGGGGAAAGGAGATCCTGCTTACAGGAAAGGGGAAGCAGCTTTTGCAGCTTGTCCCCCAGGATATGAAATCACCTGACCTGACGGCCAGATGGGAAAGAAGGCTTTCTGAAATAGCGGAGGGCAAGCTAAGCAAGGACAGGTTTATGGGAGACATCATCCAATATGCAAAGAAGGTCACAAAGGAGATAAGGGACAGTCAGGAGACCTTCAGACACGACAACCTGACAAGGACAAAGTGTCCCGAATGCGGTAAATTCATGCTTGAGGTGAAAACCAAGCGAGGGAAGATGTATGTTTGCCAGGACAGGGAATGCGGCCATAAAAAGACTATTTCAACCGTAACAAATGCACGATGTCCCCAATGCAAGAAAAAGCTGGAGCTGAGGGGAGAGGGAGAGGACAGGATATTTGCATGCTCCTGTGGCTACCGGGAAAAGCTGACCCAATTTGAGGAAAGAAAGAAGAAGGAAAAGGATAGGCTGGGAAAAAGGGAAGTCGCACAGTATATGAAGAAGCAGGAAAAGAAGGATGATGATATCAACAACAGCCTTGCAGATGCACTTTCAAAGCTCAAGCTATAGAATCAGCACCAAATAATCCGCTTGAAAGCCAAAATCAGGCGGATTTTCCTTGAGAAGGAATACCTAATATGTTATAACAAGAGTGTAATCATATTTACATATTAATAGAAAACCATGGGGTTTGAGAGAGAATATTACGGAGGGAAGACATGTCAACTACATCCAATTACAAGGTGGAGGAAATAACCAGGAATAATCCACTAATCGATTCGCTTAGAACCACCATAGAAACCAATTTCTATGGAAACAATGTTACAAAGGTCAATTCAATCAGTGAAGCCTACAAGCTTGCAAAGGAATCTCCAGGGACAATTGTAACGGACATGTCCGTTTACAGACCTGAGGAGCTTGGACTTTCAACGGATTCAAAGGTCCTTCTCTTCAATGATGGAGCCGTTACCGGAAGATTTGCCGGAGCCAGGGTCATAATGGGAGAGGCCAATATTAACCAGACTGAGTACACAACCATTGCCAGAGAGGCAGTATATCAATCAAGGTACAAGAAACTGTACCATGCCCAGGCATTGATTGGTCTTCACCCTGATTTCATGGTAAGGGCTCATCTTCTGATACCTCTAAACCACGAAAATATAATGTATTCATGGCTGCTTAACTTCCAGTACCTGACTCAGGAGTACATGAGGATGTACAAGGAGTCGAAGAAATATCCAGAGGGGGATATATACGTTTTCTCAGATCCTGACTACAAGCCCCCGACACATCCGGACGGACTTGCCCTTTTCGATCCTGAGCACAATACGGCAATGATCCTTGGAATGAGATACTTCGGCGAGCATAAGAAGGGTACATTGACCCTGGCATGGGGCCTTGCCAACAGAAACGGCTTTGCATCCTGCCACGGTGGTATGAAAAGATACAACTTCAAGGATGGAAGCAAGTTCACCATGGGAGTGTTTGGACTTTCAGGATCAGGAAAATCCACCCTGACCCATGAGAAGCACGACGGAAAATACGATATAACCATACTGCATGACGATGCCTATATAATTTCAACAGAGGAGGGCTACTCAATAGCCCTTGAGCCGTCATATTTCGACAAGACCCAGGATTATCCACCTGCACACCCGGCCAACAAGTACCTGCTGACAGTACAGAACTGTGGAGTCACCCTGGATGAGGAGGGCAGGAAGGTAATTGTCACTGAGGATATTAGAAATGGAAACGGAAGGGCAGTGAAATCCAAGCTTTGGGCGGAAAACAGGGTCAACAAGATTGACGAGTCTGTGGATGCTATAGCCTGGCTTATGAAGGATGCAACCCTGCCACCGGTCATCAAGATAAACAACTCCGTACTGGCATCTGTAATGGGGGCAACCCTTGCAACCAAGAGGTCAACTGCTGAAAGGCTAGCAAAAAATGTTGACATGAACGCACTTGTAATCGAACCATATGCAAACCCCTTCAGGACATATCCATTAAGCGATGACTATGATAAATTCAAGAAGCTCTTTGAACAGAGGGATGTGGATTGCTATATATTCAATACGGGACATTTCCTGGACAAGAAGATACCAAAGGAGGTAACCCTGGACCTGCTGGAGGGAATCGCAACGGGAAGCATGGAGTTCAAGCAGCTGGGGAGCTTTGATGACCTTCAGACAGTTGATGTGGAGGGCTTTGTTCCAGAGTTTGATGAAAGCTACATATCCATGTGGCAGAACTCAATTGCCTACAGAAAGGAATTCATCAAGCATATGACCAACTTCAAGAGTGGCAGGGACAAGCTTCCCGATGAAGCCCTACTTGAGCTGGAAAAGCTGGAAGACCAGGTGGAAAGTATGAAAACAGTGGGTTAAACCGCTGTTTTTCTTTTAAATGATATTTAACATTATTCAATCATGTGATATAGTAGAGGTAATAAAGAAAAGTAGGTGTACTATGATTAAATTAGGTAAAAGACAGGATTTAAAGATTAAGAGATTTGCTTCAGTAGGTGCTTATCTTAACGATGATGAGGACATGGGCGATGACGTTCTTCTTCCAAAATCCCAGGTTCCAGAGGGAGCCCAGGAGGGTGACGAAGTGAATGTCATGATTTACAGGGACAGCAAGGACAGGATAATTGCCACCACAAACCAATCCCTGGCGGAGGTCGGGGAGATAAAGAAGCTAAGGGTTATCAGTTCATCAAAGATTGGCTATTTTATGGATTGGGGACTGGAAAAGGACCTTTTCCTGCCCTTCAGCGAAACCGTTGGAGCAGTGGAGAAATTCAAGAGCTATCTTGTGGCCTTGTATATAGACAAAAGTGACAGGATTGCAGCAACAATGAAGATCAAGGATTACCTTAGCACCGATTCTCCCTACAAGGAAAACGACAAGGCTGAGGGAACAATCTACAGCATCAACAGGGACATTGGAGCATTTGTGGCTGTTGACAACAAGTATGACGGGCTTATCCAGAAAAAGAACCTATATGGGATCTATGAAATGGGCGATGAGATAGAGGTCAGAATCAACATGGTCCATGATGACGGAAAGCTAGACCTTAGCCTCAGGGAAAGAGGACACGTTCAGATGGATGAGGATGCAGAGACCATACTGAAGGCCATGAAGGCCAATGGAGGCTCACTTCCATTAAACGACAGCAGTCCGCCACATGAAATAAGAAATACCCTGAAAATGAGCAAGTCGGGATTCAAGAGGGCGGTTGGAAAGCTGTACAAGGAAGGCATAATTCAGATAACATCAAAGGGAATCAATCTCAAGAAATAGGAGGATGACATGGCTAGTATAACGGTTAACTTCAATACGGTTGAAATGATGATATTTTTCTGGGAATCGGTTGCAGATAGGGATAAGGTAAGCGACAAGTATCTTATTGAACTTGCTGCCCACAAAGACCTTGCACCCATCTATGATGATGAGTTCACCAAGGACTCCTTCAGGAAGGTCCTTTCAGCTATCTCCAACAGGGAGCTGATGAACAATCCCACCAAGAATGCGAGCAGGTTCTGGAACCTTAACATGTGGATGCTTGAGGACATGGACAATATGAGGGAAATGGTGCAGCTTGTAAAGACCCTGAACCTTGACCACATGAAGGATAGGCTGGACAAGGACGTCAAGCTTGTATTCATACCTGGAACAACCGACGTTTACAGAGTCGAAGAGGACAAGCTGATCATGAACTTCTTCAAGATTTCAATCAATCCGTATGCAGATACAAGGGTTACAATTGAAGGTAAGGAATTCAATGAATACATCCAGGAGAAAGTGCTGGAGGTTTAATTAAAAACAACCATCTTCACAAATAGGTCCCAATATGCTATCATATTAAGAATGCATATTGGGATTTTCATTTTTTGTGAAAGGAAAACAACATCATGAGGTTTCTTAAAGACAAGGAATTTATGAAGGGAATGCTGGCCATAGCAATCCCCGTATCACTTCAAAACCTGATATCCTCATCCTTAAACATGATAGATACTCTGATGATAAGCAGTCTTGGGCAATCAAGCATCGCAGCCGTGGGACTGGCAAATCAGATTTTCTTTTTGTATATACTCCTAACCTTTGGAATCAACTCAGGCTCCTCAATCTTCATAGCCCAGTTCTGGGGTAGGGATGATGTGCTCAGTATAAAGAAGGTAATGGGTCTGGCCATAACAATCAGCACAATAGCAGGGACCATCTTCACCTTTATCGCCCTGGTGCTGCCTGAATTTGTCATGGGACTCTTCATAGAGGAGCAGGAGGTAATCCAGCTTGGAGCTTCATATCTTAGGATAGTGGGCCTGTCATACATAATCACAGCCATATCCTTTGCCTTTTCAATCGCCCTTAGGACAACAGGAAGACCAAGGGTGCCCCTTAAGGTTTCAATCATCTCCTTTGCAGTTAACACAGGTCTTAACTACATTCTGATCTTTGGTAAGCTTGGCATGCCAGCCATGGGAATAAGGGGAGCTGCATTGGGAACCCTTATGGCAAGAATTGTTGAAATCCTTCTGATACTCTATGCCATATATGGAACAAAGAGCATACTTGCAGCAAGCTTCTCGGAGCTTATGAGCTGGAAAAAGGATTTTGTTAAGCGCTACATGGAAACCATCTATCCGGTGATTCTTACGGAGGGCTTCTGGGCCCTTGGCCAGGTCATGTACACTGCTGCCTATGCAAGAATAGGTGAAGAGGCCACTGCAGCTGTTCAACTGACAAACACCATCCAAAAC
>CAYMHD010000006.1:12109-22856 GCA_964390135.1 uncultured Gudongella sp. | reverse complement strand
CGGGATGTGAAATAGCCTGTCTCATCACCAATCTCCTGAAGGTGGAGTGGTAGAAGCCAGGTGCTATCATAGGCCTCAAGGTAGGTGCTGTTTCCTGAGGGCAGTTCAGTATGGTAGGGCAGGGTTTCAACCGTAAGGGACGGCTTCAATGACAAGGCCACATGGTATGAGGCCGAATAGCCACTGCCTTCTCCAGTATCTGAAATAAGTCTGTACCCAGTAACCTCCAGGGTTTTTTGGGCAAACTGCATGGCGTAGTTTCGGTAGGAATCAGGATACCACAGGTACTCATAATAGACGATATTTCCCCTTGAATGGTAGGAAAGGTAGCTTCTAAAATCAAAGCTCTTCATATATTCCATAAGTGCCTGCGTTTCTGGCTCGCTACCCGGGGATTCTCCAGGATAATATTCACCATCTGGGCGGCTGGAATAGAAGTCACCAGGGTATTTCTGCCATTTGTCGGTGAGCTCATTCAATCCTTTGTCAAGATGGAAATCCGGGAAGTTCTTGTTAAGGTCAACACCCAGGGCATTTGCCTTCCATTGGGAATAGTCCTTGTCATCAATTGAGGTCAGTCTTTCTCTAACTGAATCTGAATCAAGTGAAGCAAGTCCAAATTTGGCAAGGTCATGACCATCTGGATTTACCAGTGGAATAAAATGGAAGACGGATTTTGACAGCATGTCCTCAAGGTTAAAGTCCTTTATATGTGAGTCCTTGTAATAATCGGCTGCATAATCCTCAATTTGCTTTATGAGTATAGCTGGGTTGACGGTTTCCCTTGCGTGAACACCAGCGTCAATAAGATAGTGCATCCTAAAGGTCTTGAAATCCTCCCTGTTCAACGCTTCCTGTACACCATCGGTCATGACTATGGAGTAGATTTCCTTACCATCATGGGAATACCCGATTGTAGTGTAGGAAAGTATATCTGGATATCTGGATACAAGCTCCCTGGAGATATTTGAATAATCCTTTGACGAGTAGGTCGTCCCAGACTCAAGGTTGAGCAAAGGACTTTCCAGATAAGCATCAACTTGTGGGGAGCTAACCTCCACCAATATGTTGGTTATGGGCTCCACGCCTGCCTCGGCAGAATTTGAGACAACGGTTTTGCTGGAAAGGGCAGGAGCAAGTGCCATAGCCATTATGACTATATAGGTGATTGTCTTTTGTAGCATGGACCTGCCTCCTTTCAAACATAAAGTGTCTTAGGGATTATACCCAGAAGAAGGCAGAAAGAATCGCAATTACAGGTTAAAGCGTTAAAGATATGGGCGTTAGGGTAAATATATTAACAACGGGAAGGATATCGGTAATTTGTGAAATCGCTGCAGAGGGAGGGAAGAAAATGAAAAAGATCCTCGTAACCACTGATGGCTCAAAATACTCTCAAAAGGCACTTTTCAAGGCCAAGCAGATGGCTACCGACATGGGGTGTGAAGTGACGATTCTATCGGTCGTCAATCTTTGGGACAACGTGTACTCCCATAATATGGACATAAAGGCGGAGCTTGGAAAATCTGAAATGGACAGGACACAGGCCATACTCAAGGAAGCCGAGGAAATATTCAAGGGCTTTGAGGGAGAGGTGAAGACCGTCTACAAGGTTGGAGATGTTGTCGATGTGATTGTCAAGTTTGCAGAAGAGGGAAACTATGATCTTGTAATAATGGGCAGCAGAGGGCTTGGAGCCTTTTCAAGGACTCTTCTTGGAAGTGTATCGGACAAGGTTATACACCATATAAACACTTCAGTCATGATTGTGAAGTAGAACAAATACAAAAGGTCTCTCAATGGAGAGGCTTTTTTGTTGAATTCATTCAACAAAATTGCAAAAAAAATTTCATATGGAGTGTTTATATGGTACAATAAGGGGCAGGGGAATTATTCTCAAATTTTTATTAAGGAGCGGTAAAAGTGATAGTTGAGCATTTATTGGAAATGATAGTACCGTATATTACAGCTTCACTGGAGATGATTGGTGTAGCCATTATAACAATAGCGGCGGTCAGGGGGGTATTCCAATTCTTCGAGAATGGATTCAACTTCCGGGGAGATGACGTTGCAATCGACTTTGCAAAGGCCATGACATTAAGTCTTGAGTTTAAGCTTGCGGCAGAGATTATAAAGACTGTTGTGATCAGAACGATAGACGAGTTCATAATCCTTGCATCTGTAGCGATACTTAGGGTAGTGCTTTCATTCGTACTTCACTGGGAGCTTAAGAGCGGCGCCAAGAACGTTGACACATACTGTGAAGATCCGGACGAACTGGCAACAGATCCAAGCCAGAACGTTCAAAAAATCAGATAGAAGACTAAAGGGAGTAATATATTGGTTTAAAGCAATCGATATATTACTTTTTTGTAATTATTATACATTTTCAGAATTATCCTATATAATATAGTTAAGAAATTTAAAAACAGGAGTGATCAAATGAAAAAGCTATTAACCGGAAACGAAGCAATTGCAAGAGGAGCTTACGAAGCCGGCTGTCATGTAGCCACAGCGTATCCAGGGACGCCTTCGACTGAGATCTTGGAAAACGTTTCCACATACCAGGAAATCTATTCTGAATGGTCAACAAATGAGAAGGTTGCAATGGAGGTTGCAGCAGGTGCATCAATAGCAGGAGCAAGATCCATGGTTGCCATGAAGCACGTCGGACTTAATGTTGCGGCAGACCCACTTTATACCATTGCATATGAAGGTGTAAATGGTGGTCTAGTTGTTATAACTGCCGATGAGCCTGGAATGCATAGCTCGCAGAACGAGCAGGACAACAGGCTGACTGCTGTTCATGCAAAGGTGGCCCTTATGGAACCGTCAGACAGTCAGGAGTGCAAGGATTTCATAAAGAAGGCCTTTGAGATTTCAGAGGAGTACGATACACCGGTTCTTTTCAAGGTAACCACAAGGATATGTCATAGCAAGAGTGCCGTTGAACTTGAGGACAGAGTAGAGGTACCAATAAGAGAATATGTCAAGGACCCCAAGAAATACATAATGGTACCAGCCCATTCAAAAATCAAGCACATACAGATGGAAGAGGAGAGAATTCCAAGACTGCAGGAGTTTTCAAATACAACTGAGCTTAACAAAATAGAGTGGAATGACAAAAAGATAGGTATAGTAACATCCGGAGCAAGCTATGTCCATGCAAAGGAAGTGTTCGGAGATACTGTTTCATACCTTAAGGTAGGCTTCAGCTGGCCACTTCCCGATGAAAAGTTCAAGGAATTTGCAGCAGGCGTTGAAAAGATTTATGTAATTGAAGAGAACGAGCCCTATATGGAGAAGCACATAAAGGCAATGGGCATTGAATGTACTGGCAAGGAAATATTCTCGGTATGTGGAGAGATAAATCCACAGATAATCAGGGAAGCGATTCTAGGGGAAAAGCCTGAAGAGGGCTACAGCCTGGATGTAGTAGCACCTACTAGACCTCCAGCACTTTGTGCAGGCTGTCCACACAGAGGGATATTCTATGAAATGTCCAAGAACAAGAACAAGATTAACGTAACCTCAGATATTGGATGCTATACTCTTGGAGCGATGGAGCCTCTCAATGTTGGCGATACATGCATATGCATGGGAGCTGGAATCAGTGCAGGCATAGGATTCGACAAGGTCAACCGAATAGCTGGAAGAGAGAAGAAGGTATTTGGAGTGGTAGGAGACTCAACCTTTTTCCATTCAGGAATGACTGGACTTGTGAATGCTGTCTACAACAAGAGCAACATGGTTACTGTTATCCTTGATAACAGGATTACAGCCATGACGGGACATCAGGAAAATCCAGGAACTGGAAAATCAATCTCAGGAGTGGAGTCCCCACAGGTTGACTTGGTGGGTATTGTTAAGGCAATTGGAATAAAGGAAGAGAATCTGAGAGTAATAGATCCATACGACATGGATGCAAACAAGGAGGCTGTAAAGGCTGGAATAGCAGCGGAGGAGCCATTTGTAATCATAACCAAGCAGCCTTGTGCTCTGATTAAGGATGTTATGAAAAGAAGAGCCGACCTATATTCCCAAGTGAATCAGGACAAGTGCAGAAAGTGTAAAACCTGTCTGAAGATAGGCTGTCCAGCCATATCCATGAAGGACAATGTGGTTTCAATTGATACAACCATGTGCAATGGCTGTGAGGTATGCGTTCAGGTATGTCCGTTCGATGCAATTGAATCATTCGGGGAAGAGGTGAAATAGATGACTAAGAGCTTATTGTTGGTAGGAGTAGGAGGACAGGGTACAATCCTTGTTTCAAAGATATTGTCCGAAGGTCTTCTAGAGGAAGGCTATGATGTCAAGATGGCTGAAATTCATGGAATGTCTCAGCGTGGAGGAAGTGTAACCACTCAGATAAGATTTGGTGACAAGGTCTATTCACCCACTGTTAACAAGGGTGATGCTGATGTGCTTGTATCCTTTGAGAAAATTGAGGCATTGAGATATATACCGATGCTGAAGAAAAACGGTACCCTGATCATAAATGAAGAGGAAATCTGGCCATTGACAGTATTGGCTGGCCTGGAGGAATATCCAGAAGGTGTGATGGAAGAAATAAAGGAGAAGCTTGATAACATCGTATCTGTTGATGCCAGACAGCTTGCCGAGGAGATCGGAGAGCCCAGTTCAGCTAATATAGTTATGCTGGGATTGCTGGTCAAGGCCCTAGGGATCGATAAGATAGACTGGGTAAGCAAAATAAAGAAATTCCTCCCAGAGAGATTCCACGAAGCGAACATAGAAGCGTTCCAAAAAGGTCTAGCCCTTTAGAAGTTAAAAAGTGCCACATTTGATGTGGTGCTTTTTAATATTTTCAGCAGCCTTGGGACCAAGGTCCTAGTAAAATATTAAATATTGTTAACAATTAAGGAAAAGGGAGAAATTTAGAGAAATTAGGAGTAAAATGGAGATGGATGGCTGGATAGACATTTAACAAACATAAATTAAACTATTTGGAGCTATTTGAACTTTTTTGATATTCCGAGGAATTGTTTTATATTCTCATTGGAGTATAATTGATAGGGTTAAGGAGTGAGGAAGATGAATGAAATCACAAAAAAAATCATTGACCTGGACAGAGAGACAATAAATCTACGTAAAAAGTATGAAGATTTATTGAGAAAAAAGAAAATGGAAGGTCTTGACAGGGTCCAGGAACTGGAGCAGGAGCTTTTAAAAACCTATGCGGAGGAGGGAGAAAGAGCATACCAGGAAACACTTAAAGAGACTGACGGGCACACTGATAAGCTCAAAAAAGTTGAAGTGGAGTGTATCTCCAGTATGACCGACATTGACAAGGTTTATTATGGTTCCAAAAAGGAGCTTGTGGACAGCCTGTGGGAAGAAATACTACAAGTTGAGGAATAGAGGGATAGAATGGGGAATGAAAGACGATTTTCAGCAATAAATACCAAAATCAGAGTAATGCGCTCCAGATTCCTCAAAGATGATGATTATATTACCCTAATGGAAAAGGACAAGGTTGCAGACCAGACCAAATATCTTAAGGAGAGTACTGACTATAGCAACATCCTTAAGGATATTGAGGACCTGGATGATGTTCAAAAAGTCGAGCTTCAGCTCGACAGATATCTGGTAATGCAATTTGAGAAAATAGTGAAGTATTTCTCAGATGACTATGAGAAGCTTTTTAAGGCTTTGATGTTCAGATATGAAACAGAAGACCTTAAGCTTTACCTTAGGGCCTTGGCAAGAGGTGAGGATCTTGAGAAGTCTGTAAGGATAAGTGTTGTCAGAAGTGCTTATTACAGCTTCTCCTATGAAAAGATCAAAACAGCCAAATCCCTGGAGGATTTCATAGAAAAGCTTAAAGGGACCAAATTTTATGATGTGCTATATCCATACAGACATGAGGTATATACCAAATTATTGTTCTATATGGAGATGAACCTGGATAGGCTATACTTCAGCTATCTTAGTGAAGCTGCACAAAAGCTTTCAAAGGGAGACAGGGAAATATTCAATGAGCTCCTTGGGGAGAACATAGATCTTCTGAATATAGAATGGATATACAGAGGATTGAAATTCTATAATTTGTTGCCTGAGGAACTTATCAACTACACCTTGCCAAATGGAAGATACTTAACATACAGAGACCTGAAGGATCTTTGCTATGGTGATGTGGATCATCTTAAGGAAGTGGTATCTGGCACCAAATACAAGGAATTGGTCAATGAGGATAGAGATATAGACCTCTACATGGAAATAAGGATACAAAGACATCTGTATGACAAATTCAAAAATGCCTTCACTAAAGGAAAGCTTGATATCTCAATATCAATTGCATACATACATCTGCTGGAATTTGAGATCAGGGATATTATATCCATACTGGAGGCAAAAAAATACGGATTGTCCTATTATGAGACAAAAGATTATCTTGTAAGGACGATAAAAGGAAGTGATGAATAATGTCCGTTGAGAAAATGACGATGATGAATATCATTGGAAAAGTCGACGAGGTTGATGGAGTTTTGAAAGATCTCCTGAAAACAAGGAAGGTTGACCTGGTTTCAGCACTTACTCAGATAGAGGAGAACAACTTCCTGTTTGATGTAAGCGATGAGAACGTTGACAGATTGATTGACCTTAATTACATAACCTCCTATGAAAAGGATGATAAATTCGAAGAGGTTATTAAGAAAGGGGAGGATTTGAAATCAATCCTGAATATTGATTTTGACTCATCCGCTGTTGATGTTAATGCAGAGATGATGAATAGAGAAGCTATTGAAGATGAAATAGAAAAGATTTACCAGGAAATTCAAGAGCCTAAGACAATGATCCATGCATTGGAAAAGGAAGTGAGCTACCTGGAAAACTTCCATGCCAACAGCTTTAAGGAGGTTCAGGATTTTCCTGTAACAATTGGTGAGCTAAGGGACATGGAGTACTTCAGCTTTAAAATGGGAATCCTTTCAAAGGAAGACCGATACAAGCTAAAGAAAAATTACGAAAACATTCTGGCCATACTTCTTCATACAGGCACAAGTGTGGATGGAGAGGTATACTTTGTCTTGTACCCAACCAAGCTGGAGGAAGAGATGAAGAGAATCCTAAGATCCCTTAACTTCAGGGAGATAGTCATTCCCAGGGAGTATTCCGGGACACCTCAGGAAATCAGAGAGAAGCTGGAAAAGAACAAGGAAAGACTCCATGGTGAGATTCAGGGACAACAAAAAGTGCTTGAAGAAATCAAGAATCGAAACAAGGATAGAATCAAGGGACTGCTTGACCAGCTTTGGTTGATTTCAAAGCTTGATGGTATAAAGGAAAAAATCGCCATATCAAAGAAATACTTCTATTTTTCAGGTTGGGTTGCTGAATCGGATGTGCCTGAGATGAAAAACACATTGCAGGGTCATGAAGACATGCTTGTAATGTTCAAGGATGATACTAGTGTAAAACCACCGACAAAGCTCAAGAACAACTGGTTCTTTGAACCCTTCCAGTGGCTGGTGAACCTTTATGGAACTCCGGCATACAATGAGCTGGATCCGACACCATTTGTGAGCTTGTCATATATGCTGTTCTGGGGGATAATGTTTGGAGATCTTGGACAGGGAGCAGTCCTTGTTATTGCTGGATTCTACCTTAGCAAGAGGATGAAGCTATTCGGAGGTCTTTTATCAAGACTGGGAATGTCTTCCATGGTATTTGGTTTGCTTTATGGTGCCGTATTCGGCATAGAGACATTGATACCGGCATTGTGGATGAAACCCTTTGAGAACATAAACGATATCCTGATGGTTGCAATATTCACAGGAATTGGAATACTTCTTGTCTCATATGTTTACGGAATTATAAATGCATACAAGAGACATGACATTGAAGAGGGTCTGTTTGGCAAGGAAGGTGTAGCAGGAGTTATACTCTATCTTATGCTTCTGGCAATGATTGGAGGAACAATGCTGGGCATGGAGATTATCCCTATGCCTGTGGGAATTGCCATAGCAGTTCTTGCACTTCTTGCAATAGTCTTCAGGTTACCACTTACACACATCATTGAGAAGAAGAGACCCTTACATGGCGAGGATGTCAGTGGCTACTATGTGGAATCGATTTTCTCTCTTGTAGAGACTTTCCTAAGCATGCTAAGCGGAACAATATCATTTATAAGGGTCGGAGCATTCGCCCTTACACACGTAGGTTTGTTCCTTGCATTCGAGACCATAGGACATATGATGGGATCAGCAGTGGGTAACATCATAGTTTTGATCATAGGTAACATATTTGTTCTGGGGCTTGAAGGGCTTATAGTATTTATCCAAGGAATGAGACTTCAGTACTATGAACTATTCAGTAGATATTACAAAGGAGACGGCCAGGAGTTCAACCCTGTAAGTCTTGAAAAATAATTAATTATATTTTTAGGAGGAGATTATATGTCATTCGTATTGATATCAACAACTTTATTGGTGCTACTTACCATAGGAACAGGTGTATTCATGATGTACAACCAGATGGAGGGTGGCAAGAGCAAGCTTAAGAAAATTTTAAGAACAAACCTTTTTGTTTTCCTTCCACTTCTTATTATCGCAGTTATTGTTATGGTTCCACAGGGAATCAACGCAGCTGAAACTGAAGCAGCTGGAATGCTGTCATCAGCATCTGGACTAGGATTCATATCTGCAGCTCTTGCAACTGGACTTGCTACTCTGGGTGCAGGCTATGCTGTAGCGGTTGTAGGTTCAGCGGCTCTAGGAGCAGTATCGGAGGATTCATCACTACTAGGTAAGACACTTATATTCGTAGGTCTTGCAGAGGGTATTGCAATCTATGGTCTTATCGTATCAATCATGATTCTTGGTAGGTTATAAAGATGAAATCCATCCTGATCAGCGATAACAAGGATACTATCATTGGAATGAGACTGGCCAGCATAGATGGAGTTTTGGCTCAGACAAGGGAGGAGATTCTTCTTCGCTTCAATGAGGCCGTAGAGGATGAGAAAATCGGTATCATAATCGTAACAGAGAATATTTTTGAAGAGATAACCGATGAAGTATTGGAGCTTAAACGTAGTGGAAGCAAGCAGTTGGTTGTAACTATACCAGATAGGACTGGCCTTAAGGATAAAAACTTTATTATGAGACATATTAAAGAGTCCATAGGCATTAAAATTTAGGTGGTGAACTTATGATAACAGTTGAGGAAAAACTAGATATTTTCCATAAAATTGTTTACAGGGATGAGGAAGAAAAATTTCTAAATGCCCTTAAAGAATTGGAAGAAGCCAATGAAAGGCTTCTGGAGAACAAGAGAGATGAAATGGAACAGCAACGACAGGAGATTATCCGAAGGAAGATCAACCAGGCAAAAATTGAGAGAAATGAAATAAAGTCCAGAGAACTGGAGGACACAAAGGCAAGACTACGCGCAAAGAGAAAAGAGCTGGAAATTGATCTTGTGGACGCGATTGTCAAAAAGGCAAAGGAGTATGTTAAGACTAGGGAGTATGGCGAATACCTTTGCCATAACCTTGATAGGCATCTTAAGGAGTTTGAGGATGACGAGCTTGTACTTATACTTAGGGAAAACGACAAGCTTATATCGGAAAACTGTATCAAAGGCCTCAAGACGGCAACGGGGAAAACCTTCATTGTACAGACCATGGATGAGGAAATGATCGGAGGATTCATCATCAGTGACAAGAACAGGACCTTCAACATTGACCACACACTGAGAACCCTGATCAAGGAAAAGGAATACCTGATTGGTAAGAGGCTTTGCCAAACTCTTGAAGGGGTAGGTGAGCTTGATGGATAATCTTATTGGAGAAATTCAAATGATCAATGGTCCTGTAATTCTTGGAAAGAATATGACGGGATTCAAGATGAGAGAGATGGTTACCGTCGGTAAGATGAAGCTTATCGGCGAGGTAATATCAATAGATGGTGATTTTGGAACGGTACAGGTATACGAGGAAACAGAGGGGCTTAAAAGAGGCGAGGACATAGTTTCCACTGGAAAACCCCTGTCACTTAAGCTGGGGCCTGGTATGCTTGGAAACATGTTTGATGGAATCCAGAGACCTCTGAAGAAAATTAGAGCTGATCACGGTAGCTTTATCCCGGAGGGAATAGGACTTCTTTCAATAGATGAAGAGATGCTTTGGGATGTTGAGTTCCTGGTTTCAGAGGGGGACTATGTTAAACAGGGTCAGGTTTTCGGAAAGGTTGAGGAAACGCCTTTGATAACACATAAACTTCTAATACCCGCAGGTGTTGAAGGTAAGGTAACCTTCAGGACTGCTCCAGGGAAATACAATATAAATGAAGTGCTTCTTAAGGTTACTGACCTGGATGGAGAAAAACACGATGTTAAAATGCACCAGGAATGGCCTGTAAGGGTTCAGAGACCTGTTGAAAAAAGACTGCAGATAGACAAGCTTTTGGTAACTGGCCAGAGGGTGCTTGATATTTTCTTCCCGATTGCAAAGGGTGGAACTGCAGCAATTCCTGGAGGCTTCGGTACTGGAAAGACCATGACTCAGCATCAGCTGGCAAAGTGGTCTGATGCAGACATAATAGTTTATGTTGGCTGTGGAGAGAGGGGTAACGAGATGACGGAGGTTCTTGAGGACTTTCCCAAGCTGATTGACCCCAAATCCAACAGACCTATAATGGAAAGAACAGTTTTGATTGCCAACACATCAAATATGCCTGTTGCGGCCAGACCGAACCGGGGCGTGGCACACCAAACACCG
>CAYMHD010000006.1:4576-12099 GCA_964390135.1 uncultured Gudongella sp. | reverse complement strand
GTTGCGGCCAGAGAGGCATCCATATACACTGGAATTACAATGGCTGAGTACTTCAGGGATATGGGCTATAACGTAGCCATAATGGCTGATTCAACATCAAGATGGGCAGAGGCACTTAGGGAGATTTCAGGACGTCTGGAGGAAATGCCTGCAGAGGAAGGTTATCCCGCATCTCTTCCATCAAGACTTGCACAGTTCTATGAAAGAGCTGGATATGTAAAGACCCTATCAGGGGAAGAGGGTTCAGTGACAATAATAGGGGCTGTATCACCTGCAGGTGGAGACTTTTCAGAACCTGTTACTGAAAATACAAAGAGATTTGTAAATGTATTCCTGGGTCTGGACAGGGAGCTTGCATATTCAAGGCACTATCCAGCCATAAACTGGCTCAACTCATATAGTGGATATAGTGAGATGATCAAGAAGTTTTACGAAAGAGAGCTTGATGAGGACATTGAAGGAATAAGAAACAGGATGCTTAATCTTCTCTTTGACGAGAGCAGGCTCTTGGAGATAGTCCTACTGGTAGGTGAGGACGTACTGCCTGATGACCAGCGACTTATCCTTGAAATAGCAAGGGTTCTTAAGATAGGATTCCTTCAGCAGAATGCATTCCACAAGGATGATACCTATGTACCTTTGAAGAAGCAGTTGGAGATGCTTAAGACAATAGAACTGCTCTATGAGAGAGGTCTTAAGGCCATCAAGATGGGCATACCAATATCAAGGGTTAGGGATGCAGAGCTGTATGAGGATGTAATAAAAATCAAATACACCATATCAAATGACGAGATCGAGAAGTTACAGGGAATGAATACACGAATAAATGATTTCTACAACCAGTTGGAATCAGAGTATTCGGCATAGTGGGTGATTAGATGAAGAGAGAATATTTAAAATTAGATAGAGTTAAAGGGGCTCTTATAGAGCTTTCAAAGATTCATTCAGTAGGATATGGTGAAATTGTTGAAATAACTGACCGAAATGGCAAGACTATGGTCGGACGTGTAATCAAGATCGATGGTGATGACGTTGTAGTACAGGTATTTGGTGCAACAATGGGAATTTCCGTGGAAAACACCAAGGTAAGCTTCCAGGGCAAAGCCTTTGAGATACCCCTTTCCAAGAGTATAATGGGAAGAACCTTCAACGGGATAGGCCAGCCTATAGATGGTGGAGGAGATATTTACTCCGAAAACACCTTCAATGTAAATGGTAGACCCTTGAATCCGGTTTCAAGGGAGTACCCAAGAAACTATATTCAAACTGGAATATCATCAATTGACGGATTGACAACACTGATCAGGGGACAGAAGCTTCCAATATTCTCGGGAGCAGGTCTTCCCCACAATGAGCTTGCGGCTCAGATAGTACGTCAGGCAAAGATTCAGTCAAAGGAGGGGGACAACAACTTCTCCATTGTATTTGCTGCAATTGGTGTAAAGCATGATGAGGCCTTCTTCTTTGAGGAAGCCTTCAAGAAGGCAGGTGTGCAGGAAAAGGTTGTAATGTATGTTAACTATGCAGATGACCCAATCATGGAGAGGATCATAGCTCCAAGATGTGCCTTGACGGCAGCTGAGTATCTTGCCTACGAGGAAAACCAGCACGTGCTTGTAATCATGACTGACATAACAAGCTACGGTGAGGCACTTAGAGAGGTATCCTCACTTAGGGAAGAGGTACCAAGTAGAAGGGGTTACCCTGGATATCTGTATTCAGACCTGGCAGCCCTATACGAAAGAGCTGGAATGATTCATGAGGTGGAAGGATCAGTAACACTGATTCCTATACTTACAATGCCCAATGATGACATAACCCACCCAATTCCCGACCTTACGGGATATATAACAGAGGGTCAGGTTGTATTGGAAAGGGCTCTTGACCAGAAGGGAATCTATCCACCAATAAACGTGTTGCCATCACTTTCACGTCTGATGAAGGACGGTATCGGTGAGGGCTTTACAAGGGAAGACCACCCTGATGTTTCCAACCAGCTGTTTTCAGCTTATTCAAAGGTACAGGAAATACGAGCTCTTGCTCAGATAGTTGGAGAAGAGGACCTTTCAGACAAGGACAAGAAGTACATGAAGTTTGGAGATGCCTTTGAGAAGAGATTCGTTACTCAGAGCTTTACAGAGAATAGAGATATGGGAGATACCTTGGATTTGGCTTGGCAACTGCTTAAGCTGCTTCCAAAGGAGGAACTTGACCGACTTAATCCGGAACTTATTGAAAAGTATATGAAATAGGGTGAGACAATGGCTGTTTATAAAATAACTCCAACCAAGGCCAACCTCATAAAGTCCAAGAATTCCCTTAAGTTTGCTCAAAAGGGATATGAACTGTTGGATAAGAAGAGGACAGTCCTAATAAGGGAAATGATGGCTTTGATTGATGTTGCCAGTGAATTGCAGGACAGGATTGACGAGACCTTTGCGGAGGCTTATGAGGCATTGAAGCTTGCCAACATAACCATGGGGTCCGAGTATGTGGAGGAGCTTGCACAATCCCTTGCAAAGGAAAGGGACTACCAGATACTTTTCAAATCTGTCATGGGTGTTGAGGTACCAAGGATCCGAATAGAGGAGGTACCCTTCACAACGGAGTATGGTTTTTTTAGAACCAACCCCGCATTTGACAAGGCTGCCATACAGTTTGGTGAGATAAGAAAGCTTATCTATCAACTGGCTGAGGTTGAGAACTCAGTATATAAGCTGGCAATGGAGATAAAAAAGACACAGAAGAGGGCAAATGCCCTTGACAAGATACAGATCCCGAGATATCAATCGACTATCAAGTACATTGATGAGGTTCTTCAGGAAAAGGAAAGAGAGGACTTCTTCAGACTTAAGAGAGTCAAGGGAAAGACAAAACCAAAAAAGAAAAAGGCATAAAAATTGAGGAAGCCAAACGGCTTCCTCTTTATTTATGGCTTACCAGCATCCTGTCCTTGATATTCCAAAGCTCCTGTGACAGGTCCACAAAGTATTCGTGGGGTCTTTCAAATCTCTTTACCTCGTCCCATAGATGTTCAATTTCAGAGTTGCAGAAATCTCTTATTTCATGGACATCAGGACCGTCGTAAACACTTTTTCCCTTGTCAAACAGCTGAACAAGAAGAGGCCTTGTGTAGTAGTCCGTAAGAGTCTTGCGCTTCCAGGTGAACAGTGGGTGGAAGATTTCGTAGGGGCCTTCCTCAGGCACCTTCTCGTCATGCAGGGTTATTACATCAGCCATTGGGGTATGGGTCTTCTTGTCATAGAAACGGTAGATCTGTTTGAAGCCTGGTGTGGTTATTTTCTCAACGTTATTGCTGATCTTTATCTTAGGCTTAAGCACCCCGTCCTTTTCTATTGCCACAAGCTTGTAAACTCCACCGAAAATCGGCTCAGACTTTGCAGTTATAAGTCTTTCTCCAACTCCAAAGGCGTCAATCTTGGCTCCCTGTGTAATCAGGTCCTTTATTACAAACTCATCAAGACTGCTTGAGGCCATTATCTGGACATCATGGTAGCCAGCCTCATCAAGCATGGCCCTGGCTTCCTTGGAAAGATAGGCAATATCACCACTGTCAATTCTAATTCCCTTTGGTCTGAAGCCCCTTGGGACAACCTCTTCGTCAAAGACCTTTATAGCATTTGGGATTCCGGTCTTTAATGTATTGTAGGTGTCCACAAGGAGTGTACAGCTTTGGGGATAGGTCCTTGCATAGGCCCTGAAGGCATCAAGCTCATTTGGGAACATCTGAACCCAGCTGTGTGCCATTGTTCCCAGAGCTGGAATTCCAAAATCCCTGTCAACAATTGTACTTGAGGTCCCTATACATCCTCCGATATAGGCGGCTCTTGCCCCCTGTATGGCTCCGTTGTAGCCCTGTGCCCTTCTTGAACCAAACTCGATAACACTTCTTCCGTCCGCAGCCCTGACTATCCGACTGGCTTTTGTGGCTATTAGGGATTGGTGATTTATGGTCAGCAGAATCATGGTTTCAACAAGCTGAGCCTGAATAACCGGTCCCCTGACTATCACAAGAGGTTCTCTTGGGAAGATTGGAGTTCCTTCCGGAATTGCCCAAACATCACACACGAACCTGAAGTTTGTAAGGTAATCCAGGAACTTCTCGCTGAATATTTCCTTGCTTCTGAAGTACTCAATATCCTCCTTGTCAAAGCTTAAGGTCTTGAGATAGTCTATAAGCTGCTCCACCCCTGCCATTATTGCATAACCTCCATCATCTGGGATGGATCTGAAAAACATATCGAAATAGGCGATGGTATCACCCATGCCGTTTTCCAGGTAACCGTTTGCCATGGTGAACTCATAGTAGTCTGCCAGCATGGTCAGGTTTTTCTTGTCGGTCCAATCAAATTTATCCATGGTTCCTCTCCTTTTTTGTGTATTATCTACATTATAGCAAGTTTTCAGTAAATTTTGGAGTTTTAATTGAAAAGTTTCAATATATTGGGAAAAAGGACAAAAAATAAGAAAGGTTCATCCTTTTTCATTGGGATAAACCTTTCATTTTAAATAGGACTCTGAATAACCGCTCCAACATGAACTTTTTGGTTCAATCACTTATCCTTAAACACTCCTTAATTTAAGTTACAGAGGATTAAACTCTAATCTTATAACCTAATAAGTTATTTAGTTGTTACACTTTTATAACCCTTAAGGTTACTTTTTTGTGGTTTATGGGGATCCACACATCCCTGTTACAGGTACTTCATTTACTGCAATTTTACTTCTTTACTACTTTCTACTCTTCTTTTACCATCATACTTGCTTAAACTACATAAACCTGGAATCTTACAACAGTAATACTTTAATAGGTGTAGCAACTTACATCTAAAACTTTCTACATCTTAAACTCGTTCTACAATACTATCTTTTCTTACATTGCCAACTTCCTACAGCTTGTTTCATTTAGCTTCTACAACAGTAACTTCTAAATAGGTGTAGCTTTTGAATCCAGATTTTACTTGGATTCTTATCAATACTTTGCATTGTTACTTGAATCTTTCCAGGTTCAATAAACTTCTACAACTTATTGATTGAATTTTAGTTGGATGCAGTTATCAAAGTCCTATGAAACCATAATATCAACTGTGCTTCACTGAAGCAGTGAGTTAATATATGATTTGTAGTTATATTATACCCACATATATTTTTCTAAACACGAAAAAACAAAAAAAATTATATAAAAAAAGAAGAGAGTCCATCAAATGGCTCCCTCTTCTTATTTTAAGGTCTTAAATTTTTATGAATTAATTTTTCGATTTCCCTTTTCGGTGATGCTTAGCATCTTAATGGGAATTGTATTGCAGCTTGACACAGAACAGCCTGAACATTTTGTATCGCAGGTGGGTGATCCAAGATCTTCCTCCAGATATCCCATTCTAACAAGGGTCTTAATCATATCCTCAAGAACATTTTCAGACACCTGAAGATTTTTTGCTATCTGTGGTTTTGAGTAAACATCTGCTTCCTTGATTTCCTTCAGTACTTCCTTAAGCATCCAACAACCTCCTTAAAAGCCCATCAATGAACCTATCTGATATACCAAAACAGCCAGAATCCAGGCAAGAACAAATGGATAGATTGCCATGAAGGCAGCCCACTTGTAGGAGTTTGTCTCCTTCTTCACAGTGGCTATTACCGCAGCACATGGTGTGTAAAGTAGGGTCATAACCAGGAAGGATACAGCAGACAGTGTTGTGAATGATCCCCTGATCGCCGTCACCAGCTCGGAGCCTTCACTGACACCTGCATAGACCATGCCAAGAACTGCCACAACCGCTTCCTTGGCGGCAATACCGGCAAATAGACTGACTGAAGCCTGCCATGAACCAAAACCTGCCGGGGCAAACATAGGTGCGATGAACTGACCTACCCTACCGAGAATGCTCTCCTGTGAGTAGGGCTCAACGCCCACTGGAAGCACTGATAGGACCCACAGAAGTGCAACCACTGCAAAGATTACAGTTCCTGCCCTTTTAACAAAGTCCCATACCTTCTCCCACATGTCCCTAAGAACGCTTGAAGGAGAGGGTAGCCTGTAGGGCGGAAGCTCCATGATGAAGTGGGAGGATTCCCCCTTAAAAAGTGTCTTGCTGAAGACCTTGCCCATTAAGAGTGCCATTCCAATTCCCAGTGCATAAATTATAAAGAGTACAAGGCCACCATTGTTTGGGAAAAAGGCAGCTATGAATACAAGATAAATTGGCAGCCTGGCTCCACAGGACATGAAGGGGTTGATAAGAATTGCAATCATCCTGTCCTTTTTGTTTTCAAGGGTTCTTGTCGCCATTATCCCAGGTACATTGCAGCCAAAGCCAACAATCATGGATATGAAGGTCTTTCCGTGAAGTCCCACAGCTCTCATAATTCCATCCATGATGTAGGCAGCCCTTGCCATGTAGCCTGTATCCTCAAGTATGGCAAGGAAGAAGTAGAGGACCATTATAAGGGGAACAAAGACCAGGACGGCACCTACTCCACCAACAAAGCCTTCAATCACAAAAGAGACCAACCAATCTGGAGATCCAATCGAAACCAGCAAGCCCTCCACAAGTTCTCCAAAAATCTCAATTGCTCTTTCAACATAGCCTCCTAGAAAATCAGATCCAACAACAAAGGTAAGCTGGAATACAAGATACATTATAAGACCAAATATGGGAAGGCCAAAGAGCCTGCTTGTAAGGATCCTGTCAATCTTGTCAGTGGTGGTTATGATTTCCTCCTCCGGCTTGACAACACATTTTTTTGTTATACCGTTTACGTATGCATACCTTTTGTCAACTATATCAAGCTCATAGTCCACGTTATCAGATTGAAGTGATTTCAGATGAGTTTGTACCGGGTTCATACCCTCAACAATGGAGAGAATCTCCTGGTCACCCTCAAGGAGCTTCAATGCTGTCCAATCCTCCGGATAGGGAAGGGTCTCCTCCTTTAACAGGTCACGGAGTCTGGAAATTTCCTCATCTATTTCCTTACCATAGGTGAATACAATTTTTCTTGGCTTCTGATCCATCGCCTTGAGGGTTCCATCAATAAGGTCCTCAATGCCCTTTCTTTTGGCGGCTACAGTTGAAATCACAGGAACTCCAAGTGCCTCTGACAGGTCCTTTGTGGAAATCCTTATCTGCTTTGTTTCAGCTTCATCCATCATGTTTAGGGCCACAACAACATTTGCACCCATTTCCAGCAGCTGTGTGGTAAGATAAAGATTCCTCTCAAGATTTGTCGCATCCACAACGTTGATTACAACATCCGGATTACCTTTTACAATAAAGTCCCTTGCCACAAGCTCATCCTCAGAATAGGCACCAAGACTATATGTACCTGGAAGGTCAACTACATTATAAAGGGCTCCCTTGTGCTTAAAGGAGCCTTCTTTTTTTTCTACGGTCACTCCCGGCCAGTTTCCAACATGCTGGTTTGAGCCGGTAAGCACATTAAACAAGGTGGTTTTCCCGCTATTGGGATTGCCCCATAGAGCAATAATTTTATTATTCTTC
>CAYMHD010000006.1:0-4505 GCA_964390135.1 uncultured Gudongella sp. | reverse complement strand
GCAAGCTTTGATCCCGACATTGAAACAATTATAGGGCCGAAGTCATTTTTTACCATCTTAAGCTCAGCACCACTGTTCAGACCCAGTTCGTAAAGTCTCTTCCTTGCATATCCTCCGCCCATGACCTGTTTTATTCTGCACTTGTCATTCTTCTTTACTCCTGAAAGTACCATAGTGCAATTCAACACCTTTCTATGTAAATTAATGGAATATCTTGATAACTATTATCAATTATAGAATAATACATTTCCTAGAAAATTGCAAGGTTTTTTTGTTGCTAAAAGGGATTCTGAGCCTATTTTTGAAAGGTGGGCTCACAGATCCATCTTCAACACTGGATACTGTAATAAAAGCTGCTGAAAATTCTATAATTCCAACTGTAAAAATGTTACAATTTAAACATTTCTGAAAATTAAACCATAACAGATACATTCGCACACTAAATTAGTGGTACCAAATAGCCATAAAACATGGTAAAATTTATAATATATTACCAATATTTACAACCTATGCCCCTGGGTCATTCAGGTATAAACCCAATCCCACCGGCAAATACTACTTAAGGAGGAATAACATGAAAAGAGTATTATTGTTTATGCTTGCAATGGTAATGGTATTTTCTGTCCTTGCAGGCTGCGCACCAAGTGAGGAGCCGGAAGCGGAAGCACCGGTGGAAGCTGAAGTACCAGAGGCAGCTGAAGAGACAAATGACACACCTTTGGTGGTTGGCTATGCTGCTTTTAGCCAGAAATTCAGCCCATTCTTCGCTACAACAGCCTACGATATGGATGCTGTAACCCTTACTCAGGTTGCTCTTTTACAGACTGACAGGGTAGGAGGAATTGTCTACAACTCGATTGATGGTGAGACAATAGGCTATGAGGGAACGGATTACGACTACAACGGGATCGCGGATGTAAAGGTTGAATACGATGAAACCGCAGACATGACAACCTACAATATCAAGATTCGTGATGATGTGATGTTCAGTGATGGGGAGATAATGGATGCTGATGACATCATCTTCAACTATTATGTCTATTCAGACCCATCCTACACAGGAGCGACAACCCTATATTCATTCCCAATACTTGGAATGATCAACTACAGGGAAAACAACTCAATGGCAGAGGAACTGGCGGTTACCCCTGAGGAGCTTTCAGCGGCAATGGAAAACCCAACTGAGGAAATGAGTCAGTTTATGGAATCCTTTGTGGCGGATGTTCTTACATCAGAGCTTGATTGGGTGAAAAGCCTTTATGGGGATCCAAATTATGCAACCTACACGGAAGAATATACTGAAGCTAAGGACCTGCTTGCCTTCTTCTATGGAATTGATGAAAATTACGATTCCACGGCAGTTGAAAGCGAGGAACAGGTGCTTGCTGACATAATTGATCAATACGGAGATGATTGGAAGACTCTTGGAGCCAACTATGGTGGAAGTGAATCCTACTTCGCAGCGGATGTAGAGGGAGAGGTAAGCGCCATACTCCTTAGAGAGAAGCTTGCCGCATCAGATGGTACTGAAGTAAACAGTATTGAAGGAATCAAGAAGCTCAGCCAAACTGAAGTTGAAGTCAAGACAAAGGGATTTGATGCATCTGCAGTATATACAATAGCAGGCATACAGGTTGCTCCAATGCATTATTATGGAAGCGAAGATATGTATGACTATGACAATGAGATGTATGGATTCACCAGGGGAGACCTTAGTGGAATTGAAAGCAAGACATCCGCCCCAATGGGAGCCGGTCCATATGAGTTTGTTGAATACAGGGACAAGGTAGTCTACTATGAGGCTAACGAGAACTACTTCAAGGGAGAACCAAAAACCAATTATCTACAGCTGAAGGAAACCACTGACGGTGAAATGATCGCCGGTGTAGGAACAGGCGTCATCGACCTGGCAAATCCATCTGGATCAAAGGCGAAGTTTGATGAGTTGAAGTCCTACAACTCAAATGGAGAAGCTGTAGGGGACAAGATTGTTGCCAATTCTGTCAACAACCTTGGATATGGATATATAGGAATCAATGCCAACACGGTAAACGTAAAGGGAGAACCTGCATCTGAAGCAAGCAAGAACCTAAGAAAGGGCTTTGCAACAGTATTTGCAGTTCATAGAGACGTTGCAATAGACAGCTATTATGGAGATGCAGCATCAGTTATAAACTACCCAATTTCAAATACATCATGGGCGGCTCCACAAAAATCCGATCCAGGATATGAGATTGCATTCTCCAGAGATGTTGACGGAAATCCGATATATACGGAGGATATGGTTGCAGATGACAAGTATGATGCAGCAGTTGAAGCAGCCAAGGGATTCTTCCTAGCTGCAGGCTATTCATTTGATGAGGCAAGTGGCAAGTTCACTGCAGCACCTGAGGGAGCAAGCCTGGAGTATGAGGTTATAGTACCTGCAGATGGAGTCGGTGATCACCCTGCATTTGCAATACTTGCAGATTCAAAGACAAGCTTGGAGAAAATAGGTATTACCCTTACAATAAATGACCCTGCAGATGCCAATGTCCTTTGGGATACATTGGATGCAAATACCCATGAGATGTGGACAGCTGCATGGGGATCAACAATTGATCCAGACATGTATCAGGTATACCACAGCTCAAATGGAAAGGGTCTTGGTGGAACGGACAGCAACAGCTACAATATAGCAGATCCAGATTTGGACAAGGCAATCCTTGACGCCAGAAAGAGTGCTGATCAGGAGTACAGAAAAGGGATATACAAGCAGGCCCTTGACATAGTGCTTGACTGGGGAGTTGAGATACCAACCTATCAGAGACAGAATCTTGTAATATTCAGTCCTGAAAGAATAAACATGGATACTGTAACTCCTGATATCACAACCTACTGGGTTTGGATGAACGATCTGGAAACACTAGAGATGAAATAGCAAGAAAGCAATTGTCATGAGCCCGCTATTGTGCGGGCTTTTGACTTTTATTACAGATTCCAGCTGTATTAGTATCTAGACGTTATTAAAAGAATATACTAAAAGAGGGATACTCAATGCGAAAATACATACTTAAGAGACTGTTGATATCAGTTTTTCTTCTGTTTTTTGTTTCACTTATAATATACACCTTGATGAGAAGCATACCCACCTCCTATGTGGAATCCCAGGCAAGGATTCTTTCCTCAAGGCCAGGATCAAAATCCTATAGTGAATGGCTTGCTCAATTGAACCAGGCATATGGTCTGGATATTGGAATAATCCCCGGGTTTTTCAAATGGCTTTCAAATGCCGTAAAGGGTAATTTTGGAGACTCCTGGGCCTTTAGTGTGCCCGTAACCCAGAAATTTTCAGAGGTAATATGGGATTCCTTCATACTTGGTTCCATAGCATTTGTACTCCAGGTAATAATCTCAATACCTTTGGGGATACTGGCTGCGAGAAAGCAGTACAGCAAGACAGACTATGCCGTCACGGTGGTTGCGCTTCTTGGAATTTCACTGCCAACCTTCTTTTTTGCAACTGTACTTAAGCTAATATTTTCAGTGGGGCTTGGATGGTTTGATCTATATGGCAAGGTTGGAAGGAATTATATGCAGCTTGACCCCATGGGTCAGTTCATGGATGTGGCCTCCCACTTTGTACTTCCCGTAATGACCCTGACAATAATCGGGATAGGAAGTCTTATGAGGTACACCAGAACCAATATGCTGGAGGTCCTCAATTCTGACTTCATAAGGACAGCAAGGGCCAAGGGTCTGTCTGAAAAAAGGGTTATCAATTTCCATGCCTTTAGAAACACCCTGATACCGATTGTCACAATCCTTGGAGGTTCTCTCCCTGGCTTGTTTGCAGGAGCCCTCATAACCGAGACCCTGTTCCAGATCCCAGGAATAGGCTACACAGGCTACCTGGCAATGGTAAGTGGGGATATTCCCTTCACCATGTTCTACATGGTGTTTCTGGCGGTTTTGACGCTTCTGGGAACACTTATTGCAGACATTCTTTATGCAGTTGTGGACCCAAGGGTAAGGATCAGTTGATGGAGGTGATGTGACATGACAGATAACAGCAATGAAATAACCAATAAAGGGAAAGAGCTTGATGAAGGTAGCCACATCAGCAGCTCCACAGACCTTGGGGATGAGCAGAGGGTCAAGGTCCTTTCACCGGGGATGCTTGTCGTCAAGAGATTCATCAGAAACAGACTTGCAATTCTAGGCCTTGTAATAATACTATTCATGTTTTTATTCTCATTTCTTGGGGGTGTTCTTAGTCCATATGACGAGACTCAGGTCTTCAAGCACATAGGGACCATGTCAAAGGAATATGCAAGCATAACACACAATGAGGTTTACAGGTTCACAGGTGTACAGGAGTCCAATTATGCTGGAGCTGCACATTCACAGTTTGTGTTGGCAAGAAATGCAGGAAGGGATACTTTTTCTTCTGGAGAGGACCAATACTACATTGTAGAGGAAGCCGATGAACGTTATAGGGTATTCATCTCGGAGCACATAGCCAC
>CAYMHD010000005.1:0-25544 GCA_964390135.1 uncultured Gudongella sp. | reverse complement strand
GCTCCTGTACCTACTGCAACAACCTTGGTTTCAATGCCAAACATTTCATTGAAGGTTGGCAGGATGAAATCCAGCAGACCACTGTTTTCTGTACTTGTCGTTGTAGCCAGTATAAGCTCGGTGTTTGTAAGCTCCTCGTAATCGTCAGCCGTCTCAGGCTCTTCTGCTGGTTCCTCCGCTGGTTCTTCAACAGGAGCAGGCTCTTCAGCCGGAGCCGGTTCTGTTGTGCTGCAGGCTGACACGAATGGTAATGCAATTACCAGCAGTAGAATCAATAGGTTCAATTTGTTGAATTTCACATGATCATCTCCTTAATTTTGTGGTTTTGTGAGTTTGAAAAGGAAAACGGCCTAAGTATCTTAATTATCACCTCCGCAAAAAAACAACTCCCTTTATCTATAAAAGGAGATGTGTCTACAGAAGGCAATACCTTATGATAGTGCCAAACAGTCTCCTTTCCACAATGGGAGGCAGTATGGTTTCCCATAATACCCTACCGGACCTGTCTTCATGGCATCTGAAATGCTTTAGAAAAGAGGACTCGGAGCATGCTAAGTTGCTATTCAATTACTGTAATTATAATGAATTGGAACCGATATGTCAATGACGGCATATCGAAAAGTGTTGATATGGAGTGATTTAACTTAAGGGGTAATTTCATACATCCAGGTTGCTTTTAATTGTCAAATGGCATAGAATCAAATAAAAGGATAGGTTTGGAGTGAGGGGAATGGACAAGAGCCAACTTGATGGATTTCAACTATATATACAGCTGAAGAACAAGAAGCAGATTTCAACGGACAGGCTGTTTATTTTGCTTGAAAAAATTGATTGTGAAGGCTCCATTTCAAAGGCTGCCTCGGATATGAAAATCTCCTATCGCCATGCATGGGGCACCATAAAGGAAACCGAGGAGCTTTTGGGAATTAAGCTACTTGATAAGAAGATAGGAGGAGCTGAAGGCGGAGGAGCTACCTTGACAAAGAAAGGTAGGGAAATGCTTAGACATTACCAATCCATAAGAGATTCTGTGGACAGTCAACTCAATGCACTCATAAGAAACAAGGGAGAGGCAAGGTCTGCAGGAGAAACATCAGGGCAGGAGAATTCCTTTAGCTACCTGTTGATGGCAAGCACAATGGAACCTATCGATACAGGATTGTTGGACCTTTTGGAAAAGGAATATTTCAATAAGACCGGAACCTTGGTCAGGCACATTGCCCTTGGTAGCGGAAAGGCCCTACAGATTGCCAAGTCTGGAAGTGTGGATTTGGTTTTGGCTCACAGTCCAAAGGAGGAAGAGGATTTTATGTCACAAGGCTATGGTGGACTGAGAAGGGAAATAATGGCCAACCGTTACTACCTGGTTGGTCCAGAGTCAGATCCTGCAGAGCTTGGGAGCATAAAGGAGGATGCTGGAATTGATGAATTTTTTAGACATATGGCAGAGACCAAGTCAGTCTTCATAAGTCGTGGAGATAATTCTGGAACCCATGAGAAGGAGCTTGAACTTTGGAGTGATGCTAAGATATCCCCCGGAGAGAGAAACACGATGATTGCGGGAGGCATATCTGGAAACCTGGAATGTCTGGATCTCGCATTGGAGAAGTCTGCATATACCCTTGTGGATTCAACAAGCTATCAACTGTACAACCGGAAAGAGGACTTAAAGGTGTTTGCAGGAAACAAGAGAGGCTTGCACCCCAAGCTGGACAATGTGTTTTCCCTTGTTGCAGTGAGGAGATTCCCTGCTGAGGAAGCCAGATTTGAGGAAGCGGTAAGGTTCATAGACTGGCTGAGTGATAATGAGGGAAGTGGGATCATTGAGAATTATCCTGATGAGGAAGGACAGGAGCCATACTTTCACTTGATAAAATAAATAGACCTTGAATTTGTTTTCTGATCGAAGGTCCTTCTTGAAAGCTTATTGTTCTCTGCTGATTAGATGAAGATGCTTGTTAGTCATCCAACCCGATCATTACATTTGATGCCTTGACCAGGGCAACAACTTCCTTGCCTACCTTAAGGTCAAGGGACTTGATGGAGTCCATGGTTATGGAGGAGGTTACAATGTTCCCTCCACCTATATCCACTGTTACAATACCAGTTACAACACCTTCCTTGATGTCGGTTATTTTACCCTTAAATTGGTTTTTAGCACTTAAATTCATATAATCCCTCCTAAAATAGTCTAATTCTTATATACCCTCGAAGGGTAATGGGTATTCACAGGTTTGAATTTTTGGTAAAATCCACATAGGGATAATTTTATAACAGATAATCGGGTTCAACATAATCCATTTTGTCAGGAGTGAATTTCATGAGAGAAAAGGACTTTAGGTTTACACTGGATGAGGCTGCAGGGGCTTTGGGAGATTTTGGCACACTTCTTCCCCTTGTGGTTGGAGTATCCGTTGCCACAGACATGGATCTTTCAAGGATGCTGTTCTTCTTTGCCCTAGCCTACATAGGTACAGGACTATACTATAAAATGCCGATGCCTGTGGAGCCAATGAAGGCAATTGGTGTAGTTGCAATAGCAGAGGGACTGTCTTCGGCTGAAATTGCTGGAGCGGGCATTGGAATGGGAATAATTCTATTTATTATCGCAGCCACCGGATTGATGGGTTGGATCAAAAGAATAATGCCTACACGGTTAATACGGGGAATACAGTTTGGTCTGGCACTAACCCTAGGTTGGCAGGCAATCAAGATGATTTGGGGCGATCCGGTTATGGGTGTGATTTCCATGATCATAGTAATATTCTATGCCAAATCAACAAGGTTGGATATTTCTGCGTTGGTTGTTTTTGGACTGGGTATAGGGGTAGGTATTGCTAAGTTTGGTGCACCTGAGATTTCAATGATGACCATGCCGGAGCTGATAATCCCAGATGCTACATCAATGATTAATGGTATTGTGAAGGGTACTCTCCCACAGGTTGCCCTCACCCTTGGAAACGCAGTCCTTGCAACAGCCTTGCTGATTTCAGACCTTCTTGATAGAAAGGTTAAGGAAAAGCAGCTTCTATACAGTATGAGTGCAATGTGTCTTATAGCGACTCCCTTTGGTGGTTTTCCCATGTGTCACGGAGCCGGTGGACTGGTGGCACAGTACAGGTTCGGAGCCAGAACCGGAGGTTCAAATATAATATCTGGAGTGGTACTACTGGTGGTGGCAATACTATTTGCAACGCCTCACCTGGAACTGATCATACCCTTTGGAGCCCTTGGTGCAATGTTGTTCTATTCGGCCATTGCCCTCTACAGAACAGCAACTAAGACTGAGGATATGAATTTCACGGCGATTACAGGCGTAATTGCATTCTTCCTGGGAATGGCATGGGCGTTTGTGATAATGCTTATTTTCCATAACATCCAAAAGAGATTTAAGGGATCAGACTCAGAATAATACAGGTATAAATGAATACGGATATAAATAATGGAATCAGGAGGAAAAGCATGAAATTTTTTAACATAAGCAGTGAAAGGATAGATATCGAAGGAATTCCAGCAATTGTTCTGAAACCTGAAATCAGGCTGGACAGATATCCAACCCTTGTATTTTATCATGGCTGGAGCTCAAAAAAGGAGTATCAGGAGTTTCGGGGTTCAATAATTGCAAGCCTTGGATATCAGGTAATAATTCCAGATGCCATACACCATGGCGATAGAGGCGAGCTTGATTATGCTGCTTCAGAGAACTCTGGATTTTTCTGGAGGGTTGTCTTGAATAACCTGGACGAATGGTCTAAAATCAAAGCCTATGCGGTTGAGAAGCTAAGGGCTGATCCGGAGAGATTGGCTGTCGCGGGACATTCAATGGGAGGCTTCACTTCAGCAGGTATTTTTGCGGAGAACACTGATATCAGGACCTGTGTGATCCTTAATGGATCCTTCAATTGGCTTGATAGCAATGAGGAATTCAAGAGGAGGCTCAATGTCCACATGACAAAGGAGTTTCAGGAGCTTGAGCAGCAGGTTAAGGACAGGAATCCAGCGGGGAACATGGATAAGCTTCTGGACAGGCCCATACTGATACTCCATGGGGAGGCTGACTCAATGGTTGAGATTCAACCTCAAAGGGATTTCTATGAGAAGCTCCGGGGTCTGCACAAGGTTGAGGGGGATCTAAAGATGGTCTCCTACAAGAATCTGGATCACTTTGTTACAACAAACATGCTTGAGGAAATGGGGAAATGGCTGGATAATAAAATGGTGGAGGAATAATATGAAAAAGCCCATAATTGGAATCACATGCATTCAGGCAAATATCAAGGGTAAGAAGGTCAATACTATAAACGACTATTATTTTAATGCGGTCCTAAGGGCTGGAGGGGTGCCACTTATCATCCCTTCAGTAACAGATGAGGAAACCATATCAGAATATGCAAATAACCTGGAAGGGATAGTCTTCACTGGCGGTCATGACGTTTGGCCACCAAGGTTTGGAGAGGAGCCAATAAGGCAGGTGGTGGAGATAACCCACGAAAGGGACCAGCTTGAGCTGGTCCTCTTTGAAAAGGCATACAAGGTAGGACTGCCTATACTTGGAATTTGCAGAGGCCTGCAGGTTGTTAACATTGCATTGGGAGGAACCCTTTACCAGGATATCTACAGCCAGGTGAATAATGTTGGCGGCCACTCATTCGGATACAATCCTGAGGATGTGTATCACTCAATCCGAATTGAAGAGGAATCCATGATGAAGGAGATTTACGGAAAAGAAACTGTTTTCGTCAATTCAGAGCACCATCAGGCAATCAAGGATCTGGGAATGGACCTTAAGGTCACATCAAAAGCCCCTGATGGGATAATCGAATCAATTGAATCAACCAATGACAGGTTTGTGCTGGCCGTTCAGTACCACCCGGAGGCAATAGCGCCCAAATACCCTGAACACCAGGGAATCTTCAATTATTTTATAAGGAAATGTGCAACAGAAGAATAAGATTTAAACTCATAGGATACTTCCGTAGTGGACAGTCTAATCAATAATTAGGATATCCACTTGGAGGTATTTTTTTATTAAGATAATAATAGCGTGGCAAAAAAATAAAAATCAAGGCTTGTAAAGATCATGGGAAAGGAGTCCTTGGTTTTGAAGGATTGAAGATGAAATTGGTATCAACAGAAAGACAGTGCGCGAAGGGTATCCCTCATATGGAGAACATGGACCTGGTGTTTGGGATCAGATGATTGTAGGGAGAGTTATTAAAGAAATTTAGGGTAAAAATGTGGTGATTGGTTAAAAGTGCTTTTACAATCTAGGATAAGATCAAAAGAAGAGGTGTTATGGATGATTCAATGGATGAGTCAATTTGGGCCAGTTCAACAAGCTTTGATAGCCACATTCTTCACATGGGGAGTAACTGCACTGGGTGCGGCACTGGTGTTCTTTTTCAAAACCATCAATACAACAGTCTTAAATGGCATGTTGGGTTTTGCGGCAGGAGTCATGATCGCAGCCAGCTTTTGGTCCTTGCTTGCTCCTGGAATTGAGCTAGCTGAAGAATTAGGTCAAGTGCCATACATCACTGCGGCCAGTGGATTCCTTATGGGTGGTGGATTTCTCTATCTGGTTGATAAGCTAATGCCTCACCTGCATTTGGGACTTGAAACCACTGAAGCGGAAGGTATCAAGACAAATTGGCAGAGAAGCGTATTGCTGGTATTGGCCATTACCCTTCATAACATCCCGGAAGGGCTGGCTGTTGGAGTTGCATTTGGTGCTGTTGCTTCAGGTGTTGGCACATCTGCATCCCTGGCAGGTGCAATTGCACTGGCTATTGGTATTGGACTGCAGAATTTTCCTGAGGGGGCAGCTGTATCCATACCGTTGAGACGGGAAGGATTCAGCAGGACCAAATCCTTCCTTTATGGACAGTCCTCGGGAATAGTTGAGCCTATTGCAGGAGTTCTTGGAGCGTATGCAGTCATAAAAATACAGCCCATCCTACCGTATGCCCACGAATTTGCTGATGGAGCAATGATCTATGTTGTTGTGGAGGAACTAATACAAGAGGCGCAAAGAGAGGTTGGCGGTTAAAGGACAGATATTTCATCAATAGGTGCAATGTTGGGATTTGCAGTGATGATGATACTGGATGTGGCATTGGGTTGATGAAAGGAGTAAATTTGTATGATGGATTTTTTGGAGGATTTTGGAGAGTTCTTAGGATATGTGATCATTTTCTTCTACAGCTTAACTATCCTGAATTATATTGTTAAGTTTGTTAACAAAAAGTTCAAGACGCAGATAAGAAGGAACAAGACCTTTGCGGATGACTATATGAAGATGATGAGATTTGTTGTCAAAAATCACCGATATTTTGGATTTCTGGCTATATTATTCCTTCTGCTTCATTTTTCAGTTCAGCTCTTGACACATGGACTGAGCATTACAGGTATCACAGCTGCAGCAATAATGGTTTTACAGGTGGGTCTGGGAATCTACGGTCACAAGGCTAAAAAGAGAGGAAAAACATGGTTGACGATCCATCGTTCCATAGCTGTTCTTCTGCTGATTGCCATTGCCATCCATATAGAGTAGTCTGGAAGCTTCAAATATCTAGAGGAGCTCCTTTAGTAATAGCATCACAAGCACAATATTGATTATTGCAATCAAGGGTAGCCCCAGCTGAAAGGCTGCCTTTTTTGTTTTGTGGGAGAAAAGATGCATTCCAAGGACCGCACCAAGGCCTCCACCGAGAAGGGCTGATAGGAAAAGGGTTTTTTCAGCTATTCTTCTCTTCCCTCGTCTTGCCAGGGATTTGTCTCTCATAAAGAGAAAGAGTGCAATGGAATTTATTAACACCATGTATATAATAATGAAGTAAATAAAGTATTTATCAAGCATAATTTCAACTCCTTTTTTTCTTTGCAAAAAGCCCTCAAGTGTCTAAGTATAAACATATTGCACCGAATTTATAAAATTCAGATATCATTGACAATCATCTTCTAATATTATACGCTAAAAGGGTATATAATTTTCAATAAAATGAGGAAAAAATCAATTTAACATTACATATTAAGAGGGGGAGAAAAATGGAGGTCAAGTTTGATATTGAAGAAAACAAGGAGCAGATCATAGCCTTCAAGGAGTTTCTGGATTCTAAGAAAGACACTCCTGGACCACTGATGCCTTCGCTTCAGCGTGCTCAGGACGTATTTGGATACCTACCAAAGGAGATGCTTGAAGTGATTTCGCGGAAGCTGTCCATTCCAATGGCTGAAATCTACGGGGTGGCAACCTTCTATTCACAGTTTTCATTTATACCTACAGGGAAAAACAAGATTAGTGTCTGCCTTGGAACCGCCTGCTATGTAAAGGGAGCCCAAAGCATACTCGAGGAAATAGAGACACAGCTTGGCATCAAATCAGGGGAAACCACAAAGGATGAGGTTTTCTCAATAGCATCAGCCAGATGTGTCGGAGATTGCAGCATAGCACCTGTAATATTGGTGAATGAAGACGTATATGCAAAGGTCAAGAAGGACGACATTGCAGAGATACTTGCTAAATACAATTAAGGGGAGAGTGCCATGATAACAAAGGAGAAGCTGTTTGAAATAAAGGAGAAAACCAAGCCATCCCTGGTAGAAAAACTCCTTGAGAGTGACAGGGTTGAGTTTAGGGGTGAGGATCTGGTCCTAAAGGGTGAATACTACAAAAAGCAGGTTAGAATTGCCCTTAAGAACTGCGACATCATAGATCCCACAAATATTGATGAATACATAGCCATGGATGGGTACTTCGCACTTCTAAAGGCTCTAACAGAGCATGAGCCTGGATATGTGGTGGAGGAAATAACGGAATCACTGCTGCGAGGAAGGGGAGGAGCAGGATTCCCAACAGGGAGAAAGTGGAATGAGGCCTATAGGTATCAGTCTGACAAGAAATACATAATATGCAACGCAGATGAGGGAGACCCAGGTGCCTTCATGGACAGGTCAATCCTTGAGAAGGATCCACACAGTGTTCTTGAGGGAATGGCCCTAGGAGGCTATGCAATAGGCTCGGACCAGGGCTACATATACGTAAGGGCTGAGTGCCCGATGGCGGTTAAGAGACTTCAAATTGCAATAGATCAGGCCAGGGAGTACGGACTTTTGGGCAAGAACATATTCGGAACAGGCTTTAATTTTGACATAGAGCTTAGACTTGGCTCGGGAGCCTTTGTATGCGGAGAAGGAACAGCCCTGATGGAATCAATCGAGGGCAGGAGGGGCATGCCTCGTCCAAAGATCCACAGGACAGCACACAAGGGACTTTGGGGTAAGCCAACAATAATAAACAACGTGGAGACACTGGCCAATGTTCCAGTAATCATGAACAGGGGAGCAAAGTGGTTTAGGGGAATAGGTACTGAGGAATCGCCAGGAACCAAGGTCTTTGCTCTTGTTGGTAAGGTTGAGAATGCTGGTCTGGTTGAGGTTCCCATGGGAATGACCCTTAGGGAGATAGTATTTGATATCGGTGGTGGAGCACAGGATGGCAAGGAGTACAAGGCTGTACAGACCGGTGGCCCATCGGGAGGCTGCATACCAGCTGAACTTATCGATACCCCAGTTGATTTTGAATCACTTGGCAAGATCTGGTCAATAATGGGCTCAGGTGGAATGGTTGTAATGGATGAGAATACCTGTATGGTTGACATTGCGAAATTCTTCCTTGACTTCAGCGTGGAGGAGTCCTGCGGAAAATGTGTTCCATGCAGGGAAGGAACCAAGAGGATGTATGAGATCCTTGACAGGATAACCAAGGGCGAGGGCGTTGAAGGGGACATAGAGAGACTTGAGGAGCTTTCAGAAACCGTTAGCTCAACATCACTTTGTGGACTTGGACAGACCGCTCCAAATCCTGTAATTACAACAATCAAATACTACAGACATGAATACGAGGCACACATAAAGGACAAGCGCTGTCCTGCAAAGAGCTGCAAGGCCCTAATAAAATATGAAATCACGGACAAGTGTATCGGCTGCACCAGATGTGCAAAGGTGTGTCCGGTAGTGGCAATAACAGGCAAGGTCAAGGAGATGCACCACATTGACCAGTCAATATGTATAAAATGTGGAGCATGCTATGATGTGTGCCCTGTTGATGCCATTTCAATAATATAGCATTGGAGGAAGAATATGAGTACAGTAAAGCTAACAATAGATGGTAAGACAGCTGAGGTATCCAATCAGCTGACCGTCCTGCAGGCAGCGAAAACTGTGGGAATTGATATTCCTGCCCTATGCTATGATGAGACCCTTGAAATATTTGGGGCATGCAGGATGTGCATTGTTGAGATAGAAGGAAGCAGGAAGCTTCAGACGGCCTGCTCCACCCTTGTGAAGGAGGGAATGGTTGTTCATACTGAAACTGAAAGGGTGGTATGGAACAGAAAGCAGAAGCTTCAGATGCTTTTGGACAGTCATCCCAATGACTGCTTGACCTGCCACAAGGCGGGGGAATGTCTGCTGCAGGACTACGCATACAGATACGATGTAAACTTTAGAAAGCACGACGGGGAAATGAGACCTCAGCTATTGGATACGACAAGTCCATATATACTTAGGGACAACAGCAAGTGTATCCTATGCGGTAAATGTGTTATGACTTGTGCCCAGGTATCCGACAGACAGGTTCTTTCCTTTGCGGAGAGAGGCTATGAGACCAGGGTGATATTTGGAGCGGACGAATCAATAGAGGAATCTCCATGTGTATCCTGCAACAGGTGTGTTGCTGTATGCCCTGTGGGAGCGTTGGTTGATAAGAGGGATATGGACAAAATCCGTTCCTGGGAGGCAGAGACAAAAATTGTGGGCTGCAAGGCCTGTGAATACGGCTGTGAGTTTGAAGTAAGATCCAAGGATAGAAAGCCCGTGTCAGTTGTTGCCAAGGCACCAACAAATGGAAGACCCCTTTGCCTTAAGGGAAGGCTCACAACCGAGCTTAAGTATCTGGATAATCCGGATGCACCATATAGAAAGCTGGATAAGTCATTTGAGAAGACAACCTGGGACAAGGCTCTTCAAATTACTGAGCTCCTTGAAAAAATCGAACGACTTGAAGGATCAAACAAGGATGGAGAGGGGGAAGAGTAGATGCAGGTTACAATAAACGGTAAACAATATGATTTTGATAAAGGAACGACTGTCCTTAAAGCCTGCAGTGACATAGGACTGGATATCCCCACATTGTGCAATGACGAAAGACTTGTTCCCTCAGGGTCATGTAGACTGTGCCAGGTTGAGATAGAGGGCTGGGGGAAGCTACACACAGCCTGCACAACACAGGTAAGGGAAGGAATGGTCATACATACCCATAGCGACAGGGTCATAAAGGCAAGGCAGGATCTACTTGACATGCTCATATCCAATCATCCCCTGGAGTGCCTGACCTGTGAAAAGTCAGGAGCATGCAAGCTTCAGGACTATTGCTACGAATATGGGATTACTGAAGGGACCTATAGATGGGAAATGAGCAAGCCATATTTTGACGATACAAATCCTTTCTACACCTTCGATGCAAGAAAGTGCATACTTTGCGGATTGTGCGTCAGGGTATGCGATGAGCTTCAGGGAACAAATGCCATAGGCTTCGAAAACAGGGGATTTGATACTCAAGTTGCCACTCCTTTCGGGGAAGGCCTTGAGAATTCGACCTGTGTATCCTGTGGAAACTGCGTTTCCGTTTGTCCGGTTGGAGCACTTGAGCCAAAGAGCAAGAAAAAGTTCAGACACTGGGAGACCAGGACCGTCAGGACGACCTGCTCCTATTGCGGAGTAGGCTGCCAGATGGACATGAAGGTAAAGGGAAATGAAATTGTGGAGGTTCAGCCTGCATTCGATGCACACAATGAGGGCCTCCTGTGCGTAAAGGGCAAGTTTTCATATAACTTCCTTTCACACCCGGACAGGTTGAAAAAGCCAATGGTAAGAAAGGACGGAGTCCTTGTTGAAACAGGCTGGGATGAGGCCTTGGATGTAATCACCTCAAAGATGAAAGAGGTGAAGAAGGAATTCGGATCAGATGCATTTGCCGGATTGACGTCTGCGCGATGCACAAATGAAGATAACTATATGTTCCAGAAGCTGTTCAGGTCAACACTTGGAACCAACAACGTTGACCATTGCGCCCGCCTCTGACACGCTTCAACGGTTGCAGGTCTTGCAATCACATTGGGAAGCGGAGCAATGACAAACAGCATACAGGAAATCAAGAATGCAGATACAATATTCATCATCGGTTCAAACACATCAGAAAACCACCCTGTAATAGCTGCAATAATGAAGCAGGCCAAAAGGGCTGGAGCAAAGATGATCGTGGCAGATCCAAGACGGATAGAGATGGCCGAATACGCAGATGTGTTCCTTCAGCTAAAGCCAGGAACGAACATCGCCCTCTTGAATGGGCTGATGCATGTAATCATTGAGAAGGGACTTCAGGATGAGAATTACATTAAGGAGAGAACCGAGAATTATGATGAACTGAAGGAGCTTGTCAAGGGCTACACCCCTGAAAGGGTTGCTGAAATCTGCGGTGTGGACCCTGAAGATATAATAAAGGCTGCAGAGATATATGGAGAGGCCGCCAAGGCCGGAATATACTACACCATGGGAATAACACAGCATACTACAGGAACCCACGCTGTAATGAGCATATCAAACCTTGCTCTTCTGTGCGGAAATGTAGGCGTTGAATCAGCAGGAGTAAACCCTTTAAGGGGACAGAACAACGTTCAGGGAGCCTGTGACATGGGTGGTCTTCCTGCAGATCTTCCAGGCTACCAGAAGGTATTCAAGCCTGAGGTTCTGGATAAGTTCCAGGATAGCTGGGGAAGCAAGCTTTCAAACAAGGTAGGGCTTACAATAACTGAGATGTTTAAGGCCATAGAGGAGGACCAGGTTAAATTCCTGTATATAATGGGAGAGAATCCAATGGTATCAGATCCTGATACCAACCATGTGGAGCATGTACTTGACCATGTTGACTTCCTGGTCGTTCAGGACATATTCCTTACAGAGACTGCTTCAATGGCAGATGTGGTTCTACCTGCAGCAGCCTTCGCAGAGAAGGATGGAACCTTCACAAACACCGAAAGAAGAATCCAGAGGGTCAGGAAGGCAATTGAAGCACCTGGAGAGGCAAAGGCAGACTGGATGATCCTGATGGATATAATGAATAGAATGGGGGATGAGACCAGATACTCACATCCTGCCAGAATAATGGCAGAGATTGCATCCCTGACTCCATCCTACAGAGGGGTCTCATACAAGAGACTTGAGAAGGAAAGCCTTCAGTGGCCAGTTCCTGATGAAAATCACCCTGGAACAAAGTATCTTCACAAGGCTGCAATTGCAAGGGGAAGAGGACTTTTCATGCCGGCTGAACACGTTGCAAGTGCCGAGATCACCAATGATGAGTATCCCTTGATCCTTACAACCGGAAGGATACTCTACCATTACCATACAATGACCATGACAGGCAGGGAGGATGGTCTTAACAAGCTGGCACCACACTCCTATGTGGAGATAAATGAGACCACTGCAAACAAGCTGGGAATTGAGGACGGTGACATGGTCAAGCTTTATTCAAGACGTGGAGAGGTACAAACAACAGCACTTGTAACGGATATTATCGATGACGGGGTTGTATTCATGCCATTCCACTACTCTGAAGGAAAGGCTAACATCCTTACAAATAGTGCAATTGATGAAATAGCAAAGATTCCTGAATTGAAGGTAGCTGCGGTAAGGATAGAGAAAGCATAGAGGTGAATAGGATGAAATATGAACAGGTGTTAAAATATGCAATGCAGATGGAGCTTGACGGCAGTAACTTCTTTAAAGAGAAGGCAGACAAGTTTTCAAACGCCACCACAAGAAAGCTGTTCCTGACTCTGGCTGAAACTGAGATGGAGCATTACGAATACCTAAAAAACCAGCTGGATAGCTACATGGAGGATGAGACCTTCGATACAAGTGACCAGGTGATGGACCGGGAGGAGGATATTTTCAAGGCAAGGGAGGAATCCGAGCACATAGAGGCGACCCTCCGGGAATCTGACATTCCCGACCTGACAATTCTCAGGATGGCATACCTTATTGAAAGGGATTACAAGGAGTTTTACGAAAATGCAGCTGAAAATTCCGATGACGAAGGAATAAGGAAGATCTTCGAAAAGCTGTCCAAATGGGAAGAAGGACATGAAAGGCTGTTTAAATCAGAATATGACAGAAGAATGAAGGAATATATGACACTTCCTTGGGGAGGTTAAGAATGTTTAGGGTTGGTATAATAACTTCAAGCGACAAGGGAGCAGCAGGACAAAGAGAGGATATTTCCGGAGCGGTAATCAAGGAAATTGTTGAAGAGAGGGGCTACCAGATCATCAGGCAGGTAATCCTGCCTGATGAAAGGGACCTTTTGTCTGAAGAGATGAAGAACATGGCAGATAACCTGGATATTGTGCTTATTCTAACTACAGGTGGAACGGGCTTTAGCAAAAGGGATGTGACACCGGAGGCAACGATTCAGGTCTGTCATAGGATGGCTCCGGGGATAACCGAAGCCATCAGGTACTACAGCCTACAGATTACCCCTAGGGCAATGCTTTCCAGGGCGACTGCTGGAATCAGAAATAATACACTGATCATAAACCTGCCTGGAAGCCCCAAAGCAGTCAGGGAATCCCTGGAGTTCTGTCTAGAAAGCGTGGAGCATGGACTTGAAATCCTGACAGGTAGGGATTCGGAGTGTGCCAGAAAAGAGGACTAGATATGAAAACTTTTGGTACTGCCATAATACTTGCAGGGGGAAAAAGTACAAGAATGGGTTTTGACAAGCAGCTCATAAGATTTCAGGAAAGGATGCTTGTGGAAACCCTTATACTGAAGCTCAGGGAGGAGTTTGAGGAAATTGTAATAGTAACCAACAAACCTGAGTTCTATATAGGACTTGCAGATATCATAACAGGAGATTTGATCCAGGGGAAGGGTCCCTTGGGAGGAATACATGCAGGTCTTGGAATGGCGTCATCAGAGTATTCCTATGTTGTTGCCTGTGATATGCCCTCCATTGACATGGACTATGTAAGGTACATGAAAACCAGACTACAGACTGGAGACCAGATGGCTTGTGTGACCATGTTGGGAGAATGGATAGAACCCTTTAATGCATTCTATAGGAAGGATCTTTCAGAACACATTGAAAGCTTCATGGCTTCAGGTGGAAGGGCGATCCATAGAATGCTGGATGAACATTCTGTAGACTATGTACCAGAAAAGGAAGCAAGAAAATTCAGCCCTGAATGGAACATGTTCTTTAATCTAAATACCAGAGAGGATGTAAGGGAGTACCTGCAAAGGAATGAAGGCAATGGAGTATAACATGGAAAACAAAGTGGATGTGGAAATAATAAAAATCAATGGAAATAGTAGGGATACCATTATTGACAGGGTCATAAGGGAGTATCCCTTTACCTTATATTTAAATGGACAGGAAATTATCACATTGCTGTGCATCCCGGAGAATCTGGAGGAGCTGGCTGTTGGATTTCTTATATCAGAGGGATTTCTCGATTCATTTGAAGAAATTGACAAGATGGATTTGGACATTGAGAAGGGATTGATTCAGATACAAGGGAACATTGGAGAAAAACCCCTAAGGGATAAACTGCGGGGAAAGAGGACAATAACATCAGGATGTGGAAAGGGTTCATCCTTCTACAATGTTTTGGACTCATCCAAGAGCAACAGGATAGAGAAAATCATGGGATTAATGCCTGGAAATGTGATACAATTAATGAGAGAGTTCAACAGCTACAGTAATCTTTTCAATGAAACCGGGGGGGTTCACAGCTGTGCACTTTGCAGCACAGCAGAAGTCCTGGTACACAGGGACGACATTGGAAGGCACAACGCATTGGATAAGATACTCGGCTGGGGACATATGAACAAGCAGGACTTTGATGACAAATTGGTCCTCACTACCGGAAGGATATCCTCGGAGATGCTCATAAAGACAGCAAAACGTGGAGTTCCTGTTGTAGTATCAAGATCGGCACCAACCTCTCTTGCGGTGGATCTGGCAAGGGAGCTGAACATAACCCTTGTGGGATTTGCAAGGGGAAATAAAATGAATATCTATACAAATTTTCCGAGCATTGATTTCTAAAGCAGCTGCCATGAAATGATGCCGTTGGGTAAGGGAGAAATCCTGAAGCCTCCCCGTTGGAAAGGAAGATGGTCAATTGACAGCCCTCCTTGGAGGGTTGTTTTTTCGCATAGGAAAGGTGGAATCATATGGAATTCTTTAAGGTGGTGTCAGTAGATGACGCCAGGGAGCTTATAAGAAATGAATTTGTAGGATATCAGATGGGTTCTGAGGAGGTCAGCCTTCTGGAAGCCCAGGGGAGGGTTCTTGCAAAGGACATTGTTTCAGAGATAAATGTTCCAGAATTTGATAGATCAACTGTTGATGGATATGCAATCCTGGTCCAGGACAGCCATGGTGCCACAGAATCCATACCAAGCATTCTGGAGGTGCTGGGGGAGGTCCTTATGGGTGAGACTCCAAAGCACGAAGTCAGGAGCGGACAGGCTGTATACGTGCCCACTGGGGGAATGATGCCAAAGGGAGCAACGGGAATGATAATGATTGAGAATACGGAAAAGATGGACCAGGAGACGGTGCTTCTCTTTAAGCCCATAAGCAAGGGTGAGAATATGGTCTTCAAGGGTGAGGACATCAAAACCGGAGAGGTAGCCCTCGAGGCTGGAAGAAGGATTGGACCCAATGAAATCGGTGTCCTGGCAAGTCTTGGCATAAATGATGTAAAGGTTATCAAAAGACCCACGGTATATATACTATCAACCGGTGATGAGGTAATCGACCTGGATGAAGAGCTCCAGATGGGTAAGATCAGGGATATAAATTCCTATGCACTTTCAGCCATGATAAGGGAAATAGGCGGTGAGGTGTCAGGACGTGAGATAGTGAAGGATGAGTATGAACTTCTTCTAAAAGGAGTGAAAAGAGCTCTCGATCAGGCGGATATTGTACTGCTTTCCGGTGGAAGCTCAGTGGGAACCAGGGATTATACCCACAGGGTCATAACAGACCTTGGAGGGAAGGGAGTCCTGGCACATGGACTTTCAATCAAGCCTGGAAAGCCTACAATCATAGGCGATGGTAAAGGAAAGCTTATTGTCGGGCTTCCAGGGCACCCGGTGTCATCCATAGTGGTGTTCAAGGCTATCGTCCAGCCCTTTATCCAGGACCTGCTTAAGGCTCCCGTGAACCTGAGGAAGGTGGAGGCGATAACAACGCACAACTTTCCATCATCTCCTGGAAAGGAAACCTATCACATGGTCACACTTAAGGAGGAAGATGGAAAAATCCTTGCAACGCCCAGCTTCGGAAAATCAGGCATGATAACCCTTCTTTCAAAGTCAAGCGGGTATATTGTAATAGCCCAGCATGAGGAAGGGATAGACAAGGGCGAGACGAGAGAGGTATATCTGTTTTAACGGGGGAGATGTTCATATGGAAAGAAATACTTATATAGATAATGTAGATGTTGACAAGGCCTTGAAGGAATATATGGGGGAGCTTCACATCCGGGGAGAGGTGGAGGAGCTGGCTCTTGATGAAGCCCTGGGGAGGATAACATGGGAAGCCATATATGCCAAGGTATCCTCACCTTCATACAATGCTTCTGCCATGGATGGAATTGCTGTGACTTCAAGGGAAACAGATGGAGCCAATGAAAGCAACCCCCTTACCCTTTTGGAAGGAGAGGACTTTGCTTATGTCAATACGGGAAATCCAATAAAGGAGCCCTATGATTCTGTGATAATGATTGAGGATGTTCTCCAGATGGAGGAAGGGCAGGTTCAGATTCTAAGGCCCGCCTATCCCTATCAGCATGTAAGGCAGATTGGAGAGGACATTGTTGCAACAGAGATGATTCTTCCATCCAGGCATAAGATAAGACCCATGGACATAGGAGCCCTTATTTCCGGAGGTATAGAAAAAGTAAAGGTTCATAAGAGTCCAAGAATAGGAATAATACCAACAGGATCTGAGATTGTTGAGGATATCTCCCAGGTTAGGGAGGGTACCATAATAGATTCAAACTCCCATGTGTTCAAGGGACTTGTGGAATCACTTGGAGGAACACCAAAAAGGTATCCACCCATGGAGGATGACTACCACAAGCTAAAGCAGCTTCTTATGCAGGCTGTGGGAGAGAATGACATGATAATAGTCAATGCGGGATCAGCAGCTGGAACCAAGGATTTTACAGTCAATCTCATTCAGGAGCTTGGAAGGGTAGTGGTCCATGGAGTGGCAATGAAGCCTGGAAAACCTACGATTTTGGGAATAATTGAAGGTAAGCCTGTGATTGGTATCCCTGGGTATCCTGTGTCTGCCTTTATGGTGTTTGATGTGTTCGCAAAGCCCCTGATCCTTAAGTTTTTGGGTGACCAGGGGGAAATATACGAAAAAACGGAGGCCTTTCTAAGCAGAAGAATGGTTTCATCCCTAAAGAACAAGGAAATGGTCCGAGTGACCCTTGGCATGGTTAAGGACAAGCTAATAGCAACACCCCTCTCTGGAGGTGCTGGAGTCAGCATGAGTCTGGTAAAGGCTGATGGACTGGGAGTCATCCCAAGAAACGTTGAAGGCTATGAGGCTGGAGATAGTATAAATGTGGAGCTTCTGAAGCCAATTTCATCCATCAGGGACAAGCTTCTTTCCATTGGTAGTCATGACCTTGTAATGGATGTTGTGTCAGACATGATGAGACTTGCATCATCCCATGTGGGCAGCATGGGAGGCATACTTTCCCTGAGGAGGGATGAGTGCCATCTTGCACCGATCCACCTTTTGGACATGGAAACCGGTGAATATAACATAAGCTATGTGAAGAAGTATTTTCCAGGCAGGAGGATGGCTCTCATAAAGGGAATACAAAGGAGTCAGGGCTTCATTGTTCAGAAGGGAAATCCCCATGAAATAAAGGGCTGTAGAGACCTTGCAAGGGAGGATGTAGTCTTTGCCAACAGGCAGAGGGGTGCAGGAACCAGGGTTCTTCTGGATTACCACCTAAAGATGGAAAATGTGAATCCTGAAGAAATAAGAGGCTACCAGAGGGAGTTCACAACCCACATGGCCGTTGCTGCAGCTGTAAAGAACAATACTGCAACCACGGGACTTGGAGTCTATTCCGCTGCCAAGGCAATGGATTTGGACTTCATACCACTTGCAAACGAAGATTATGATTTTTTGGTGCAGGGAGATTCATTGGAAATGGAGCAGATGCAGGAATTTATCGGTATAATAAAATCAGTGGAGTTCAAGGATCGTGTGACTGAACTTGGTGGATATGGATTTGAAGGCACAGGTGAAATAATATGGATAGGATAGAGTTGATCATATGAGAGACAGATTCGGTAGAGATATAAACTATTTAAGGATATCCCTAACAGACAGGTGCAATCTAAGGTGTGAGTATTGCATGCCGGAGGATGGTATAAGGAACAAGATTCCCCATGATGATATGCTCAGCTTGGAGGAGCTTTATGAGATAACAAAAGCCTTCGTTGACTTGGGGATAAATAAGATAAGATTTACTGGGGGAGAGCCCCTTGTAAGATATGGAGCGGTTGACTTCATAAAGAGGGTCAATGCTCTGGAGGGTGTGAGGGAGGTAACCCTGACCACAAATGGAATTATGCTCAACGATTATCTGGATGAGCTTTTAGATGCAGGAGTTAAAAGGCTGAATATTAGCCTTGATACGCTGGATCCTGAGAAATACAAAAAGATAACACGGGGTGGGGACATACACAGGGTTCTGACGGCAATAGAGAATGCAAGAGCCAAGGGTATAAAGCCAATCAAGATAAATACCGTACTGATAGGTGGCTTCAATGATGATGAAATTCCTGAACTTGTTGAAATGACAAGAGACGGTGGCATGGATGTGCGCTTTATAGAGCTCATGCCTATCGGTGAGGCAGCGGGATTTGCCAAGTCAAGATTTATTTCCAACGAGGAGATACTAAGAAGAATTCCAGAGCTTGTTGCGGTTGATAGGGAGGATCCATCCTCACCTGCAACCTACTACAAATTGCCTGGTGGAAAAGGCAAGGTTGGTCTCATAAATCCGATTTCCTGCAAGTTCTGCACTAACTGCAACCGTGTAAGACTCACGGCCACTGGGAAATTGAAGCTGTGCCTTCATTCCAACAGGGAGATAGACCTGAAGAAGGTTCTCAGGGAGGGAAGGGATCTCCAGGAGGAAATCAGGGAGGCTATACTTACCAAGGAAGAGGAGCATCATCTGGAGAAACAGGAATATATAAGCAGAAACATGAATCAAATAGGAGGCTAGAAAATGGACCTTACTCACTTCAATGAAGATGGCAGGGCCCACATGGTTCAGGTGGGAGACAAGGATGATACAAAGAGAACGGCGACGGCATATGGAAGAGTAACAATGAAAAGGGAAACCGCAAGGAGAATAAAGGAAGGGCTGGTTGACAAGGGGGACGTTTTAAGTGTTGCCCAGGTTGCTGGGATAATGGGTGCAAAAAGGACAAGTGACCTTATCCCCATGTGTCATAATATCTTTCTTACAGGAGCGGACATAAGCTTTCATGTTGGTGAAGAAGATGTTGAAATTAGGGCTCAGGTAAAGACTACCGGCAAGACAGGAGTTGAAATGGAAGCCCTTTCAGCTGTCAGTATAGCAGCCTTGACCATATATGACATGTGCAAGGCCATGGACAAGGAGATTACAATCCAGGAAATTAAGCTTATGGAAAAGACAGGAGGAAAGTCTGGTACCTTCAGGAGAAAGGGCCATGGTAAGGTTCTGTCTGTTAATGTCTCAGAAAAAAAAGGTGTAGTGAAGGAGCCTGTTGATAAGGGTGAATTCAAGATTGATCATGGTCTGGTCGGCGATGCTCACAGTGGTGATTGGCACAGACAGGTAAGTCTCTTGGCCAAGGAGAGCTTTGACAAGATGAAGGAAGCTGGAGCTATGGAGCTTAAGTATGGTGACTTTGCAGAAAACCTTACAACTGAGGGGATAATCCTCTATGATTTACCGGTTGGAACTAGAATGAGAATAGGGGAGACACTCCATGAGGTAACCCAAATCGGAAAGGAATGCCATTCAGGCTGTGCCATCTCAAAAACCGTTGGCAAGTGTGTGATGCCAAAGGAGGGAATTTTTACAAAAGTACTTAAAAATGGCCAGATAAAGCCAGGAGATACTATTGAGATACTTGATTGACCAGGACATAAGTCCTGGTTCTTTGTTTAGATTGGTGGATTGTTGGGGATATAATAATTAGGACTCCTATTACATAACAATTTAGGAGGGATAATAAAATGTTAAGATGGTCAATAATATTTATAGTGGTAGCCCTGGTAGCTGCAGTATTGGGCTTTGGAGGAATTGCAGGAGCAGCAACTGAAATTGCCAAAATATTGTTCTTTGTCTTCCTCGTGCTGTTTGTTTTGTCATTGATATTTGGGAAAAAACTAAATCCTTAAAGTATACTGCAAAAGAAAACTCCAGGTGGATTACCTGGAGTTTTCCATTACAAGGAGGAGTATTGAACATAATCCAATGATTGGTCCCTATGGAGCCTGTGGCCTATGAATCCAGCCTCCAGTAGCTCCTTTTGCTTTTGGATCAAGGTCATTGGGATATTTACCATTTTATCTACTGTAAAAACTTCTTCCCTGTCAATTCTTCCATGAAGAATGTAGCGCCATATACCGTCGCTGTTATCGGGAAGGGTTCCGTATTTCTTCTTTAGATCCTTTATTTTCAAGCCATGTCTCATTATGTTGTTCACGCTGAAATAGTTGTATGGTGATATGGTGCAGGCCATATGCTCGTAGCCCTCTGAAGCCACAATGGGTTTCATAAGTGAAAGGGTCATGTACTGGAGATTGTTCCCCCTGTAGGGAGGATCAACAACCGTGGTTTCAAGCTGGCAGACCTTGTGCAGGGCATCCTCCGGAAGACCCACGTCACGTCCAAGATTCCTTTCCTGCAATCCTGGAAAGCTTACATACCGGTAGGCAATCATCTGATCATCCTCACCGTAAATACCGATAACCTTTGCACCCTCATCAAGGTCCTGCTTCATATCCTCGTAGGAATCCACGAAAAGCACTTCCTTGTTTGGCAATGCATCATAGACCCTTTGTATCAAATCAACCATGTGATCAAGAGCTTCGTAGGAAACCAGCTTTGCCACATAATTTTCCATTTCCTGGGCACCATGTCTTTCTCTAACAAGTCTACCTTCCTCAATTATCATGAAATCACCTCTGCTAGTAATTTAAAAAAGCCCGCTACGGCACTATCCGTAGTCGAGCTCTAAATGTTGGCTTCCTCAAACTTAATGTAGTTTAACTGCTGGCTGTCCTTGTGTATTTCGTAGCCAATGTACCCCTGCTCGATCAGGTCCCTTTGCATTTCCAGATTCGCCCATTTGGAAATTACAAGGTCCACTGGATTGAGAATATTCTTCTGCATGTCGCTATGAAGGATAAACCGCCAAAGTCCATCATCTCCATCCTCAGAGGATCCGTATTTTCTCTTCAGGGCCTTGATTTTCAGACCGTTTTTCATAATATTGTACAAGCTGAAAAAATTATAGGGTGAAACAGTACATAGGAAATGATTGTAGCCCTCCTGGGTAACCATCTTCTTGGCAGCTCCAAGAGTTAGGCTTTGGAGGTCATTACCTCTGTATTTTGGATCCACAACGGTAGTCTCAAGGTGTACAACCTTATTAAGCTCGTCCGGGCTCAATCCTATATCATAGCCCATATTTCTTTTGTCCCTTCCAGGGAATGCTATATATCTGTATGCGATTATGCGGTCTCTACTGTTCAAAACTCCGATGACCTTTGCGCCATCCTCCATATCCGAAAGCATGTCCTCGTATGAATCCATGTAGAGAACATCCTTGTTTGGAAGATTATCATATACATGTTGTTGAAGATCAATGACCTCTCTAAGTCTATCCTTTCCCAGCAATTTCATCTTATATTCTTCAATCTCCATGTTAGTGTGTTTATTTTTTAATAAATTTCCTTTTCCAAGCACCATATATATGTCCTCCTTTCCTTAAACGTCACAACCGACAACCTACAACCTGTTATCAAGTTGTAAGTTTATTATATACTATGAGTTTAGTATATGTCAACAAAAATAATTTGCATAAAAACGTGCATTTGAAGAGGCTGGAAGCAGAGTGAAGGTTGACTTGACGCCAGGGAACGTGTAAATTCAGACATGAAAACATTTGCACAGAATCACTTGAATTCACTAAAAACAGAATATTCAAAATATATAAAGAAGAGTATTTTGGGTATAAACAAATCAGGAGGTAGATACAGGTGAGTGAAAAAAATTACGATAAGCCGTCAAAGAAGGAATTAAAGGAAAGACTTAGTGAAATTTCCTACAAGGTCACACAGGAAAATGCCACTGAAAGACCATATACAAGTGAGTATGACAAATTCTCGGAAGAGGGGATCTATGTGGATATAGTAACCGGTGAGCCTCTCTTCTCGTCACAGGACAAGTACGATGCAGGCTGTGGTTGGCCCAGCTTCACAAAGCCAATTGAGAAGGAGAACATTAAGGAGAAAAAGGATATTAGTCATATGATGATAAGGACAGAGGTAAGAAGTAGCCATGGAGATTCCCACCTGGGTCATGTTTTCACGGATGGACCAAAGAAGGAGGGAGGGCTAAGATATTGCATAAATGGAGCTTCCCTCAGGTTTGTTCCAAAAGATAGGCTGAAAGAGGAAGGTTACGGGGAGTATCTGGAATTGTTCAAAAAATAGTTTAAAGGGAGGTCATCCTCCCTTTAAACTATTTTTGTGCTCCAGCCCTCACAATTCCAGACCTGGGTGGCAACTTCCCTATAGAAATCAGGTTCATGGGATATGAGTAGAATTCCTCCACGGTAAGCCTTAAGGGCTCTCTTAAGCTCTTCCTTGGCATCCACATCCAAATGGTTTGTAGGCTCATCAAGTAGTAGTATGTTTGTTTCCCTGTTCATTATCTTGCAAAGCCTAACCTTTGCCTGTTCGCCTCCACTAAGAACCATGACCTTTGATTCTATGTGCTTGGTCATAAGGCCACATTGGGCCAGTGCCGCCCTGATTTCAAACTGGGTCCAGCCGGGATACTCCTTCCACATTTCCTCAATGCAGGTATTCTGATTGTCGCTGGATGATTCCTGCTCAAAATATCCGATTTCCAAATTCTGTCCAAGCTCAACCTCTCCAGAGAAGGAGGGGATAAGACCCAAAATGGATTTAAGGAGGGTTGTCTTTCCAAGACCGTTTGCTCCAGTAAGGGCAATCTTCTGGCCTCTTTCCATAACGAGGTCAAGTGCCTTTGTGAGGGGCTCCTCATATCCGATTACAAGGTCCTTGGTCTTGAAGATTTCCTTGCCTGCAGTCCTTCCTTCCTTGAAATTGAACTTTGGCTTTGGCTTCTCCTTGGAAAGCTCGATCACATCCATCTTGTCAAGCTTCTTCTGTCTTGACATGGCCATGTTCCTTGTTGCAACCCTTGCTTTGTTCCTCTGGATGAAATCCTCCAGATCTGCAATTTCCTGCTGCTGCTTTTTGTAGGCTGCTTCAAGCTGTGCCTTCTTGGCTTCGTAGACCTTCTGGAAGTCGTCGTAGCTTCCAACGTATCTGCTCAGCTCCTGGTCCTCCACATGGTAGACCAGGTTGATCACTTCATTTAGGAAGGGAATATCATGTGAGATGAGGAGGAATGCATTCTCATATTCCTTCAAATATCTCTTTAACCATTCAATGTGGTCTTCGTCCAGATAGTTTGTAGGCTCATCAAGCATCAGGATATCGGGCTTCTCAAGGAGAAGCTTGGCCAGGAGAACCTTTGTCCTCTGTCCGCCACTGAGCTGGTCAACCTCCTTGTCAAGACCGATGTCTGTCAGTCCAAGTCCCCTTGAGGTTTCATCTATCTTTGCATCTATGATGTAAAAGTCATTGTGGTCCAGGATATCCTGTATGGTTCCAACATCCTCCAGCATATCAGCAAGCTCATCCTCGCCCACATCTCCCATCTTCATGTAGAGATCCTGCATCTCTGATTCCAGATCAAAGAGGTACTTGAAGGCTGTATTCAGGACATCCTTTATTGTCATTCCCCTTTGGAGTGCTGCATGCTGGTCCAGGTAACCAACCCTTACCCTTTTTGCCCACTCTATCTGACCTTCGTCAGGTTCAAGCTTGCCAGTGATTATGTTCATAAAGGATGATTTACCTTCGCCATTGGCTCCAACCAATCCAACGTGCTCTCCCTTGAGAAGACGAAAGTTGACATCCTTTAGGATCTCGCGACCACCAAAGCTGTGATTGAGATTCTTTACGGTTAAAATACTCATTGTATGCTCCTTTCATTTAATACTCAGATGATTATAACATGATTGGTGGGAAAATTAAATTTTTTAATATAAATTCTCGAATTCTTTCACATAGCTTCTCTAGGTTTACTGAAAGTCAGCCAGGGGTATAGTTAAGTTGATTGGGGATATGTTCTTCTCGTGAAGATAACGTTTACACAAGGGGAGTTATGCCTTACAATAAATATGGAATAATTTTGAATGGAAGGGAATCATAAAATTGGGGAAAGAGGAGGAATGGAAAGATGAAACCAACAATCAGTGAAAAGCTTGCACTGATAGGTGTTGCAATGGATCTGGGTGCAGGGACCCCTGGAGTAAGCCTTGGACCTGCTGCGCTTAGATATGCAGGGGTGGTGGAAAGGCTTGAGAAGATAGGATATCAGGTTGAGGATAAGGGAGATATTGTGGCCGACAGGAAGGCTGTGTCTTCAACACCTGGAACAAACCTGAAGAACCTGGATGAGGTTTCTAGGGTGAATGAGGAGCTCTGCAAGGCGGTTGATGAAGCAATGGCTGACGGGAGCTTCCCCCTTGTGATAGGAGGAGATCACAGTATAGCAATAGGAACGATTGCAGGTGTGCTGCAGCATAAGAAAAACCTCGGAATTATCTGGATTGATGCCCATGGGGATATGAATACCGGTGAAACATCACCCTCTGGAAACATCCATGGAATGCCCCTGGCTGTAAGTCTTGGAATGGGTCATGATAGACTTACCTCAATTGGTGGAAAAGAGAACAAGGTGGATCCAAGGAATGTTGTTCTAATCGGATGTCGAGATCTTGATGCCGGTGAGAGGGAGGTACTTAAAAACCTTGGTATAACAGTGTTTACAATGCATGAAATAGATAAATGGGGTATGACAATAGTAATGGAAAAAGCTATTGAGATCGCAACAGATGGAACTGATGGATTCCATGTGAGCTTTGATGTGGACAGCTTGGATCCAGCCTACATTCAAGGAACGGGAACCAGGGTTCCTGGAGGGTTGACCTTCAGGGAAAGCAACCTGGGTCTGGAATTGATTGCCCAGACAGGTAAGATGGTAAGT
>CAYMHD010000004.1:19204-29203 GCA_964390135.1 uncultured Gudongella sp. | reverse complement strand
AAAGTACTAGTCTCTCAATATCTGGATCTTCCTGGGTGGGTCTTGCTGAAAAGCACGACATACCCTTTATTTAGTAGGTGTATGCCACCAGACTGGCTGTGATGAGAGAGGTTGAGGGGACCGATGTGGTGATAGAGCTTGGAGGAGAGGATGCAAAGATCCTTTTCCTATCCAATGGGCTTGAGGTTAGGATGAACGGGTCATGTGCTGGAGGCACAGGGGCCTTCATAGACCAGATGGCAACCCTGATGGGGATTAGCCTAACTGATATGAACGAGCTTTCAAAAGGTCATCACAAGCAATATACAATAGCTTCAAGATGTGGAGTGTTTGCCAAATCTGACATTCAGCCCCTTTTAAACCAGGGAGCCAACAAGAGCGACATGTCTGCCAGCATATTTCAGGCTGTTGTCAACCAGACAATCGGTGGCCTGGCACAGGGAAGACCCATCAAAGGGAAGGTGGTTTATCTTGGTGGACCATTGACATTTTTTTCCCAGCTTAGGGAAACCTTCAACAGAACCCTTGGAGTCAATGGAATATGCCCTGACAACTCCCTTTATTTTGTTGCAATGGGAGCAGCCTTGAGCGACTTCGAAAAACCTGTAAACCTTCCGGACCTTGTCAAAAGAATGGACAATCAACAGGTCAAGAAGTCATATGGTGGTCTCAAGAGCCTTTTCAAGGATGAAGAGGAATACATGGTATTCAAAAGTCGACATGAGATGGAGCAGGTAACCTATGCCGATCCCTTTACATACAAGGGCGATGCCTATCTGGGAATCGATGCAGGGTCAACCACCATAAAGGCTGTAATTATGGATAATGAGGATAGGATCCTTCATAGCATATACAGGTCAAATCAAGGAAACCCAGTTCCACTGATCAAGGACTTCCTATTGGATTTCTATAGGAAGTATCCAGATATAAGCATCAGGTCATCAGCCGTTACAGGCTATGGTGAAGACCTTCTAAAAAACGCATTTTCACTGGATTTCGGGGTAGTGGAAACCATAGCCCACTACACAGCAGCCAAGAGGTACAAGCCGGAGGTTGATTTTATAATAGATATTGGCGGTCAGGATATAAAATGCTTCAAGATCAGGGATGGAGTGATTGACAGCATATTCCTCAACGAGGCATGCTCATCAGGATGCGGATCATTTCTTCAGACCTTTGCTGAAGCTCTGGGATATGATATAGGTGAGTTTGCCAATCTTGGAATATATTCGACGGACCCTGTTGACCTTGGCTCAAGATGCACTGTCTTTATGAATTCCTCCGTTAAGCAAGCCCAGAAGGACGGGGCAAGCATGGCAGACATATCTGCAGGACTTTCAATAAGCGTTATAAAGAATGCACTCTACAAGGTCATTAGGGCCTCCAGTGCCAGTGATCTGGGAAAAAACATTGTCGTTCAGGGAGGAACCTTCTACAATGATACCGTGCTGAAGGCATTTGAGGACGAGCTGAATCAGAAGGTCATAAGACCAAATATTTCAGGTCTTATGGGAGCATACGGTGCGGCCCTCTACTCCAAGGACATGGGGAATGAAGAAACCGCTACCCTTAAGGAAGACCAGCTCCAGATTTTCAACCATCAGGTACGGATGGTGATGTGCGGGCTTTGTGAAAACAACTGCAGCTTGACTGTAAACAGCTTTGGAGACAACAGAAGGTTCATCGGCGGAAACAGATGTGACAAACCCCTTAAAAACAGGAATGTGGAAGAGCGCTATGATATGTACGAAGAGAAGCTGAAGCTTCTGAAGGAGTATAAATCCATCAAGGGACGCAGGGGATCCATGGGTATCCCAATGGTCCTCAACATGTATGAAATGCTCCCCTTCTGGCACACTGTACTTACCCTGCTTGATTTTGAGGTAATCCGCTCGCCTTTTTCTTCAAGAGAACTGTTCATAAGAGGCCAGCACACGATTCCATCGGATACTGTATGCTTTCCGGCAAAGCTTGTCCACGGGCATATAGAATATCTGATTGACAGGGAAGTGGATACCATATTCTATCCCTGTCTGACCTACAATATAGATGAGAAGATGGGGGACAATCATTTCAACTGTCCCGTTGTGGCCTATTATCCTGAGGTGATTGCTGCAAATATTGATAGGCTTGAGGGAACAAATTTCATATTCGACTATATGGGACTCAAGAACAAGAAGGTGCTCTCCAAGAAGCTATTCGAAATATTGCAGAGGACCCATAAGGATATCAAGCTAAATGAGGTCAGGTTTGCTGTAGACCGGGGTATAAAGGAATATAGGGCATACATCAGAAAGGTCCAGTCCAAGGGTCAGGAATTTCTTGAAGCTGCAAGAAAAGAGGGTAAGAGGATCATAGTCCTTGCAGGAAGGCCCTATCATGTTGATCCGGAGACAAACCACGGCATATCCAAGCTCATCACTGAGTATGGAGTGGTTGTTCTCAGTGAGGACTCAATAAGCAACTTTGGATCAAGGACTCCTGTGGATGTTCTAAACCAATGGACCTACCACTCAAGATTGTACTCGGTGGCTGACTATATAGGGAATCAGGATGATATGGAGCTGGTTCAGCTGGTATCCTTTGGCTGTGGACTGGATGCAATCACAACAGACGAGATAAAGGCCATACTGGAAGAGAAGGGAAAGATCTACACCCAGCTTAAGATAGATGAAATAACCAATCTGGGAGCTGTAAGAATCAGGATACGAAGTCTTCTGTCAGCAATAGAGCAGAAGGAGAAGGAGGAGAGTGGACATGGGCATAAGAGTTAAAAGAACTGAATTCACCAGGGAAATGAAGAAAGACTACACCATTCTTTGCCCCGACATGGCACCGATCCATTTCTCCCTCCTGGAGAAGGTGTTCAGAAATTTTGGATACAATATGACGGTTCTCAAGAATACCGGACCATCTGTGGTTGACCAGGGCCTAAGGAATGTCCATAATGACACCTGTTACCCTGCACTTCTTGTAATAGGCCAGATGATAGACGCCCTAAACTCAGGGGAATACGATACTGATAGGGTTGCCCTTCTCATAACCCAGACAGGCGGTGGCTGTAGGGCTTCAAACTACATACACCTGCTTAGAAAGGCACTGATAAAGGCAGGCTATGGGCATGTGCCGGTGATTTCACTAAACGCTGGAGGAATGGAAAAGAACAGCGGCTTTAAGGTTTCATTTCAAATGCTTAAGCAATCCATGGCAAGCCTCATATATGGAGATCTTCTGATGCTTTTATATAATCAGACAAGGCCCTATGAGAAGGTCCAGGGTGAAAGCAGAAAAAATCTGGATTACTGGATAGACAGGCTCGGTGAGGAGTTTCAATCGGGAAGAACCATCAAGCAAAGGGAAATGAAGGCCCTGATGAAGGAGATAGTCCTTTCCTTTGATGGAATAGAGAGGGAGGAAAAGAGCAAGGTCAAGGTTGGGGTGGTTGGAGAGATATATGTTAAGTTCTCCAGTCTTGGAAACAATCAGCTTGAGGAGTTTCTCCACAGGGAGGATTGTGAAGTGATGGTTCCAGGACTTATGGGCTTTATCATGTACACTGTTGAAAATGGAGTGATTGACCAACAGCTATACGGGGGGAAGTTCTGGAGAAGTGTAGTGATGGACAGAGTAAACCGATACCTTGGAGGCCTTGAGAATATAATGATCCAGGCTGTCCGGAAAAACAGCAGGTTCACAGCTCCTTCACCATTCAAGCATCTCAAGTCCCTTGTTGATGATGTCATCGGATTGGGCTGCAAGATGGGAGAGGGTTGGCTACTGCCAGCGGAAATGATGGAGCTTGTATCAAAGGGCTATGAGAATATCGTAGTTACGCAGCCCTTCGGATGCCTTCCAAACCACATAGTTGGAAAGGGAGTTGTTGCAAATATCAAGAGGATACATCCAATGGCCAACATCGTGCCAATTGACTATGACCCGGGAGCTACAAGGGTAAATCAGGAAAACAGGATAAAGCTCATGCTCTCCGTTGCCAGAGAAAAGCTTGATGATGTCAAGAGCAATGCTGTGGATAGGATTGAGACTACAATAGAGGAATCATCAAGGGCCTCTCAACCTGTTAAAATGATCTAAGCAGGGGTCTGATGATTAATCAGACCTTTTTAATTGACAGATGATTAACAACTTGATAGTATGGAGCTGGAGGTGGGTGAAATGTGGTCACGAGCTGGTTTAAAACAGCAGGCAAAGGATTTTCTGAGACAAAATTACTGGAAGGCCTTCCTTGTGTGCCTAATAGTTGCAATTGTTACAGGAGGCTCCGGGCGTAGTGAGTCCAGAAATGAATTAAACAATGGAATGTATAGTACTGAAACGGAGTATATTGTAGATTTCTCCCCAGGAAATGAGGTCTTCAATTTTTCCACCGATGGAATAGGTCCTGGAAATCCATTTGTGTTCAACACCACTTTTGGGATTTTCGCTGCCTTTATAGTTTTTTCAATCATCATAGGTATAATCATAGGGAACGCATTGACCGTAGGGGAAAAGAGGTTTTTCCTCAGAGGCTTTGAAGGTGATGTCAGCATCGGAAACCTTTTTACAACCTTCAGGAAGGGTCAGTGGATGCCCCTGGCTGGGAAAATTCTACTTATGGACATTTATATACTCCTTTGGACCTTGCTTCTTATAATTCCAGGAATAATCAAGTACTATCAGTACAGGATGGTGCCCTATATTCTTTCTGAGGACCCTGACATGCCCTTGAGGGATGCAATAGACATAAGCACTAGAATGACCGATGGGCAGAAGGGCGATATATTTATCCTGGACCTGTCCTTTATGGGCTGGTATCTGTTGGGGCTCCTGTTCTTTGGAATAGGAAGCATATTTGTAAGGCCATATCACGAGGCTACTGTTGCCAAGCTGTTTGAGTATTATGTAGGTGTAAGAAACCAGGAAGCTTCAATTGAATATTAGACATTAAGAATCCTGCCTCAAAGGGCAGGATTTTACTCTATCTAAGGTATGATTGATGAAATTTCCTCCTTGGTTGAAGGAGTGATTGCTCCATTGCTTTCCTTCACTTTCTGAAGCATAAGGTTGATTACATCAGACATGTTGGTATCAGGATAATTGTTGACGATATCCAGAAGCTCCTGTCTGGAATTATCCACAAATACTCCGGTTTCCTGGTTGAATACATTTCCCTCCATGGTCAGAAATAGCATGGAATTCATGTATTCTTCATACAGCTGAAGGGTTTCATCCAGAAATTCAGAATAGCTATAGGTAAGTCTGAAGCCTTCAATTTCAGCAATCCTTGCAGCAAGCTCTTCTTTTGGGATCTTGAGAACCCCTTCCTCCATATGCTTCAGAGAAGCTTCCTTGGACATGATTTGAAGATACTTTCTGAACTCGTTTGTCATATTGCCGCTAAAGCTGTCAATAAAGATACCGTAGTCAATCTCGTAATTGTACCGGTCCTTTTCTACAATCAGCATGTATCCAAGCCTCCTATTGCGAAGGAGCATTTCCTTCAGGTCTGGCTCTGCCTGCAGGATTCTGTCCCTTTCCAGGTATTCCAGATCATTTAGACGATCCTGGGAAAGCCCGTATTTTTGGAAGAAGGAGTCAAAGGAGTATTCCTTCATATACCTGGAAAACATGGTTGCTATATCAAGGCTTCTGTAGCTTTTGTTTGCCTGGAGTGAAGCAATATGGTCCTTAAGCTTATCCGTAAGGTCCTTTTTGGAATAATCATTCTTTGATGTCTTGAGATAGTCCATGTATTCGGTGGTACCGGGGGAAGGCTCCATTACCCTCGACTGGACTCCTTCTGATTCATTGGGGACACTCATTATACCCATTTCATCCTCAGAGCTCTCCATTAAACCAGACTCTTTTGGAGCAGCCATCATCATGGGACTTTCAGCGGAACCTTCAGCTACCGTAATCACATCTGCACTGTCTCTGCCATTCCATTCATACCACAGTTCAATTGTGTCTGCTTCCGAAGGCTCACCGGCGCTGGTTTCAGGATCGATTGAATGGATGCTGAATTCAAGGATGCCGTCTCCATCAATGTCTTCTATGCTATTTGAAGTTGTAACCGAGAAGAGGTTTACCTTTTTTGGATTCAATACGCTTCTGAGTGTATTTTCTTCAAGAATATAGCCATAGGTGACACCAGCCTTGGAACCAACCTGGTTGCTAAGAAGTATTCCTTGTGTATTTTCATCCAGATGCCCAATCTTAAGGATATAGTTTGTATTGTCATAGTTCATGGGGACCTGGTCTGTCAGCACATATGAGTTTGAGTCGTAGCTGTATACCTGCAGGGAACCCTGGTCATCCATGTTTTCGGGATTTCTTTCAATGTACATGGCTATTTCAGGAACCTCATCCCCAGTCAAATCACCAATTGCATAGTGGCCCTCCTGGACATTTACCTCAGGGTTTATGCTGAGCAGATAGTCTTCAATTTTTTCCCTTGAAAAATCAGATTCCAGCAAGGACTGGTCAAAGGGGAAGAAGCTTTCCACTGAGTCCTCCACAGACCTTGTTGTCATCTCCTGATTGGAGCTTCCACAACCGGATAGGACAAGCCCAAGGACGATTGTCAGAAGCAGGAGATAATATATTTTATTGTTCATGATATTGCTCCTTTCTAATTATCATTATATAAAAAAAATAATTGCAGTGTGTAACAATCAGGTTACAGAAACACGGCAATTGACAGACTATTCAGGTATTGCTACTATGATAGTACAAGAGTAGAGGAGGTATGGCCATGCTGCTGGGAGAGCTTAGGGAAAAGGTGGTTGAATATGGGAAAAGGCTGTTGGAGAATAACCTTACCACCGGAACTGGTGGTAACATAAGCATCTATCACAGGGAATCCGGTCTTATGGTTATCAGTCCATCTGGACTTGACTATATGGAAACCAGAGCGAATGATGTTGTGGTGATGAACTTGGAGGGAGAGACAATTGATGGATACAGGAAGCCATCATCGGAATACGAGCTGCACAGAATATTCTACCGGAATAGGGAGGATATATCAGCCCTGGTACACACCCACTCCACATATGCCACCACCATCTCATGTATGAACTGGGACCTGCCGCCGGTACATTATATGGTTGCAGTTGCAGGGGACAATGTACGGTGCGCTGAGTATGCAACATTTGGTACAAGGGAGCTGGCTGAAAATGCCTACAGGGCCATGGAGGACAGAAAGGCAGTTATCCTTGCAAACCATGGAATGCTGGCTGGAGCAGGTACCCTTGAACAGGCATTCAAGATAGCTGAGGATATCGAATTCTGCTGCCAGCTTTTCTACAGGACCAAATCCATGGGTGAGCCGGTAATAATCGGGCAGGATGAAATGGTTCTTATGAGGGAGAGGTTCAGGACCTATGGGCAAGGGAAATAGTTACAAAATGGTTAAAATTACACAAATATCAAATTTTGTCACAATACTACGAAAAAATATGTTAAAATAAAAACGAATGTAGAATGGTGATATGTTCCACCAATAAAGTGGAACAGGTCATTAGGTATACACAAGAAAAGGAGAGATTTATATGAAGAGAGTATTATTGGCATTGGTTCTTGTTTTGGCAATGTTTTCAACAACAATCGCATCAGCTGCTCCAGAGACTCCAGCAGGGGAATACTGGGAAGACCTGAAGGCCATGTATGATGAATGGACAGCAATGGAAGGCACTTCTGACATGAAGATAACCGTAACACTTCCTGAAGAGGAGCCCATGGTGTTTGATGTAAACATCAAGTCAATTGGCAACATGGAAGACATGTCCGCATCAATGGAAATGACAATCACAACTGAGGATCCTGAGCTCCAGATTCCAGCCATCCATATGATGACAGTGGGTTCAGACATATATCTGAACACTGAAATAGTAAAGTTTTTTGCAGACAAGATGGAAATGGGTGACATGGTCCAGATTGAAGAGGAATATGTTATGCTTCAGGGTGGAGAAGGTGTTCCTGAGGTTAACAAGCAGTATCTGATGGATATTCTTGAGTTTGTGGAAGAAATGGACTTTGACTTTGAATTCGACATGACAAAGGAAGGCAACACCTATACACTAAATATTGATTCTGATCAGTTGATAGACCTATTCGATGCATATATGCTGTTTTCACTGGAGAACTCAGCCCAGCTGATGGAGCTTTCAGGCCAGGAAATGGAAATGGAGCTGACTGAAGAGGAGATCCAGGAAGCACTTGCCATGTATGACGAGGTCTTTGCACCTATGCTGGAAACAGCCAGGGAAGCAATTAAGGGAAGCTATTACAATCAGGTAACTACAATAACCGATGAAGCTTACGATGAAGAGGCTGAACTTTATGTGACAACTCCAATGGGAGAGATCCTTGTGGAGATGGTTTCCACAACGGATAGACTTGATGAGTATACTATGGAGCTGCCTGAGTCAGTCAAGGTATACACTCAGGAGGATCTTACAAATATTCTCATCGGAAGCATGGGTCTGCCTCAAGAGGGCGGAAACCTTGCAGCCATGCTGGATGTTGACCAGGATATGTATATGATTATAACTGAAACCGAGGTTATTGAGGGTGAGGTCGAAATAACCCTTACCCAGGAAGGACTATCATACATGAGCGTAAAGGATGCCGTTGAGATATTCGGAATCCAGATGGAGCCTTCAGATGAGCTTATGCACATCAGGGAGCTTGACAACCACGGCTATGACATAAAGTGGAATGAGCAGCTTAGAATGATCGAGGTTTATGTTGAAATGCCAGAGCCGGCACTTGAGCTGCCTATGGAAGAAACAGCAGAGTAATATAATAGATTGGTAAAAAACCGTCTCCAATGGAGGCGGTTTTTTGTGTGAATGGTCTTGCATTCCAGCCTGAAAGGTAGTAAAATATATTTGAACATATGAACAGATATTCATATGAAAGGGGTTAAGCATATGAGTGCAGATAAGAATATGGCAGTATGCGATTGTACGGTAATTCATGAGGAAACTGTCGACAGGGTCAGAAAAGAAATGCCCCAGGACAAGCTGTTGGACAGCTCTGCGGATTTTTTCAAGGTTGTTGGGGACAGAACCAGAATACGGATTCTTCACGCCCTCTTCCAGTCGGAAATGTGTGTGTGCGACATAGCAGTTCTTTTGGAGATGAATCAATCTGCAATTTCCCATCAGCTTAGGGTGCTTAAGCAGGCTGGATTGGTCAAGTACAGAAGAGAGGGAAAGATTGTTTTCTATTCCCTGGATGATGAGCATGTAATGAATATATTGGATCAGGGTCTGGTCCATGTGGGACACAAATAGATGGAGGCATGGATATGAACATAATTGAGTTTTACCTGGAGGGCATGGACTGAGCTAACTGTGCTTCTAGGATAGAAGCCAGAATAAGGCAGCTACCGGAGGTTTCAGATGCCTCCCTTAATTTCATAAGCAAGACACTCAAGGTGGAGCACGGAGGCGATTCAGAGGAGATGGGAGCTCAGGTTAAAAAAATCGTCCTTTTCTTCGAGCCTCATGTAAAGGTCTTGGAAAGGGATAGGGATCATGACCACGGACAAGACAAGGTGGTGGCTGAAGGAAAAGGCCATGACCATAATCACCATGGATCAAAGGATATGAGAGGTGTGCTTCTTGGCTCAGCTCTTTTTGTGGCTGCATTGCTTCTGCCACTTGAGGGCATGCCAAGACTACTTCTGTATCTTGGGGCATATTTCCTAATCGGCGGGGAGGTAATCCTTAGGGCCTTCAGGAATCGCTACCATGGGAGCCTTTGCCATAAATGAATATCCTGAGGGTGTAGCAGTTATGCTATTCTATCAGGTTGGAGAGTTTTTCCAGGATTATGCCGTAAACAGATCAAGAAAATCAATAGCTGAGCTGATGGACATAAGACCGGACTATGCAAATCTGGTGGATGGTGAGAACATAATCAAGGTAGACCCGAAAAAGGTCAGCAAGGATGACCTAATAGTTGTTCGTCCTGGAGAAAAGGTACCACTTGACG
>CAYMHD010000004.1:11198-19189 GCA_964390135.1 uncultured Gudongella sp. | reverse complement strand
CCTCTTCAATGGATACGGCTGCCCTCACGGGGGAGTCCATTCCCAGGGATGTTGTTAGGGGAGATCCTGTGCTCAGTGGTTTCATAAACAGGCAGGGACTCTTGAGGGTTAAGATTGAAAAGGAATACAATGAATCAACCGTTTCAAGGATACTTGACCTTGTTGAGAATGCAGCGTCAAAGAAGGCACCCACGGAGAACTTCATCACCAAGTTTGCAAGGTACTACACACCTGCAGTTGTATTTTTCGCCCTTGGACTTGCAGTGATCCCCCCGCTTGTCATTGAGGGTGCCATGTTTTTAGACTGGATTTACAGGGCCCTAATATTCCTTGTGGTATCCTGTCCCTGTGCCCTTGTAATATCAATACCGCTGGGATTTTTCGGAGGAATTGGTGGAGCTTCAAGACAGGGCATCCTTGTAAAGGGTGGAAACTACCTTGAAGCCTTGAATTCAGTATCTACAGTAGTTTTTGACAAGACTGGAACCCTTACTGAGGGTGAATTTCAGGTGGTGGATGTGGTTTCGACCGGTGAAATGAAAAAGGACCAGCTTTTGCATCTTGCAGCTCTTGGAGAAAGCCATTCATCACATCCGATTGCCCAATCCATACTGAAGTCAAACAAGCTTGAGCTGGATGGAAGTCAGCTTGATGACTACAAGGAGCTTGCAGGACTTGGTGTACTTGCACATGTAGAAGGCAAGGAGCTGCTTCTTGGGAATTCTCCACTGTTCAGGGAAAGGGGCATTGAGACAAAATCCGATGACAATGGCAGGACGATCATCCATATTGCAGTGGATAACACATATCAGGGCTACATTCTAATAGCCGATAGGATAAAGGAAAATTCAAGGCTAGCAATCCAAAATCTGAAGGAACGTGGAGTTGAGAATGTGGTAATGCTAACTGGGGACAGGGACCAGGTGGCCCAAGAGGTTGCCCGGGAGCTTGGCATAGACAAGGTCTATTCCCAGCTGCTGCCACAGGATAAGGTGGCTGCCATAGAGGAGCTGACGGCAGGGCTTAGGAAGAAGAGGAAGCTGATTTTTGTTGGGGATGGTATTAATGATGCTCCGGTACTGGCCAGGGCGGACATAGGGGTTGCAATGGGAGCCCTTGGCTCTGATGCTGCGATTGAGGCTGCTGACATAGTCCTTATGACTGATGAGCTTTCCAAGCTTCCTGTGGCTCTTGACATTGCCTCATGGACCAGGAGAATAGTATGGCAGAACATCTTCTTTGCCCTTGGGGTCAAGGGAATCGTTCTTGTCATGGGTGCCTTTGGCATTGCAACCATGTGGGAGGCAGTCTTTGCAGATGTTGGAGTCGCGCTAATAGCTGTCCTCAATGCAATGAGGGTAATGAGACACGTCTAAAAAATATACTTGACACTGAAAGGAAAAGGATATAGAATCGTATGAAATACTAAAAATTAATAATTGTAGCTTATCAAGAGAAGTGGAGGGAATGGCCCTGTGAAGCTTCGGCAACCTACGCATATGCGCAAGGTGCCAATTCCAACAGTTAATACTGGAAGATAAGAAGAAAAGGTACCTACCGCTTCTTATTGAAGCGGTTTTCTTTTTTTATTGGCAAGTTACAGTTAGAAGGAGGAAGACATGAAAAAATATTCAACAGAAACACAATGCGTACAGGGAACCTACAAGCCCAAGTCAGGACAGCCAAGGGTGCTGCCAATTGTTCAGAGTACAACCTACCAATACTATGACTCTGATGATGTGGCGGATCTCTTTGACCTGAAGAGTGCCGAGCACATGTACTCAAGGATCAGCAACCCTACGGTTGCAGAGTTTGAAAGCAAGATGGCCCTGCTTGAAGGGGGAGTGGGTGCGGTGGCTGCCTCATCTGGACAGGCTGCAACAACACTTGCAATACTCAACATCTGCAGTGCTGGAGATCATATAATCGCTGCTTCAACAATCTATGGAGGAACCTTCAATCTTCTGGGAGTAACGCTTAGGAAGCTTGGAATAGAGGTTACCTTTGTGGATCCGGAGGCATCGGAGGAAGAAATAATAGCTGAAAGAAAGGCCAGCACCAAGGCTGTATTTGGAGAGACAATAGGAAATCCAGGTCTGAACATCCTTGATTTTGAGAAATTCAGCAGGGTTGCAAAAACTCTGGACGTTCCCTTCCTTGTGGACAATACCCTGGCAACCCCTGTACTTTGCAGACCATTTGAGCATGGGGCTGACATTGTCATCCATTCAGCAACAAAATACACGGATGGACACGCCACAAGCGTAGGTGGGATTGTAATTGATGGAGGAAGCTTCAACTGGGACAATGGAAAGTTCCCCGAGCTGGTGGAGCCGGATCCAAGCTACCATGGGATAAGCTATGTAAAGGACTTTGGAGCCGCTGCATATATTACCAAGGCAAGGGTTCAGCTACTAAGGGATTTCGGTATGACCCTGAGTCCCTTCAGTGCCTTCCTCTTCCATCTTGGATTGGAAACCCTTCATCTGAGAATGGAAAGACACTGTGAAAATGCATTGGCACTGGCCAAATTCCTTCAGGACCATCCCGGAGTTGAGTGGGTAAGCTATCCATATCTTGAAACCCACAAGTCCTACGGAGGGGCCAGGAAATACCTCAAGGGTGGCAGCGGGATCCTTACCTTTGGAATAAAGGGAGGGGCCCAGGCTGGCAAGGACCTTGTCAAGCACCTGGACCTTACAGCCCTTGTGGTCCACCTGGGAGACCTTAGGACCAGCATACTGCATCCTGCAAGCACAACCCACAGACAGCTTACAGAGGACCAGCAGATAGCCGCAGGTGTGAGCCCTGACCTGATAAGGGTATCGGTGGGAATCGAAGGAATAGAGGATATCATGTCAGACTTTGACAGGGCAATCACCCAGGCAACAAAAGGCCTGTAGAGGGAGGAGGAAGACATATGCCAGTTGTAATACCGGGAACCCTCCCGGCCTTTGATATATTGAAGAATGAAAAGATATTCGTGATGGAGGATGCCAGGGCCTATGGCCAGGACATAAGACCTCTTGAGGTATGTATCGTAAATCTTATGCCTACCAAAATCGAGACGGAGACCCAGCTTATAAGGATGCTGGCAAATACTCCCCTTCAGATAAACATTCACCTTGTGCACATGAGGACCCATGAATCAAGGAATACAAGACAGGACCACCTGGACAACTTCTATCTGACCCTTGAGGATATTAGGAGCAGAAAATTCGATGGAATGATAATAACAGGTGCCCCAGTTGAGAACCTTCCCTATGAGGAGGTGGACTACTGGGATGAGCTGGTCCAGCTGATGGATTATTCAAAGACCAATGTATTCAGCACAATGCATATCTGCTGGGGTGCCCAGGCAGCCCTCTACCATCACTTTGGACTGAGACGGCATAGGATGGACAAGAAACTCTTTGGGGTTTTCAAGCATGATGTAACTCCTGTGGGAGGAAGGCTCATGAGAGGCTTTGATGATAGCTTCTACGCTCCTCACTCAAGGTTTACCCAGATTGAAAGGGAGGAATTTGAAAGGGTTCCTGGAATGAGAATCCTGGCCCAATCACAGGAGGCCGGGGTCCACATCTCCTCAATAGCGGACAGGAGACAGATATTTGTACAGGGTCATGGGGAATATGACAGGGAAACACTTAAAAAGGAGTATGAGAGAGATCTTGCAAAGGGAAATGATCAGCTGCCGGTGAACTACTTCCTCAACGACGACCCACAGGGGGAGATAGAGGTGAAGTGGAAGAGTCATTCCCAGCTCCTCTTTTCCAATTGGCTCAACTACTGTGTATACCAGGAGACACCCTACAATATGGAGGAAATGGAAGCAATTAAATACTGATACAAAAAAAGAAATCCCTGAGCCGTTGGCTCAGGGATTGATTATCGTTTATTAAAGAGTTACGATATTCTCTGCTTGAAGTCCTTTTTGACCTTCTACTACGTCAAACTCTACTTCTTGTCCTTCTTCAAGTGTTTTGAATCCATCTTTTTGAATTTGTGAAAAGTGTGCAAATACATCTTTTCCGTCTTGTCCTGTGATAAATCCAAATCCTTTTTCTGCGTTAAACCATTTTACTGTACCTTGCATAATGCACCTCCGAAATTTTTTTGTTGAATCATCGTAAATAACTAACTAATAAAATTTCGTTACAGGTGTACCTCAAGGCACTGCCGCAGGAAATATCTATTGTGTTGCTATTACTCTTAATTCAAGTTCTACTTAAGATTAACACATGCTGGTGCATAAAGCAAGCTTTATTTGTAATTATATTAAAAGTACTTAAAAACTATGAAATCAGCCAAAGTTTACTAAAAGACTTTAATCTGATAAAATATAGGAGGAGAGAAATTTTAATATTGGTAATCAGGTGTAAGGGGGAGCCATATGAGTATTGCTGAATTAGTAAATCGTCACGGGGAGGAATATTCTCCATATCAGGGAAATCTAGTCAATCATCTGCCCATGGGTCAGCTGGCATATTTCAAGCTGACTGGGGATTTGGAGGGTGCTGAGGAATTCACCAAGAAATATGTTCAGAGAGCCTCCATCAATCCTGTGAAGGAGGACTTTCAAAAGTCCGATGACATTTGGAAGTGCGTAGAGAACAGAGATGGCTATGAGGCATGCCTGGCACTTGTGAAGGATGAGATGACCCTTGATAATTGGAGGGAATATACCTTCAAGATTTTGGATAAGCTCAAGTTTGGAATGTCATCGGGGCTTTTCCATACACTAATAAGGACTGCATATGCCGTGGAGGGCATGCAGGAGGATGAAGACTACATCCATGAGCTGAGAAGGGCAATTGCATACTATATAACAGCATATAAGGGAGCCGGAGCCTTTGAGGTGTCCATTGAGGGGGACAGGATCATCCATGAGATGGAGAATCTCTTGAACAATCCCAACATAGGAAGGCTGCTTGAGGAAGAGAATACAATGGGAATGAAGCTTAAGGCCCTATATTCAAATCCCATGTACAACAAGCTTGGATTCCTGGTTGAAGGTGAACCCCAGGATAAGGTAAGGGCCCTTTTGGACCTGCTGATCCCAGCCTACAGGGATACTGACAGCATTGTTGTGCTCCACTGTATAACAGGACTTCACGCCTTGGTGGTGCTCAAGGATTTCTTTGAGGACTACTCCTATGCCCTTGATATAATGACAACCTGCATAATCTCACATCTTCTTACGGTAGAGGAGCTGAGCGTAAAGGAGGAAGAGGTTGACCTTATTGAAGAATCCTGGCAGGAAATAAGTGGTCTTGCATCAAAATCCATAGACGTACACACTGTTAAGCTTGCCTACACGGCAGGCCAGATGGACATGATGTTTGACAAGCCTCAACTTAAGACAATAGCCATGAGAAGGATAAGAAAGACAAAATAGGGAAACAGGGAGGAAAGATGACAATAGTATGTAAGATTTGTGGCAGCGAAACTGAAGAGTTTCATCACGAGAAGTTTGGAATGATATTCCATCAGTGCAGAGGCTGCAGCTTCATATGGAAGGATTCCTCAGTCCATGTGGGACCGGAGGAGGAATTTGAGATTTACGAGACTCACAACAACTCAATACATGATGAGAAGTATGTAAGGTATCTGAAGGATTTTGTGGATGCCGCTGTCATTCCCTTCATTGGAGGCGGTGGGAAGGGGCTTGATTTTGGAAGTGGTCCCGTACCTGTACTGTCTACAATACTGGAGAGGGATTACGGTTTTTCCATGGATATCTTTGATAAGTTCTACGCAACTGAAAAGGTATATAGTGATAAGAGCTATGATCTGATAATATCAACTGAAGTGGTGGAGCATTTGGATGATCCCCTGAAATACTTTAGGCTGTTCAAAGGTCTTCTTGAGGATGATGGAGTCCTGGCAATCATGACCCTCTTTCACCCTGAGGACAGGGAAAGCTTCCTGGACTGGTTCTATATCAGGGATCAAAGTCACATATCCTTTTACACACCAAGGACCTTTGAAGTAATTTCAGAGAAGCTGGGCCTGGATTTTATCTACACAGACAACCATAGATATTCAACCTTCAGATATGAATAGATAAAAAATACCTCCAATTTATCAAACCCTTGAAAAGACAGGAAACTCTTTTGAGCTGCAGTTATAAACGGCTAAATGGGAACATTTAAATGGGGAATATGTTTTATATTATCGGGTTGACACAAGATGAACAAACTGTTAAACTCAAAGTGTGAATTAAATATGGCTCATATAGGTCCCATAATACGGTTGGGATGTATCTAGTTAGTGACCGATAATCACTTCACTATGAGCGAAAGTGTACCTAGGGTTCCGTGGGATTTTTCCCAGCAGGTCCGAGCGGTACAGATACATTGCGTGTCACACCGAAGGGATAAAAGCCCAGGCGGGTAGGTTTCGCTAGACCTACCCACCTGGGCTATATTTTTTTCCACGAAAAAAATTTTAAGGAGGAACTTTCGTTGGAAAAGTTTTTTATGCTCAAGGAGAACAACACTAATGTAAAGACAGAAATTCTAGCGGGTATTACAACATTCATGACAATGGCCTACATCCTGGCAGTTAACCCAGGAATGCTATCAGCCACTGGAATGGACGCAGGAGGAGTATTCACCGCTACTACTGTATCAGCAATAGTGGCAACACTCATAATGGCACTTTATGCAAAGTATCCCTTTGCTCTTGCATCTGGAATGGGTCTGAATGCATTCTTCGCATTCACAATCGTACTTGGACCCATGGGCAAATCATGGCAGTTTGCATTGACAGCAGTTTTGATTGAAGGACTGATCTTTATACTATTATCAGTATTGAAGGCAAGAGAGGCAATTTTCGATTCAATACCTTTGAACCTAAAGCATGCAGTATCAGTTGGAATCGGTCTTTTCATCGCATTTATAGGACTTAGCGGTGCAGGAATCGTACAGACAGGAAACGGAACAATCGTCGCACTTGGGGAGTTGACTTCAGGACCTGCAGCAGTTGCAATCATAGGAATTATAATTACAGGATACCTTTTGTCAAGAAAGGTAAACGGAGCCATACTTATCGGTATCATAGCAACCACAATAATAGGGATCCCTATGGGAGTAACAATTATTCCAGAGGGATTTAGCATTGTAAGCCTTCCCCCTTCAGTGGCGGATGTGGCCTTCAAGTTTGTTGGATTTGAGGAGATATTCACAATGGAGATGCTTGTTGTGGTATTCACCTTCCTCTTTGTGGATATATTCGATACGGTGGGAACACTGGCAGGAGTATCCTCAAAGGCGGGAATGCTTGATGAAAACGGCAGACTTCCAAGAGTTGGAAAGGCTCTTATGGCTGATGCAGTAGGTACAATTGTTGGAGCATGTCTTGGAACAAGCACCGTAACAACATATGTAGAGAGTGCGGCAGGAGTTGCTGAAGGAGGAAGAACAGGACTTACATCCCTTGCCACGGCAGGAATGTTTGCAATAGCACTTTTCTTTGCACCATTGTTCACAATGATCCCCGCAGCAGCAACAGCACCGGCACTGGTTATTGTAGGACTTTTTATGATGACACCTATCACAAAGATCAATTTCATAGATTTCACAGAGGCCATACCGGCATTTCTGACAATCGTCATGATGCCTTTTGCATACAGCATTGCAGACGGCATAGTATTCGGAATGGTTTCGTATGTGGTGCTTAAGCTTTTGACCGGACGTACTAAGGAAGTTTCAAAGGTCATGTGGATTCTGGCACTTCTGTTCGTATTGAAGTTTACAGTGATGTAGGAGGGATAAATGATGGAGTTTGTTTACAAGGGAAAGACAAAGGATGTATTTAAGCTTGAGGATGGAAACTACCTTTTGAAGTTCAAGGATGACGTAACAGGTGAAAACGGGGTATTCGATCCCGGTGCCAATACAGTTGGACTTAGCATAGAGGGGGCTGGCAAGGCTGGACTTAGACTAACCACATTCTTCGTCAAGAAGATGAATGAAAAGGGAATACCT
>CAYMHD010000004.1:6044-11188 GCA_964390135.1 uncultured Gudongella sp. | reverse complement strand
GTTTGGTGTTACGTCAATTACTAAATCAAAATTATTTTTTTCTGGCAAACTAGCTATCGAATAAGATCTTCGTAACCCCTCATCGTTAACTTTCAAACTCACAAACTGACCTGCAACATAACCACATTCTTCTTCAAGAAGATGAATGAAAAGGGAATACCTACGCATTTCGTGGATTCAGACATAGACAACAACACCATGACTGTACTTCCAGCAAGCCTTTTCGGTAAGGGAGTTGAGGTCATCTGCAGATACAGGGCCGTGGGAAGCTTCCTTAGAAGATATGGGATGTATGTGGAGGAAGGACAGGAGCTTGATTCCTATGTGGAGGTCACTCTGAAGGATGATGACAGAAACGATCCTCTTATAACCGACGAGGCACTGGAAATGCTGGGGATCATGACCAAGGAAGAATACAGGGTTCTTGTGGACCTTACAAAGGAAATAGGAGCTGTTGTAAAGGAAGAGCTGGCCAAGAAGGATCTTGAGCTCTATGACATAAAATTTGAGTTCGGCAGAGTTGGGGAGGACAACCATATAGCCCTGATAGATGAGATATCAGGTGGAAATATGAGAGCCTTCATGGGAGATGAGTACATCGAACCACTTAAGCTTGAACAGATAATGCTAAAGGATTAAACTCATATATGTCCTCTGATAGGGTGAGGACGTTTCTACCAATGACCGTAAATCATTGTCTATGAGAAAGTGTACCTAGGGTTCCGTGAGATTCTCTCAGCTGGTCCAAGCGGTACAGATGTCTGAGAGGGCATCACACCGAAGGGAGAAAAGCCCAGACGGGTAGGTTTCTTTAAACCTACCCGTCTGGGCTTTAATATTTTGTTTGGGTATAATTTGCTTAGGGATATCAATAATATATTTAAGGGGGATCAAGGCTATGAAGGTAAGCGTAATAATGGGAAGCATTTCGGATAAGCCAGTCGGCGACAAGGTGATAGAGGTTCTTGATGATTTTGGTGTTGACCATGAGTTGAGGGTCATTTCAGCCCACAGGACACCCTATGTTGCAAAGGATTTTGCGGAAAAGGCTGAAGAGAACGGAACAGAGGTAATAGTTGCGATTGCAGGCAAGGCTGCACACCTTGCCGGTGTCCTTGCCGGTCTGTCTCCTCTGCCTGTGGTTGGAATACCGGCAAAATCCTCAACCATGGATGGACTTGATTCACTTCTTTCAGTGGTTCAGATGCCAAAAGGGGTTCCTGTAGCCACAGTTGCAATAGATGGTGGACAAAATGGTGGACTCTTGGCGGTTCAGATACTATCAGTCAAGTACCCTGAACTGAGGGAAAAGTTCAAGGCCTACAAGGTGAAGATGGCTCAGGATACAATAGCTGCCGACCAGCAGCTTAAGGGATAACGGGAGGTTAATTGATGAGTGGAGTAGTTGGGGTTTTTAGCAATACAAATGAACATGTATCTCCATATGCATATTACGGATTGTATGCGATCCAGCACAGAGGGCAGATAAGCTCAGGCATAGCTGTTAACAACAACGGATTTGTGGACTATGTAAAGGAGCTTGGGCTGGTTAACGAGGTGTTCAACAATGACATAATAGATAGGCTAAGAGGAAACATTGCAATTGGTCATGTAAAGTATGCAGCTCATTTTGAGGCCAAGAACAAGGCAAATGCACAGCCCCTTGTGGTTGGCTACAGAAGGGGAGCCCTTGGAATCTGCCTTGACGGAAGTATAGTAAACTTCAGGAAGGTGAGGGATGATATGGAGGATGCAGGTGCAATCTTCCAGACAGACCTGGATACGGAGGTCATTGCAACACTAATTGCAAAATACCATAAGGATGATTTCAACCAGGCCATGATAGATGCCCTGGAGGATGTGAAGGGGTCCTACGCACTTGTTGCCATGACCAATGACAGGCTTGTTGCAGCCAGGGATCCTCACGGACTGAAGCCGCTTTCAATAGGCAAGATCGGAAACGACTATATAGTGGCTTCAGAGACCGTTGCCTTTGATACAATCGGCGCAGACCTTGTTAGGGATGTGGAGCCTGGAGAAATTGTAATGATCGACAAGGACGGCCTTACAACAATCCATAGGAATGTTGAAAAGAGAAGCCTTTGCATCTTCGAGCTGGTATACCTTGCAAGACCTGACAGCATAATCGATGACAAGAGCGTATATATTTCAAGGTCTGAAGCAGGCAAACACCTGTATAGGGAATTTCCAACGGAGGCGGACATAGTAATAGGTGCACCGGATTCGGGGATAGTTGCGGCAATCGGATATGCTGAAGCATCTGGAATACCCTACACTGAGGGAATAATAAAGAACAGGTACGTGGGAAGGACCTTCATAGAGCCAACCCAGGAGATCAGGGAGCAGGGTGTAAGGATAAAGCTGAATGCACTTAGGGAAAACATAAAGGGTAAGAGCCTTGTCCTTGTGGATGATTCCATTGTAAGGGGTACCACCATCAAACGGACTGTAAAGATGCTCAAGGATGCGGGAGCAAGGGAGGTTCACGTAAGGATTTCATCACCTCCAGTGACCCACAGCTGTCACCTTGGTGTTGACACTCCGTCAGAGGAGAACCTTATTGCAAGCTATATGAACATAGAGGAAATCAGGGAGGAAATCGGTGCTGATTCATTGTATTTCATTTCCCTGGAGGGATTGATCAAGGCGGCAGGGGAGGAAAATGGCTTCTGTAGAGGGTGCTTTACAGGAAACTACCCTGTTGACAGGATGGAATAGAAATTTTAGGAGGGACTTTTCATGTCTTTGACGTATAAGGATTCTGGAGTTGACAAGGAAGCTGGCTATAAAGAGGTTCAGATGATAAAGGGCTTTATAGAAAAAACCCATATACCGGGAGTGCTTTCACATCTTGGTGGATTTTCAGGACTGTTTCAGCTGGATATAAGTGAAATGAAGGAGCCGGTCCTGGTCTCGGGAACTGATGGGGTCGGCACCAAGCTGAAGCTGGCCTTTATGATGGACAGGCACGATACAATTGGAGAGGATTGTGTTGCAATGTGCGCCAACGACATCCTGTGCCAGGGAGCAAAGCCCTTGTTTTTCCTGGACTACATCGCAACCGGGAAGCTACTTCCCGAAAAGATGGCAAGCATCGTTGAGGGTGTTGCCAATGGCTGCGTCAAGGCAGGCTGTGCCCTTGTTGGTGGGGAGACGGCAGAGATGCCTGGCTTCTATCAGGAGGGAGAGTATGATGTGGCTGGCTTTGTTGTGGGAGCCGTGGACAAGTCCAGGATAATAACCGGGGAGACTATTCGGCCGGGAGATGTTATCATGGGGCTTCCATCAAGTGGACTTCACAGCAACGGCTTTTCCCTGGTCAGAAAAATTGTTTTTGACAGGATGGGCTACTCTGTGGATACACATATCCAGGAGCTTGGAAAGACCATCGGGGAGGAGCTGCTGGTTCCCACCAGAATATACAGTGAACAGGTTCTTCCTTTGATCAGGGAATTTGAGATAAAGGGACTTAGCCATATTACAGGAGGAGGATTCCATGAGAACATTCCAAGGATGCTTCCTGAAGGAACAAGGGCAAAGGTTGATCCAGGTGTTATAAGGACGCCAAGGATATTCAAGCTTCTCCAGGAATGGGGAAATATCCAAGAGGAGGAGATGTATGGAACCTTCAACATGGGTGTTGGAATGGTCCTGGTGGCATCAGCTGCTGAGGCCGAAAGGATTGCCCATCATCTTGTGGAGAGGAACGAGGATTTCTACGTTCTTGGAGAGGTTGTTGAAGGAGAAAAGGGAGTAGACCTATGGAAGAGGTAAGGATAGGTGTGCTGGTTTCCGGAGGGGGCACAAACCTCCAGGCCCTTATGGATGCCTGTATGGAGGGTGAAATAAATGGCCAGGTGGTTCTTGTGATCTCAAACAGGGATGATGCCTATGCCCTTGAGAGGGCTGCTGATAGGGGAATCAGAGGCCAGCTTGTAAGTCCCAGAGACTACAAGGGTGAGGATTACGACAGGGAGCTAATAAGGCTCTTCAGGGAAGAAAAGGTCCAGCTGGTTGTACTGGCAGGCTACCTTAGGGTCCTGTCGCCCCTTTTCATAGATGAATACAGGGACAGGATAATTAACATCCATCCATCCCTTATACCTGCCTTCTGCGGGAAGGGCTTCTACGGAGAAAGGGTTCACAGGGCTGTCCTGGAATCGGGGGTCAAGCAAACAGGCGCCACTGTCCACCTGGTTGATGAGGGGACAGATACCGGCCCGATTCTTCTGAAGGAGACGGTTTCTGTCCTGGAGGATGATACGGTGGAGTCTCTACAGAAAAGGGTGCTCAAGGTGGAGCACAGGATCCTTGTAAAGGCCGTTGGGAAAATGTGCCTTAAGCTTGGAAATGAAAACATTGGAGGTAATCATGAAGCGAGCATTGATTAGCGTCTATGATAAGAGTGGTATAGTTGAATTTGCTGAAAAGCTGGTCCAGATGGATTGGGAGATAATATCTACAGGAGGCACCTACAGGCTTCTTCTGGAGAATGGGATTGAGGCCAGGGAGATAGATGAAATAACAAAATTCCCTGAAATTCTGGATGGTAGGGTCAAGACCCTGAATCCCAGGATACATGGTGGTATACTTTTTAGACGGGACAAGGAGGAACACAGAAGGGTCATTGAGGAGATGGGCATATTCCCGATCCATATGGTTGTGAACAACCTATATCCCTTTGAGGAGACGGTGACCAAAAAGGGTGTTGGAATGGAAGAGGCAATCGAGAACATCGACATAGGTGGTCCTTCCATGATAAGGGCAGCTGCAAAGAATTTTCAGGATGTTACGGTTGTCATAGATCCTGCTGACTACAATCAGGTACTTCTTGAGCTGAAGCAGAATGGGGACACGAGACCTGAAACCAGACTTGAGCTTGCAAGAAAGGTCTTTAGCTACACGGCCTACTACGATGCGCTAATAGCCCAGTATTTCAATGAGCTGTGCCAGGAGGCTTTTCCAGACTACCTTACCCTTGCCTACAGGAAGAAGGACCAGCTAAGATACGGTGAGAACCCACATCAGAAGGCTGCCTTCTACACGGACTACAGCCAGACTGAGGGAACCATTGCAGGAGCAAAACAGCTCCACGGCAAGGAGCTGTCCTACAATAACATAAA
>CAYMHD010000004.1:5723-6033 GCA_964390135.1 uncultured Gudongella sp. | reverse complement strand
GCTGTCAAGCATGGCAACCCCTGTGGAGCGGGAGTTGGCAAGACAATCGTTGAGGCATTTGAAAAGGCATATGAATCAGATACGGAGTCAATCTTTGGAGGTATTGTTGCCCTTAACAGGGAGGTTACAAAGGAGCTTGCAGAAAGACTTTCAAAGATATTCCTTGAAATTATCATAGCCCCTTCCTTTTCTGTTGAGGCTCTTGAGCTATTGATGGAAAAGAAAAATGTAAGGCTCTTGCAGATACCCGAGCTGTCAGAATCAAGCTACACAAAGCCCATGGCAAAGCATGTGGAGGGCGGAACGCCTC
>CAYMHD010000004.1:0-5680 GCA_964390135.1 uncultured Gudongella sp. | reverse complement strand
GCAAGCAAGAGATTCCCAGAGGAGGATGAGCTTGACGACATGGTATTCGCCTGGAAGATAGCCAAGCATATATCCTCAAATGGTGTGGTCATAGCCAAGGACGGGGCAACCCTAGGAATAGGTCTGGGAGAGGTCAACAGGTTCTGGGCTGTCCAGAAGGCCATAGAGAGGGCTGGAGACAAGACAAGTGGAGCAGCCCTTGCTTCAGATGGCTTCTTTCCCTTTAAGGATTCCATTGAGGCCTTGGCCCAGGCGGGGATATCATCGGTGATTCAGCCAGGAGGAGCAGTCAGGGATGCGGAGGTTATAAGGGAAGCGGATCTGAACAAGATGGCCATGGTCTTTACCGGGATAAGGCATTTCAGACATTAGGAGGGATTATATGAAGGTATTGGTAATAGGAAGTGGAGGAAGGGAGCACGCCCTTTGCTGGAAGCTGGCTCAATCCAATGAGATAGAGGAGCTTTACTGTGCTCCAGGAAATGGTGGGACCTCACTTGTGGCTACAAACGTTGCAATCCAGCCCAATGATCTGGAAAGGCTCCTGGTGTTTTCAAAGACCAACGAGATAGATCTAATTGTGGTTGGCCCGGAGGAGCCCTTGGTACTTGGGATAACCGACATGTTTGAGGAGGAAGGAATAAATGTATTTGGTCCTGATGCCTTCAGTGCAAGGCTGGAGGGTAGCAAGGATTTTGCAAAGGAATTTATGGTAAGACACAATATACCCACAGCAAGGTACAAGACCTTTACGGACTACAACAATGCATTGAAGGGACTAAAGGAGTTTTCATACCCGCTTGTCATAAAGGCTGACGGTCTGTGCCTTGGCAAGGGCGTGGTGATTTGCGAAAACGAGGAAATGGCCAAACAGACATTGAAGGAGGTCCTGGTGGACAGAATCTTCGGAGATGAGGGACAAAGGGTTGTGATTGAGGAATTTCTGCAGGGTACTGAGGCATCCCTCCTATGCTTTGTGTCCCACAACAGGCTGTTCCCCATGGAAAGCGCCAAGGACTACAAGCAGATTTTCGAGGATGACATGGGCCCCAACACTGGTGGTGTGGGCTGCTACTCCCCAAGTCCCCTGTTCGATGAAGAGTTCAACAGCAAGGTAAGGAGGGAGGTCCTTGACAGGGTTGAAAAGGGCCTTGATGAGGATGGGCACAGCTTTACGGGTATTCTTTTCATAGGCTTCATGATAGGTGAGGAAGGTCCGAAGGTGCTTGAATTCAATGTAAGATTTGGAGACCCTGAGACAGAGGTTGTGCTTCCAAGGCTGGAATCAGACCTATTGGATATTTTCCTTCACGCAATTGTGGGAGACCTGAAGGAAGATCACATGACTTGGAGGGAGGAGGCCTGCATGACAGTTGTCTTGACTTCGGGAGGATATCCGGGATACTATAAGAAGGGACACAGGATTTACGGCCTGCCATATCCGGATGAGGATATAATTGTATTCCACAATGGAACCAAAAGGGAAGGGAATAATTTTGTATCCAATGGAGGCAGGGTCCTTTCAGTTACCTGTACAGGTGACATGGCTAGCGCCCGGGAGAAAATCTATCAGGCTATTGAGGGAATCTCCTTCAAGGACATGGGCTACAGAAGGGACATAGGACTCTTCAAGTAATTAGTAAATTATTTAACAATTAAAAATATTTCAAATTCGGCTCATATCTGCTATAATATAAGCAGTATGAGCTTTTTCCATTCCAAATTACCAACATTCCAGCTATAATTTTATGCCTTTTTGGGTATAAATATAAGAGTTGGACATACTACAATTAAGAGGGGGAATTTTTTTGAAAACAGATGTTCAGATAGCACAGGCGGCAAATATGATCCCAATAAAGGACGTAGCTGCAAACTTAGGCATTGGAGAAGACGACATAGTAAATTATGGTAAATACAAGGCTAAGGTTTCATTGGATGTATTCAAGAGCATGAAGGACAAGCCAAACGGAAAGCTTATTCTGGTTACTGCAATCAACCCAACTCCAGCTGGAGAAGGAAAGACCACAACAAACATAGGACTTTCAATGGGACTTAACAAAATAGGCAAAAAAGCAATAACTACACTTAGGGAGCCTTCCTTGGGACCAAGCTTTGGGGTCAAGGGTGGAGCAGCAGGTGGAGGATACGCACAGGTAGTACCTATGGAGGACATCAACCTTCACTTTACAGGCGACTTCCACGCAATAACAACTGCAAACAACCTGATTTCAGCACTGCTTGACAATCACATACACCAGGGAAACAAGCTTGGGATTGACCCAAGAAGAATTGTCTGGAAGAGAGTTTTGGACATGAACGACAGAGCACTTAGAAATGTAGTTGTTGGACTTGGCGGAAAGCCAAACGGAATGCCAAGGGAAGACGGCTTTGATATCTCGGTTGCATCAGAGATAATGGCAATATTCTGTCTTGCAGAGGACCTTGAGGACCTTAAGAAAAGAGTTGGAGATGTAATTGTAGCCTATAAGTTCGACGGCAGCCCAGTACATGCAAAGGACCTGAACGCACAGGGTGCAGTGGCACTTCTTATGAAGGATGCCATAGCTCCTAACCTGGTACAGACTCTTGAGAACACACCAGCATTGATCCACGGTGGACCATTTGCCAACATAGCCCATGGCTGTAACTCAATGCTTGCTACCAAGCTTGCTCTTAAGCTTGCTGACTACACAGTTACAGAGGCTGGCTTCGGTGCTGACCTAGGTGCTGAGAAGTTCTTTGACATCAAGGCCAGATTCGGTGACCTTAAGCCGGATGCAGCAGTTATCGTGGCAACTGTAAGAGCTCTTAAGCACCACGGAGGAGCCAAGAAGGACGAGCTTGGAACAGAAAACCTTGACCAGCTTGCCAAGGGCTTTGAAAACCTTGAGAAGCATATCGAGAACGTCAAGAAGTTTGGGGTACCGGCTGTTGTTGCAGTTAACAACTTCCCAACCGACACTCAGGCAGAGCTTGACTTTGTACTGAACAAGTGTGAAGAGCTTGGTGCAACTGCCGTTCTATCAGAGGTATGGGCAAAAGGTGGAGAAGGTGGAGCTGAGCTAGCCAAGAAGGTAGTTGAGGTTGTTGAGAAGGGCGAAGCAAACTTCAAGCCACTTTACGACGTAAACGCACCAATCATGGAGAAGATTGAGACCATTGCCAAGGAAATCTACGGAGCAGATGGGGTTGACTTCACCAAGGGATGTCAAAAGCAGATAGCAAATATAGAGAAGATGGGCTTTGACAAGATGCCAATCTGTATGGCAAAGACTCAGTACTCAATGTCAGATGACCCAACTCTATTGGGTAGACCAAAAGGATTCAAGATCACCGTAAGAGACATTAAGGTATCAAAGGGAGCAGGCTTCCTTGTTGCCTTGACCGGAGATATAATGACTATGCCAGGACTTCCAAAGGTTCCTTCAGCGGATAACATAGACATTCTCCCTTCAGGTGAGATAGTAGGATTATTCTAGATAAAAAATTAGCTGGGTGAAAATCCCAGCCTTTTGTTTACAAGTTCACTTTTATACAGTAATATATAAGTATATTAAATCAAAGATAGGAGAGGATAAAATGGTCTATAACTCTAAGATCAAGAGTAAGCAGGCAGACAGTTTGTTTGAGGCTGTATTGCAGCTGGAGAACATGGACGAATGTTACCGCTTTTTCGAAGATATCTGTACAATAAAGGAAGTTCAGGCAATTGCACAGAGACTTGAAGTTGCAAAACTCTTGAAGGCCAACAAGACCTATAATGAGATTGAAGAGGAAACAGGGGCTTCAACAGCTACAATCAGCCGTATCAACAGGTCGTTGAACTATGGGGCTGACGGATACAAGGTTGTATTTGAAAAGCTTGGTCTAATAGAAAAGGAATAGAAAAGAAGGATTTCTCAGGGGAGAAATCCTTTTCCTATTTGGGGGTATACTATTTTGGGGTGAAGCTGTCAAAGATAAGGATATCAAAACGAGTCCTGTTCATGTCCAGGTCCTTTTGGGATTTTAGGGTATATGCAGCGGTTGTTATGCCAAAGAGCCTCCTGTTAATCATAAGAGAAAGGTTATTTCCGTAAAGATGATTGTAGGCTATGAAATCAGGCTTTACCATAAAATTGAAGAGAAGATACTGAAGGGAAAGGTTCAGAAGAAAATCCTTCTTACCCTCCTTCAGGTGATTTGTGGACAGCTGCCCCCTTATTGCAGAGGGTCTGTTTTTTTTGTACCAGATCATAAGGACTGGATTAAAGGACTCGACCATGTAATCACCCTTGTAGCCATCAAGGATTGGTGCGACCACGTCACATATTGTGGTATCACCGCCTCCATCCTGCTTCATTTCCACAATGATTGGAACCCTTCCATCAATTGTGGATAAAACCTCATTGAGGGTAGGAACTGGGACATTTGAATCAAACAGCTTCAATTCCTCAAGCTCATTGTATAAAAGCTCAGACACCAGCTTGTCAAGACCTGCAGCTCTTAGGAGACTCCTGTCATGAATCACCACAGGGACCTTGTCCCTGGTCAGTCTTACGTCAAATTCAACTCCGTAGCCCATCTCTACTGCCTGTGAAATTGCATTTATGGAGTTTTCCGGTGCCTCGGATCCATTGTCGAATAATCCCCTATGGGCGTAGTAGCGTCCAAGAAAGGGCTCTAAGTTTTTCTTGCCGGGAGGATTTGGCTTGATTGCATAAAGGTAGAGGACAAGCAAACCTCCTATGAGTGCTATAAACATGGAAACCTCCTTTAATCGTCAACATCAAAATGGTCCAGCGTGCTTCCCTTCTTTGGTGGCTTGGAATCACCATGCCTGACCATGAGCATGGTGGTCAGGGATGCCAGGGAGAAGAAGACCGAATAGGGAAAAAGAGTTCTGTAGCCCACATTTTCCAGGAAGAAGCCTGAAAGTATGGGTGTGAAGATTTGGGCCGACATGGAAAATGTGTAGTAAAGACCTGTATATTTTCCAACATCTGCGCTTTTGCTCATCTCCACAACCATGGGGTAGGAGTTTACGCTTATGGCTGCCCAACCAATCCCCGTAATCGCAAACACGGCATTTATCGCAGGAGAGTACTCCACAAACAGAAAGCCCAGGAAATATGAGGTGCTCATCAGCAGGATCCCTGCTATGATTGTCTTTTTCCGACCTAACCTGCTGGCTATTATACCGATTGGGATATAGCTGAGTATTGCAGCTCCCGTAGCAACCAGAAGGGCATTTGCAAAGCTTCCTCCCTGAAGTCCCCAAACACGTCCGGCATATCTGGAAAATGCCGTGGTGACTGCATTGTATGCAGTAAACCACAGGAAGATGGAAGCAAGAATGAAATAAAGACTCCTTTTAACATCCGGAGGCATGTCCCCGCCATTTCCATTCGTCTCCTCATCCTCAAGATCCTGTGATTGGTTGAATTCCTTCATTTCTTCAGAGAGTCTCTTCTCCTTGATTGTCTTGACAAGGACCGCAACTGAAAAGACCATCAAGAGCGCTATAACAAGAAAAACGCTGAAATAGCTTGGATTGGGCTCATCGGGAACAAGAAGTGATATGACCCCAAGGGCAAAAATCGCTCCAACGGCTCCCATAAGGTTGATTATCGAGTTGGCCTTGCTCCTTAGGGGCTTTGGAGTCAAATCAGGCATTAGAGCAACAGCTGGAGACCTGTAG
>CAYMHD010000003.1:2094-31621 GCA_964390135.1 uncultured Gudongella sp. | reverse complement strand
AGCCTGTTCTCTGCTATGTGGGGGATCATTTCGTCCACCAGCCTGTCAACAAACTCGTCTGGATTGTCCTTGTACTGGGCAGGTACCGCATGGGCTCCCATAAAGGTTGGGAGAATGTCCACAGGGTGGTCCTGATTCAGCCTGTTGGCGACCTCAATCTGCTTAAGCTCAGTCTCGAAGCTTCCTATTCCATAGCCTGACTTGGCCTCAACCGTTGTGACTCCAAAGCCCAGCATTGTATCCAGGCTCTTCCATGCCTTATTGTACAGTTCTTCTGGAGTTGCCTTTTCTGTAGCCCTTGTTGTGGAGTGTATGCCTCCTCCAGCTGCCAGTATCTCAAGATATCCCTTGCCTTCAAGCTTCATTGCCAGCTCATTTTCCCTGCTGCCTCCGTGAACAAGATGGGTGTGACAGTCAATCAGTCCAGGAGTTACGGTCTTGCCGGTTCCATCAATAACCACCGTATTCTTGTCAATTTCAATTCCCTCAGGCAGGCTTCCCTCACCCACGAAAATTATCTTCCCGTCCTTGACGGCAACTATTCCATTTTCAATTATACCAGCCTTACCCTGTGCCTCTCCGGATCTTGGTTTTTCTCCTCCCCTTACGGTTACCAGGGTCTTTATGTTTTTTATGACCAATGATGCCTTCATATAATTCCTCCTTTCATTACGCTCATTAAATATCCACCATAATACTATTGCAAATTCCGTGCCATGTTACTCCACCTCTACATATGGCTAAAACAGTGGTTCCTGGATCTGCGAAAAACAATAACCGACGGCAAGTGTTTTATTTTCAAACACATGCCGCCGGTTTTCTCGTTTTTGTATGTTTTATTTTCAATCACTTTGTTTTATTTTAAAACACCATTATTCCATGTCTCTTTCTATATCATATTTTCTCATTCTGTATATAAGGCTCTGTCTAGTGATTCCAAGGGCCCTGGCGGTCCTGGTAACATTCCATAGATTTTTTTCCAGAGCCTGCTTGATCAGTCTTTTTTCAAGACCATCCAGACTAGCCTGCAGATTTTCCGTGGGTATTTCCCTTTCCTGGATACCTGAATCACTCCACTTCATTGCCTCAAGGATATAATCAGGTGTGTTTTCAAGCCTTAGGACCTTTTCATCCTCTCCACTCCTCGCCATGGTATTCTCGATAAAGTGCTCAAGCTCCCTTATGTTGCCTGGCCAGGGATAGGTCTTCATCATGTTTTTCAGGTCCTCACCGATGCTGGAGATGACCTTTTCCATCACCAGATTATACTTCTTTATATAATGGTGGCTGATATGGAAGATATCATCCTCCCTATCTCTAAGGGGAGGAATGTAGAGATTATAGCCGGCTATCCTGTAGAAAAGGTCCAGTCTAAGCCTGCCTGCATCAATAAGCTTGTAGGGATCCGTATTCATTGCACTTATGACCCTGCATTTTATTGGGTAGCTTTCCTTTCCTCCAACCCTTCTGGTGTTTCTTTCCTGGAGGACCCGAAGGAGCTTTGTCTGCATATTGATTGGCATGGAATCTATCTCGTCAAGAAAGAGGGTCCCTTCACCAGCCTCCTCGAAAAGTCCCGCTGAATCAACAGCTCCTGTGTAGGCTCCCTTGACAGCTCCAAAGAGTATGCTCTCAAGAAGGTTTTCCGGTATGGCAGAACAGTTTATTCCAATGAAGGGATGAGCCTTTCTTTTGCTGAAGTTATGGATGCTCTGTGCAAACACCTCCTTGCCCGTCCCCGTATCGCCAACCAGGAGTATGCTGTTGTCAAGCCAGGCGATTGCCTGAGCCTCACGTATAACCTTCCTTATGGCCTGGCTTGATCCGATGATATCCGAGAAGGTGAACCTTGTGCCGTTGAGAAAGGCTCCCTCCCTTTCCTCCAGGCCGTAGGACTCCCTTTTAAGCTCCATAATCTGGGATAGAAGATTCTGAAGCTTGGTTTCATCCTTGCTGATTGAAAAAACTCCAATTGTCCTCTCCCCATCCTTTATGGGTATGGTGGAATAGGACTTGTACACAGGCTTTCCCTCATTGTAGGCATGGGCAGCGTACTTGTTTATAATCGGCTTTCCGGTTTTAAAAACCTCCATATGCTCCGACTTATCCTTGTCGCTGTAGCCGTAGGCATCCCAAATATACCTGCCCAGCATATCCTCTGCCCGTCTCTTCTCCAGGTCCTCCATTGACTTGTTGTAGACCTTGACCCGTCCCTCCTTATCACTTAGGAGGACTCCGTCGTAGAGATTCTCTATAACCTGAAGAAGGCTGTCAGCCCTTACATTTGGATCCCTGTAATCTCCATATTCCTTAAATTCAACAATAAAATATGGTTCAACATTAAAGGCCCGTGCCAGATAATCCCTTCCATCCAGCTCAAGCTCCGCTTCATTTCCTTCAGTAGTCTGCTTGAGCTCTCCACTATCAAGTCCAATCATTTCCCAAATGGATTTTTGCCCAACCGAAACAAGCCCTTCGAGAGAAGAGCTGACCCATAATATATTCCCTTCCTTGTCGGCAATTGCCGAAAGTGGCGCAAACCTTTCCAAAACAATTCCTAAAGCACTTAATTCCATCAAAACCCTCCGGTAACCTTAAACTATTCTATTGCTCAACACTCCTATCTGGGGAATCTCGCATTGGATTTCGTCTCCCCTTCTCATGAATCTTGGTGGACTGAAGCCCATTCCAACCCCTGCAGGGGTTCCCGTTGCTATTATATCTCCCGGCTCAAGGGTTATTCCCCTTGAGAAGTCCGAGATCAAGGTTGCAATATCGTTTATAAGCATCCTTGTATTGGAGCTTTGTCTCACCTCTCCATTCACCCTTGAGATAACATCAACCTCCATGGGAAATGGAAGCTGGGATTTGTGGAGTATTGCAGGTCCCATAACTGAATAGCCATCAAGGCTTTTTCCCTTGTACCACTGTATATGGTCTCTTTGTAGTCTTCTGGATGATAGGTCATTGAAAATCGAATAGCCGAAGATGAAGTCCTCAACCCTTTCCTTGGGGATGTCCCGTCCTCTCTTACCGATTACCACAGCCAGCTCCACCTCGTAGTCAAACTCATCATCCAGTTCAAACTCACCCTTTATCTCCTCATCCGGTCCCACTATCCTTGTTGTCCTCTTTGAAAAATAAACAGGCTCGGTAACCTTGTCAAGGTTGCCATCCTTGATGGCAGATTGTGATTCCTTCAAGTGATCTGCGTAGTTTACACCAACACAGATTATGTCGTGGATAGGCTTGGTGATTGGTGATAGAATAACTATCTCATCAAGTGAAAGGACTTTTATGGACTCCTCCTCCAGGGTTTTCTCAACCTTCCTTAAATGGTCCTCACCAGCATTTTCAATAAAATCAACAATGGAAGCGAATCTTCCAACCCCAAAAATCCTGTCCAGGCTGTATACGGATTTTTCGTCCTTTGATAGCACTCCTGGATATTCCTTATCTCTATGCCTATAAGTAATAAATTTCATCAAAGCACCCCCAGAATTTTATATATAGTCCCATTATACTACTAATCATACCTAAAAAAGGGTGTAAAAATCTACACCCCTTGCTTTTCCATAAAGAACATGGAAAGTCCACCAAGACCCACATGGGTTCCAACCGCAACTCCCATCTGCATGATATGGATATCCCCACTAAAATCCGTGTCCTGTCTCATTTTGTCCCTCAGCGCATTTGCTATGTGGATATCGGAGGTGTAGCCGATGATGATGAAATTGGTCTGGTCTCTATCCACCCTTTCCAAAAATTCGTTCACATAGTATCTCAGGACCTTGTTCCAGCCCCTTTCCTTTGCTACTATTGCTCCCTTGCTTTTTTTCATTGTCATAATTGGCTTGACCCTCAACAGCTTTCCAATGAATGCGCTGGCATTTGTCAGTCTCCCGCTTTTTATAAGGTTATTCAGGTCATCAACGCATAAGAAATGCTTGACCCTTTTCTTGTTGTCCTCATTGAACTGAACAAGCTGGTCAAAATCATAGCCCTCCTGAAGAAGCTGGGCTGACTTCATTATAAGCCAACCACTTCCATGGCTCATGGACAGTGAATCCACCACATGGATTCTGATATCCGAGTCAGGGTTCCTGTCGTAAAAGTATTCCTTTGCAATCTCAGCTGATTGGTAGGATCCACTTGTACCACTTGACATGCAAATGATCAGGAACTGGTCGTAGCCCTCTTCCATGGCTTTGTCGATGATGGATAGGTATTCCTCCGGGCTTGGCATGGAGGTGCTTGGAAGCTCCTGCAATGTTGGCAGCAGCTCATAAAACCTGTCAGGGGTTATATCCACCTTGTCCCTGTAGGTTTTATCCCCTATTTCAACGTTAAGGGGTGCAACACCAATATTGTACTTCTCGATAATCTCCTGTGAAAGGTCACAGGTTGAATCAGCCATAATTTTTATCAATTTTTCCACTCCTTATTCCTGGAAGTACATGAGATAATCCCCATAGCCATTCTCCTCCATCTCTTCCAGATATATAAATTCCAATGCTCCACTGTTTATACAGTACCTGAGACCTCCCTCTTCCCTTGGTCCGTCCGTAAACACATGGCCAAGATGGGTATCTCCAGATCTGCTTCTTACCTCAATTCTATCCATTCCCATGGTGTCATCTCCATGAAGGGTCACTACATTCCAATCAATCGGCCTGGTGAAGCTGGGCCATCCTGAGCCTGAATCAAACTTGTGGATTGACAGGAACAAGGGCTCTCCAGTTACAATGTCCACATATAGGCCCTCCTCCTCGTTGTTCCAGAAGGGATTCTGAAAAGCGGTCTCTGTTGCACCCTCCTGGGTTATTCTGTACTGAAGGTCTGTCAATTTCTCCTCTATCTCTTCCTGAGAAGGTCTTGGATAGTCAGCTGCTCTGATATAAGGCTTTTCCCTGGGAATGTTGCTAAGGTCCACATGGCAGTAGCCATTTGGGTTCTTGTAGAGATAATCCTGGTGGTAGTCTTCACCCAGTACATAATTCTCAAGCCTCTCAATCTCTGTTGCTATGGGCTCTGAATGCTTCGCCTGCTCAATTTCCGTCACTCTGTTGATCACTTCCAGGTCTTCATCATTCACATAGTATATTCCAGTCCTGTACTGTGTACCAACGTCATTGCCCTGCCTGTTGATACTTGTTGGCTCAATTATACCATAGAAATAGGTCAGGATTTGTTCAAGCTCCAATATTTCAGGGTCATATACCAAATAAATTGTCTCGGCATGACCGGTTTCCTCTATGGAATAATATTCCGTATTGTCAGACTCACCATTTGCATAGCCAACATTTGAATAGACAACACCATGAATCCTTTCAAAATAAGCCTCCACACCCCAGAAGCAGCCACCTGCAAGATAGATTTCCTTGTAACGGCTGTTGGAATAATCCGGAAGGAGGGTCACCTCACCATCTCCATTTTCATCCTCCACTGGCATGGCGGAAGGTACACAGGATGAAAGGACCAGAGTAAAAGCTATCAGCAATAAAATCATAAATCTATTTTTCTTCATAAAAATTCCCCCACTATTTAGTCTAAGGTATTTATACCCAGCCCTAAACATGGAGGATTTCTATTTTATTCTACTTCTCTTCAAGCATAAGCAAAAAGCCCTGCTTTCCTATTGCATTGGCTAAAAGATGCCTCTTGTCGATTGCATTGGCCATCTTTGCAGCCACCTGGTCAGTGAAGCTGTCAACCCTTTTGTTGGCATTTCTCAGATCATAGTAGGTCTGCATCTCCTGGTCATATTCCTTCAGCTCTTCCAAATAGCTGTCATGGGTTTGATAGGTGTTTTCAAACAATCTCAGGCTCATATCCATCCTTGGCTTAAGCTGGGGCTCCTGGTTAGGATAGCCAAAGCCCAATCCCACAACGGGGAAGGTAAGCTGAGGAAGGTCCAAAATCTCAATTATCCTTTCAGCATCATTCAGTATGCTTCCCAGGTAGTTGGCACCAAGTCCAAGGGACTCTATAGCCACTACCATGTTCTGGGCTGCCAGTGCTGAATCTGTGAAGCCCTGGAAGAATTTGTCCATATCCTTTGAATATATTGTGTCAACGCCCTTCTCCTCAGTAATTTTGGCATTCCTGAACTGGTCGACCACGAATATCAGAAGCTCAGGTGCCCTTGCAATATACTCCTGCCTGGAAACCTCTGAAATGGACCTCTTCTTTTCAGGGTCAGTCACCCTGATTATGGAATAGGTCTGCATCCCATTTGATGTGGCAGTTCTTTGTGCAACATGAATAAGTGTATCAAAAATCTCCTTGGGAACCGGTTCCTTTGTAAATTCCCTGATTGTCCTATGGGCCAGCTGCGTTTTTATGGTGTCATTTATCACTGTCATCCTTTTACCCCCTTTTTTTCTCTAGTCCACTTATACCCTTACAGCTTATGTCTCTACACAAAAATAGTGGCCAAGGCCACTAAAATACAAATAAAAAGGAGCCCTTGGGCTCCACATCATATCTGCATAGCTACTGCATCCTCCATTTTGATTTCAAAACGCAATTCATTTCCAGTCTTTGGAATGGTTTCGCCAAGGGTAGCAGAAGGAACATCCATGACCAGGTTCTTTCCCTTCCATTCTATGCTTATCCTTGTCATGCTTCCAAGATACTCCACCCATTGGACTATACCACTGTAAGTTCCATCAATTGAAGGAATAAGACCGTCTGGCCTTACCATATAGGTCTTGCCATTGGCTTCAATGTAATTGCATTCACCCATGAATTCTGCAACAAATCTATTAACCGGCCTTTCATAAACTTCCCTAGGTGATCCTATCTGTTGGATAACTCCTGAATCCATTATGGCTATCCTGTCCGCTATGGACATGGCTTCCTCCTGATCATGTGTCACATAAATTCCTGTAATGTCAGCTTCCTTCTGGATTCTCCTTATTTCCTGTCTCATTGATATTCTAAGCTTTTCGTCCAGATTGCTCAATGGTTCATCAAAGAGTAGCACATCGGGATTTACAACCAATGCTCTGGCAAGGGCAACCCTCTGCTGCTGTCCTCCGCTCAGCTGGCTGATTCTTCTACCTTCATGGTCCTCAAGTCTTACGGTTGCAAGAATTTCCTTAACTCTCTCATCTCTGTGGTTTTTGGATAATCCCCTGACCCTTAGACCATAGGCAATATTCTCACCAACAGTTAGGTGGGGAAACAGGGCATAGCTTTGAAATACCATTACGGCATTTCTCTTTCTGGGGTCCATATGTGTTACATCCTTATCCCCAAAAAATATCGTCCCTTCTTGGACCTGCATCAAACCCGCCACAAGCCTTAACAGTGTGGTTTTACCGCATCCTGAAGGACCCAGCAAAGCCACCAGTTCGCCATGCTTTGCTGTTAGTTCAACATTGCTCAACACTCTATTTTCACCATAATGGTGACTTATATCACTTATTCTGATATCTATGGTTATCACCTGCCTCAACTAGGACTGAAGACCAAAATCCAGATAGATAAGTGTAGCATCATCATGAGTCTTTAGTCGACCTATGCTTCTTTTTTCCCTGTCTGACTCTTCCATGCCTCTTAACTCCCTGATGACTTCCCTCACTCCACTTTGTCTTATCCTTTCCAAAAGGTTACTTCTGGTGTATTTATAGTTCAAAGGTACAATACCATCTGTGGACAAAAGGCACTTTTCGATTTCATCCGCCTGGAATGTTCTGTATATACCCATATCAATAGCTTCAACACTATGACCAAGAATATAGTATCCACCAGGAACATTCATTTTTTTCCTGTTTCGGATCAAAACATCCAGCTCCTGCTCAGTGAAGCCCTTGAAGATTACCTGTTTTTCCCTTTGATGATTCCTTCTCATCAGGTCAATTACCTCAGCGTCAAGACCCTTAAGTGCCTGATCCGTGACTATAGAGCATTCACCCTTTCTGCTCTTGACTGATATTTCAACATCACCCAGAACAAATGACTCAAGTATATCTCCATTCTTCCTTAGAATTGCTATCCCTGCAGACAGCTGCTCATGTGCTTCCAGGGAATCCAGGTCAACATACCTTCCATATTCCCAGTTAAACTTCCTGACCCCTTCCTTAAGTATTTCCTTGATGGAATAGCTGGTATCATCAAGATGCCCATCCAAATAGTCCCTCCACCATTGGACCATCCAGCTTACATCGTTTCCATCAGGTACAAAGCTCCTATCCGTTAGGGCAGATGCACCATCGATCACAAAGGCTCCTCTTTTGGTCAGACCATATATATCCTCATTGCTCTTCTTAACTGTGTCTGTGTGAAATTCAATCCTCATGTTCCACCTCATCTATTCAATATTTCCCTGTAGTCTTCTCAACATGGAAGACCCCATTGCGGTCAAAAGGAGCACCAGGGCTCCATAGGCCATTGCCAATCCTATCTCGAACTCAAACATGCTGTTTACCATTGCTATTGATATGGGTCTGTTGGAAGCAGTATACAAAAATGCGGAAATTGTATATTCCCCTAGGCTCCTTATGAAAACAAGAAGAAATCCAGCCCAGACTCCTGGTGAAACAAGTGGGAGCACAACCCTTGTAAAGGTGGTCATCCCTCCGGCGCCTAGATTTGTTGAAGCCTCTGAATACTGGTCCTTCAACCTCTCATATGAAATCGTAACCGACCTTACTGCCATTGGCAACATGCTTACAAAATAAGCCAAGGGCAGCATGATCCACTTGCCCAGAAGCAGTGAGCTGAATCCATTTATCATGTTAATGGCTATTGCACTGGCTGGCAGGGCAAAAGGCAGCATCAACAGAAATTCAAGCAATGGTTTTAGTCGGGTCTTGGTCTTTGTTACGGTATAGGCTGCAGGTATGGCCATTGCCACCGCTGCAAGCGCCGCAATCAAGGCCATTTTAAGACTGTTCATAAATGGTGCCAGGCTTCTGCTTCTTGTGAAAATCCTTATATAGTTGTCAAGTCCGAACTCCTTTGGAAAGATCTCTATCATCCAGGTTCCCGGCTTAACAAAGGATAGAAAAACAATGGTCATTATGGGAAGAAAAATCATAAGTACTATTCCTATTGCAATCAAGGACATAAATCCTCTAGCCATGTTGTTTCTAATCCTCATAGGCTGGATCAGGTGTTCCCTTGTCCCAGTCTGAAAGGATACCTTTCTCTCATAATATCTCCCGATTCCCATATAGCTCATTGCAAACACCGATAGCACAACCACCTGAGCAGCAGCCAGATCCATGTAAAGATTAGCCTTTGCCAAAAGGATCTGGGTTGTCAGCACCTTGAATCCTCCACCAATTATATTCGGAGCAGAGAATGATCCTATTCCGGTCATAAAGGTCAAAATCGCCGAACTGATAAGTGCAGGAGCTATATATGGTACTATTACAGTCCCAAAAACCCTAAATGGAGAAGCTCCAAGATTTATCGCAGCTTCCACCACTGACCTGTCCAGTTCTTTGACTGCAACTGATACATTCATATAGAAGTATATATATTGGGTATATGCATGAACCATCAAGATTCCAGGAAGTCCCATAAATGTATATGGTGGACCATCCAGGCCAAATATGTTCTCAATTGTCTTTGTTATCATCCCACTTTCACCGTATAGCTGCACAAATGCAAACACAATGATCAATCCAGGCACCACCAAGGGTAGCAGCAGAACCTTGTCAAGGAGTTTTCTGAAGGGGAAGTCAAAGTAATGCACAAAAAAAGCAAGAAAGGTACCTATGAATCCACAGATTAGTACGGTCAGAGCACCCATGATCAGGGTGTTCTTGATGGCCACCAACGAACCTCCCGTGCTGAATATATATTCATAGTTTGCCAAGGAAAACCCCTGGTCAGTCTGAAGACTGACCAACAAGGTACTCATTGACGGATAAAGCACAAATACTCCCAAAACAGCCAGTAGAACCAGCTTGATCAGGTTCCTCATTTAGTTCACATCTTTCCCTGTATCCTTTATTTCAGTATCCCACTTCTGCATCCACTGTGATTGCTTTTCTGAAAGGTCAACCCAATCAACATCCATTGCCTCAAATGTTATTTCATCCATCCACTCCGGAGAAGTTGAAAGAGCTCCCGGATGGGTTGGCATTCTATTGAACTCATTTGCAAGCATACTCTGAACTTCAGCACTTCCAGCAAATTCAACGAATGCTTTTGCAGCCTCTGGATGAGGTGAATTTTTAATTGCAGCTATTCCGTCTGTGATTACAGGATAACCACTGTCCAACTGAATTATCTCAATAGGTAGATTATTGTTCAACTTGTTGTCAATTATGTCATTAAGGGTTGAAAAGCTTATGCTTGCCTCCTGTCTACCAATTGACTGCATCATCAAAGATCCGCTATCAAAATACTGCTTGGTATTCTTGTCAAGAGCCTTCATGAACTCCCAGCCTTCTTCTATTGTGGAATTTCTTTCAAACTGTTGAACAAGTGCTGAATACATGACCCTTGCAGACGATGAAAGCGCATTTCTGAATATAAGCTTTCCTTCATATTTTGAATCTGCCAGGTCGTACCAATCGGATGGAATATCCTCTTCCTCTACCATTTCAGTATTGTAGAACAATGCTACGGGAGTTTGGATTGTTCCAAACCAGTAATTTTCGGAATCCTTGAACATTGGATCCAGATCATTTGCCCACTCTGGCTCCAGTGGAATAAAGAGATCCTTCTCCTTAAGGTCCATAAATAGGTTTGAAGCTCCGCCAAACATAACATCAGCCTGTGGGTTGTCCTTCTCTGCTTCAACCCTTTCAGCCAGCTCACCTTTAAGGTTTATGTATTCAACCTGAACCCCTGTCTCTTCTTCGAATGCCTCAGCGACCATTTCAATCATATCTTCTCCATGAGTGGAGTATATTACAACCTTGTCCTCCAACTGGGCCACCTCTTCAGCAGCCGGTTCTTCAGCTGGTTCCTCGACCGCCGGAGTTTCAGCAGGCTGCTCAGGTTCCTCTGGAGTCGTTGCACATCCAGCAAAGGAAAAAACCATAGCCCCTGCAATTAGTAATGCAATTAAAGCTTTTTTATTCATATTGCTCATCTCCTTTATTAGTGTCCTAATCAATACTATCATTTGGTGATATGTCAATAAAGCGATATTAGTTTTTTCTATGGACCAATTTTTTCAATAAGATTTCCTTATAAATGAAAAAACCTGCCCAAGGGCAGGTAAAGTGGTCTTATTTTTCCTTGTAGTCGATTCTTACCATTATGTCATTCCTTTTCACAAAGGGCAACTGAAATGGTGGATCGTAGAAGGCATTATAGTAGTTGGAAAGCTCCTTATAGCCTTTATCCCTGACAAAATCCTTAAGTCTGGCCTCGTTCTCCTCCAGTCTTCTGCTGGTGGGATTGCCCCTGAATCTAATGGCTGCAAAATAGCCCTCCTCCATGACCCTGACACTGAGAAAATCGCTTTTTGGCAGGGGGATATCCTCCCTGTTGAACCTTGATGGCACAACAAAGGACATGGTGGTCCTGTCCTGCTTCTTCTCATCGATGACAGGAACAGTCATGCTGATCTTCTCTTCACTTTCATTTCCCTTGGAAATATATGAAAAAAGACTTGAAAAGCCCTGACTGGAATTCCTATCTCCTGGATTGTCATAGGTCACAATGCTGTATGCCGAGTATTTCCTTATCTCAATATCTCCAAAGGTCTCCACCACCTGATACTCGGGACTTTCATAGAATCCCATCCTGCCCACCTCCTAGGTTTTCTCTTTTTTGAATCTCATCCACAAAATCATGTACATTCCAATACCTGTAAGTGCTCCCGCCGTATCTATCATAACATCCCTCAGCTCCCCGCTTCTACCAGGGACAAAGGTCTGATGGAACTCATCCGAGGCAGCATATAGAGAGCTAATAAGAAGAGCCAGAATAAAGGCCTTCCATCCCCTACTTCCATTTAAGTAAAATGCATTGACCAGAAAGATTCCAAGTACAAGGTATGCAATGAAATGTGCATTCTTTCTTACAATGTGGTTTAGCCATTGAACCTTAGGGGATACTTCGGGAAATATTCCCGATAACCGGTCTATGATGAATTCTGTGATTCCAGTACTCAGTTGGTTGGAATCAGCAGCCTGCTGGCTGCTTAGAAAAAATATCAGCCCCATCCAAATAAATACCAAAAGCCAAGGTGTCCTTCGTTTAAACATCATATTCTCCTTTACTCCTCCTGATCCCTCAACCTCTCCAGAAAGCTTATGAGCATATCCCAGTAATCCTCTGTCTCAGCTATGGACAGGTACTCACTGGGTGAGTGGGCCTCGTAATATGGAGAACCCAGGGATATTACCGTAGAATCTGGAATGTTCATATTGAATATCCCTGATTCCAGTGTACCCTGACTTGCATGGAATTCGGTATCAGGATAAACGTCATTCAATATCTTCATAAGCCTTTCACTAACGTTATACTCCCAGTGGGGCAAATCCCTTCCAATCTTATGTGAGATATCCAAAAGCTCACAGAGCCTGACCGCTTTTCTCAGTAGGAAATACTTCTTTCCAGGCAGAAAGCTTCTAATTAGAATTGTAACAAATATTTCATCCTCCCTGGTCTCAATTACACCAATATTGGAGGTTGACTCCATAGCTCCTGGAAATTCCCTGTTCAGTGAGAACAAGCCATCAGGAAGAATGGTGAGAAGATCAAGGAGCTTGTCCTGTGTATCACCATCTATCACCTGGTCATAAACCTCCACCTCATATATTAAATCCATCTTTACTCCAGGATCCCTCCGCTCAAGCTCCTTCTTGACCACAGCAAACTCATCCTCCAGTATCCTTGTCACATCCTCCCTATGAGCGGATGGATAGGAAATCACACAGGTTGAATTTCTGGCAAATGCCGAGGACATGCCCTGTCCACCGTTTATGTCAGCCAGTCTGAAGTCTACCCTGTTTTGCATTGCCAGAAGCAGTCTTGTAAGTATTAGGATGGCATTGCCCCTCTCATCCATGGAGTTCATCCCTGAGTGTCCACCCTTGAGACCAGCTATCTTTATCCTGCAAAGCTCTGATTTCTTCCTTACAGACTCCCTTTTAATTGGAAGGGTCATTTCAAGCTCAAGCTCGCCTGAGCCACAAACCCCAATAGCCTCGGCGTCAAGATTGAGGATAAGCCTGCTCTTGATTTTTGAGTAGTCCAGGTTGAAGGCTCCACCCATGTCAGTTTCCTCATCAGTTGTGAACACGGCTTCTATTTCAGGGTGCCTAAGGCTATTGTCCTCAAGTATGGACATTATAAAGGCAACCCCTATCCCATCATCCGCTCCCAGGGTTGTTCCATCAGCCATTATAGTGTCACCCTCCCGAATAAGCCTTATTGGATCTTTCCTGAAGTCGTGGCTTGTATAAAGCTCCTTTTCACAGATCATATCCAAATGTGCCTGAAGCATAACGGTTGGCTCATCCTCATAGCCCTCTGATGCCGGTTTTCTTGCAACCACGTTCAGATGGTCATCCTGGTATACCTCCAGGCCAAGTCCCTTAATGAAGGAGAAAACATAATTGCTTATACCCCTCTGATTGTCTGGCACTCCCGAGCCCCTTGGAATCACTGAAATATCCGCAAAGTGTTTCCAAAAGGACCTTTTTTCCAATCCCTCGATTGCATCGTAGTTAATCATCTGTTCATCTCCTTCCATTTAGGTTCCCTACTCCTTAAGCTTTTTCCTCTTCCTTCTTGTCATAAATGAATCTATATCATCAGCTATGGACTGTTTTATGACCTTCCTTGCTTCATCGAACAGCAGATCAATTGTATCCTTAAGGTGTCCCTTGGATGTGGAATCCATTGTCTTCAATGCCTTGATCATAGCATCTGCTGCACCGAATTTCTCATTGCTCAATTCTGCAAGTGATGTTGCCCCTGTCACGGAAAGAACCTGGAACATGGCATCCACAAACTCCCTTCTCTCATCATATGACAGCTGGGTGATCCATGACCTTATGGCAGTGTTTATATTGAGGCTTTCCTTGCTGAGACTGTCCACAATTATGAACTCATTGCCGATTACCTGCCAGATAAAGGGATTGTGCTGGGTTATGGCAAGGCCCGTACTCTTAACAACCTCATATTCGGTTCCATGCTCAAGAAGCATTCCAACAATTGAGGATTCCGGCAGGAAGGTGTGTACCCTATCTGTTATGCTTCTGTAGCCTTCCCTCTGTATTACATCAGACTGAAATCCCGGACCATCATTGTTGTATATTTCTTCAATCCTTGCCTTGTTCAGTTCATTCATACTTGATGCCGCATATATTGCCAGATTCCCCCCTTTGGAGTGGCCTCCAAGGACAAAGTCACCTCCAATGGACATTATCGCCTTTTCAGTGTAGGAAACAGCCTCCTTCTGGGACTGAACCTCCTCCATGAAGCTCATCTGAAGGTCCTCCTTCCAGCCGGCGAGGGTATCGTCAGTACCCCTGAAGGAGATGAAGTTAAGCTTACCGGTAAGCTTTACTATAACTGCTGCAAACTGCTTTGTGACCTCAGGGTCAACCTGATTTACAAACCAGGTCAATTGGAGGTAACCAAACCTTTCAGTTCCTGCTGCCTTATGTAGCAATCCTGGTATCTCATTTAGAAATGGAATGTCCTCCAGATGCGAAATATCCTTCTCCCTTTTGAATAGCCTTGCTGCCTCCCTAAGGATTATTGTATCCTTGGAGCCAACTCCAGGGACTATTCCCTCAAAATCATTGTAGCTTATAAGGGACAGGATAAGGCTGTCCACCTCGTTTAAGGGGTCTCTCTCAAAGCTCAGGTCTCCCCTCCAATCCAGATAGTCCATTATGTTATTCATCCTCCATGCACCTTCCATCCTTGACACTTGTCTTTAAAAGATTGTCAATTATATTTTCCATTCCCTCAGTATGAGTGCCACTCCAATATGTTTTGCCACAGGAGTCACATCTCTTGAATATCTCATTACTTTCTGCTACGCCCTCTGGGAGCATCCCAAGAATCTTCTCCTTTTCTATCTGTCTGAGCTTACCATTGCAGACCATGCACCTTGAAAAGGGATCAATCCTGTCAATGAGACAAAACATCTCCACAATCTCCCTAAGCTGCTCCATTGGATCCCTTGACCTTACAAGATATGGATAGGGAACATTGTTGCGCATCAGGAGCTCCCTGTCAAAGGATAAAAGTATCCTACCCTCGGCTTCAGACTTTTCAGCCAGCCAAAAATCCTCTCCCTCCACCTCATATAGGGTATCAAAACCAAGCATCCTCAGATATTTAGCAAGCTTACCCAGATGTACGTCCAAAATGAATTTGGCTTCCTTTGGATACTCCATCAATGTTTTGGATACTGACCTCACATCAATTGATCTGAAAACAGGATAGACGGATACCCTTTCTCCCCCATGAAGCTTTCTGTCAAAATCCTCAATCTCATCATCAACAAGAAGCATGCCAACCTCTCCATGTGGGATTCCAAGGGATTCCACCAGGTCCTTTACTGAGTGGGTTGAGTTAAGATGCAGTAAAACTTCCCTTCCAGTGAATTTTTTCCACTTGATCCCATTTAAATCCCCGTATATTCTAAAAACAACCTCTCTCATTGAATTACCCCCAAAAAGCTCTTCTCTTTCATTATACCCCGTAATTGTACTCCTAGTGACATATCAAATGTTTTTGTTTGAGTATACCCTGAGTGGGTATACTAACTCTGTTAGATGAATACTGGTTTACTCTCTTGATCTTTGAAAGGGGAAATATAGATGTCTAGAAAACTATCAAGTAATTTAAGAAGACAACATAGGATATGGGAACAGACTCAGGAAAAGAGAAGGATGCTGTTAAGAAGATCTGCCGCTTCAACACTTGCAGCAGCAATGATTGCAGCCAAGCTTATGACTCCTGTTTCGGTTGCAGAGGCAAACTCAACCTACAGCGGTGAATTTGGACCTGAAACTCAGCTTGCATCTGTTGTTGATGATAATTCAGATGAGACTTCAGATGAGGATTCAGGAGAGACAGTTGATGATACAAGTGATGAGTCTATTGATGATTACACTGATGAAACAGGTGACGATACATCTGATGGAATTCAGGACGACACTTCTGATGAATACTCAGATGAAGCTAGTGATGAAAATACTGATGGATTCTCAGACTATTCCAGCTATGATTTTTCTGATGAATACTCAGATGGGTTTTCAGATGAATGGGATTCAGATGAGAGAATCTTTGAATTGAGGGAGGATAGAAGCAACCTTACCCTCCTAAGGGTAGGTAAGGAATTCTACTTTGTAAATGATGAAAGAGCAAGACTGGATGCACCTCCACTTGTTGAGGAAGACAGAACAATACTTCCAGTGAGGTTTATCGCCCAGGCAATGGGCTCCCAGGTACTATGGGACCAGGAGGACCGTCGGGTAACAATCATCAAGGATGAGGACACTATTGAGCTTTGGATTGACAGTAACCTTGCAAGGGTCAATGGATCCTTCAAGCTAATAGATCCGGACAATGACAGCATTCGTGCAAGGATTATTCCAGAAACAGGCAGGACAATGGTGCCAGTCAGATTTGTTGCTGAGACCCTTGGTGCAGAAGTGTTCTGGGATGAAGAGACCAAGACAATTTCATTGAGATACTAAAATATTAAAGGGATGTCTTCAACTTGAAGACATCCCTTTAATATGCTCAATTAGTCTTGAATTGTTATCTGTCCTGAAAAAATGTTCAAAGCACATCTTTGCCACCTTGGGTGTGAAGATTCCGGCCTTGACCTGGGGCCACTTGCTCGCCTGATTGTAGAAAACAGTCTGGTTTGTCCAGGGCTTGAGATCAAATCTACAGATAAAGCTGTCATAACCAAGGGCCGCCAGGGCTGCAATCCTGTGCTGGCCTTCACTTGCTATGAACCTGTAGTCATTCTTGCGTATCAGTAGATACCCGGTAATATATCCATCAACGAAAAAATCAGGATTATAGCCTCCCTCCTTCAATACCTCATATGCACCAATCAGCCTCTTGAATTCGGCCTGACCAAATTCCTGGGTATTTGGTCCAATATTGTGATTCCCACCCTTTCTGGTTTCAAATCTCTTTTTCCTAAGGGGAGGGTTTGCAGGCTTTCTCCATGGATCATACAACCACCCATGGTCCATTGGAAAGCATTCAACTCCCTCCTCCCAAAGGTAATTGTCCCTTCTATTCAGTGGTTGAAAGGAATCATAATACTCCTTCAAAGGGGATTCCTCATAGGCTAGTTCCCTATTCTTTTCATATTGCTTAAGAGTCTCCACAAAATAATGTCCCTCATCTGTGTATGAAAATCCATTGTTGTCCCTGCATTTGTCGGTTTCTACCCTAAATATAACGGAATTGCTCTGTAATACCTCCAAGCCCTCAGGAATCCTGGTCTTTTCAGGCTCAAAGCTTTCCTTTGAAGATAATAACAGGAGCTTGAACTCCTTGTCTGATGTGGCTAGGGTCCTGCTTATCAATATCTTTCGGTTGAATTCATCTGCATTCAGCTCCAGCTTGTCCGGAAGGAGCATAAAAACATCAATATCAGGCTCCATGAGATATTTCCCTAAAAATTCCTTCTCCTTGCAATAATCCCCAACAATCCAAATGAGCCTGTCTACAGTTTTTATGTCCTCATTTCCCAAGCCCAATGGAGAAGGCTCCCTTTTAAGATATTCTCTCCTATATACAGGAAAGTTCGAAAAAGCACTTCTTTCCCACTCATCCTCATCCATGGTCAAACCAATGGAGTCGTAGCCCCGCTGTGTCATGAAATTGAGTAGATACCCTCCTGTGTTTTCAAGGTATGCCATCCTTCCCTTGTTTAGGTCAACATTGCCCTCGATGACATCCATAAACTCCCCATATAGGTATGGAAAGGAGTAGCTGAAGGTCCTTTCCTCATTATTGCACTTGATCCTTATCCTATAGCCCTTGCCATCCTTTCTGGTGCTTGAATAGCTCTTTATGTTTCTCAAGGCCTTTTTTGCCAATTCTAGATTCTCTTTATCCCTGCTTTTCATATACTCCAAAAAAGCAGAAATATTTCTGTCTTCTTCCAGTAGCTTTTCAGCATCCTCCATAAAGTCACCCCCTGACAAACAAAGTATACCCATTCACCGCTGCAGTAAAAAGCTCCTGACAGATTTATCAGGAGCTCCCTTTGATTTTATCAATACTTTACAAGCTCTATTCCCTTGGATTTGAAAATTTCCCTTATTTCATTTATTGAGCTCTTATCTGGAGCCTTGAATTCACGGGATGGAAGCTCCAATTGAAGGTCCCTGTACTTCTCATCCCCAAAGGAATGGTATGGCAGCAGCTCCACCTTGGGCTTCTTAAGGTGTTTTGATATGAAATCCGCTGTATGGGAAATATTCTCTTGGTGGGTATTAACCCCATCAATCAATGGAATCCTGATTACAATTGGGTAGTCCATTTCACCAAATTTCCTTATGTTTTCAAGGATCAGAACGTTGTCCATTCCGGTGAATTTCATGTGGGCTTGGCCATTGAACAGCTTAAGGTCAATAAATATAAGACTCATCCTATCCATGACCCTTTTCACTGCCTGAAAGTCAAAATATCCACAGGTTTCAATGGCCATGTCGATAGCCTTGTCATAAAGAAGCTTAGACATTTCATCCAGGATTTCAAGCTGCATGGTAGCCTCACCACCGGAAAATGTGACTCCTCCTCCTGAGAATCTGTAAAATATTCTCTGTCTTTCGATTATCTCCATAATCTCATCAAGCCAGTACTCCCTTACAAGGCTACCCCGGCCCCTACTGTTTCCAGGACTTCCTTGGCTTTCAGGATTTGAGCACCACTGACATCTCAGTGGACAGCCAGCCATAAAGATCAGAGTCCGTATCCCATTGCCATCGTTCACAGACATGTTTTGGGGTTCCATAAAGTATCCCTTCATTAGAATCCCTCATGGGCTGTTCTCGCGATTATAGCATCCTGCATCTCTCTGGAAAGGTTTACAAATTGTGTGCTGTAGCCTGCAACCCTTACCAGCAGGTCCTTGTATTTCTCCGGCTCCGCCTGGGCCTGTCTCAAAACCTCCGTTGAAATTGTGTTGAATTGAACGTGGAATGCTCCCAGGGAAAAGAAGGATTGTATCATGGCCCCCAGATTGCTTCTTCCCCTTTTTGTATCCACCAGGGATTGGTTTAGTCTAAGATTGAGAAGGGTCCCACCGGAATGGATATCCTGATTAAGCTTTGCAGCAGACCTCATGGCAGCAAGTGGTGTGCTTCTGTCTGTACCGGCAAAGGGTGATACTCCCTCTGATAGTGGTTCTCCGGATCTTCTCCCACATGGAGTGGCGCCTATAACCTTGCCTGTGGGTAGATAATTTGATATTCCCATAAAGGCAGTGTTGAATGGATTCCCGTTTATATCCATGTAGCCATGTCCAACCCTGTAGTAATGGTTTGCCATTCTAACGGCAATTTCATCCACATACTCAATATCATTACCATACTTGGGCACCTGAAGGGCCTTTTCCCTCAGCTCTTCAAAGCCCTCCCAATTTGCAGCAATGGCCCTTGAAAGCTCTTCCATTGTGGTTTCCCCATCCTCAAAGACAAGCTTTTTTATTGCTGCAAGTGAGTTTGAAGTGACCGCCAGCCCTATCCCGGTCAAAACCGGACCGATATTATACTTTGCTCCTCCGTTTACAAGGTCCACTCCATCCTCTATGCAATCCTCCATACAGGAGCTTAAAAATGGTCTTGGAACCATTTCCCTGTGGAGTCTCTGAGCAGTCAGGGTAGCTATGACCGAGTGCTCAATAAGCTTGTCGAATTCCCTGTAGAATGCATCCTCCACTTCCTTGTAGGAGCTATACTCCTCCGGAGATTGTTCAGTTATTCCCATCCTTCTGCCATGAACCCTGCTGATTCCCTTATTTAGTGCAAATTCCAATGCTGCGGTGAAGTTGATGTTTACAGCCGAGGTCCATTCACCGGTCTTTCTGAAATGGGGGACAACACAACCGCAATTGTTCCAATCTCTAGCATCTTCTGGTTCGTATCCAGCATTGAGAAGCATCTGATACCCAGCATTGTCACTATGGATTGCAGGAAAACCAGTTCCCTTGCTGACAAGTTCAGTAACAGCCTCCATGAATTCATCAGGACAATCCTGTTGGATCCTCACACTGAGTCCAGGCTGATGGGTTCTGACACTGTCTGTAGCCTTAAGGCACATTAATGACAGCTCATTGGTTGCATCCCTGCCCTCCCTTGTCTTTCCCCCCAGGGTAAGATTCTGGAATTGGTTGTAGCCTGCAAAGAATTCAGCAGTATTGGCAGAAATTGTCCACACCCATTCTGACAGCTTTATCCAGAGGGCTTCAATCAGCTCCTGGATCTTCTCATCAGCAAGACCCTTGCTCTTGTCAGAAGCATAGTATGGATACATGAACTGATCAAATCTACCTATGTTAAGAGCCAGTGGATTTTCCGACAGGATTCCCCCAAGCTGAGTGAACCAAACGAACTGTATGGCTTCATGGAATGTTTCCGGTGGAAATTCCGGGATTTTCCTACAGATTCTCTCTATTTCAAGAAGCTCCTCCCTCCTCACTCCATCCTGTTCAGACCTGGCAATCTCTGAAGCCATGTCTGCATACCTGCCGGCCAATTCAATTATTCCCTGGGAGGTTATTATTATGGAGTTATAGAATTCAATTCTTTCTAGGTCAACTGAATTTGAAGGGTTGAGTCCCTCCAGCTTTTCCCTGGCTTCACGGATGATTCCTCCAAAGCCCTTCTTGAACAATACGTCCTGATAATCTGGGGTGATCTCTCCCACCGCCTGCCTCCACTTGGAATCGTTGTCTATTATACCTGTATCCACTGCAACATTGGCAGTTTCCTCCGGCAATCTCGCTAAAAATGCTTCCTCAAGAGATTTCCCCCTCCAGTAGGGGAAAATTTCTTTCCTGACAAACTCCCTTTGCTCATCTGTCATTTCATAGGGATCCTGCCTTCTGCTACTGAAATTGTCCATCTCCCTGTCTACCCAGGTCCAGGAGAACTCAGGTGTAAGTATTCCACACTTTCTGAACTCTCCAACCGCCCCAACTATCAATTCACCCTCAAAAATATGAACATCCAGCTTTCTGCAGGTATCCCTGAATGCCTTTGCCCTTCTTATTGGCACCGATTCCCCTTCCGTCATCATGTGTGACTCAGTCCAGATTCTGGCTCTCTCATATGATATCGACGGCTTGGATTCTATGTAATTAAGTCGAGCTTTTTCATTTCTAAATGTAGTCATCACAATCACTCCTTGTTTATGTTTATTATAGTATATTATATATGCTATAACGTACGCAACCTGAAAAATATTAGAGAGCCCTTCGCTCTCTAGTATTTTATTATATTCTGAAATTCAACCGGCTCCACAAATGGATTGGAGTAGCTATGCTCCCTGTCGGCCTTGAATGAAAATGCTGCCGGCGCCTTGATCTGGTAGCTATCATCATCCACCTGTACTATCAGCCTGCCCTTGGTAACCACAATATACTCCCTGCTTGAGCTCCTGTGGGGAGATGACTTGTGGAAGGCACTTGGCAGAAGCTTGATGTAGAAATACTCAAAGCCAGAAACGGGATTGAATGGAAACACGCTATAGAGCATCATCTTGCCCTCTGATTCAAGCACAGGCTCCTGGTCTTCAAAATTCACAACACCCAGGTGTTCCTCCTCCTTTGGCTCAAGAAGCTCAGAAAAGGATATCCTCAATCCAGTGGAAATCTTCCACAGGGTTGCTATTGTTGGATTTGACTCACCCCTTTCAATCTGGCCCAGCATGGCCTTGCTGACTCCCGTTAGCTCAGATGTTCCCTCCAGGGTCAAGCCCCTTTCTGTCCTGACTTTTTTTAGAACCGTACCAATGTTTGTTGATGGATCTGTCATCTTTATCACCTTTTCTTTATTTAAATGTATTGTCCTATCACTTCCTGAAGCTTATCTCAAATATGGTCAAGCCTTCCTGCAGATTACAAGGTATACGTTGAAGAGAGTGTCAAGTAAGGGTATAATCATAGTGTGCCAAAATCAAATTACTACAGGGAGAATAAAATGAATACAGATGGCAACAATATGAGTCTTAACAGCCGATTGATAATAATCTTAGTTATAGGGGCAATAATTGCCACGGGAATGATAATTTCCTTTGACGTGGTGGAGATAAGTGGAGATTCCATGCAACCGACACTTGCAAGCGGAGATTTAGTGCTTGTGTGGAGCCTTCCCTACACTCCGGGTTTCCCGGAGGAAAATCTGGACTATGGTGATATAATAGTTATCGCAGCTCCCGATTCAATGGACAATGTCCTAATGATAAAAAGGGTAGTAGGCCTTGAAGATGATGTTATTGAAATCATGGAAGGTCAGGTCTACAGAAATGGAGAGCCTCTCCACGAGGATTATGTCCTTGGTATGACCCTACCTCTCAACCTTCAGAAGGATGAGGAAAGAATGCCTGAATGGGATGCTGAATACATCTATACGGTCCCTGAAAACCACGTATATCTGCTTGGGGACAATCGGCTTGTGTCATCTGACAGCCGGGAGTACGGTGCCCTTCCATTAACCAGCATCATTGGCAGAATGATTTTCCCCTAAGGTCTTTTCCTTGAGGGATTTTCCCAATGCCTCGATTATAAGCCTTGATTTCCACCATTTGTCCTGGGAAGTGTTGATAAGCAGATCCGAAAGCTCAATCACACCCCTGATCTCATCCCCATGTGATTTGCTTCTTGTCTCAATATCAGGCTCCCCTCTCTCCATCATCCTATCCATACATTCCTGAAGTGGTGAGGATATTCCAACTATCAGGAGATTGTCAGGAAAAACCTCCCTTAGCCTCCTTGCGCCGTTGAAATCAATTACAATTGAAACCACATCTCCATTTGAAATGGCAGCCCTCAAGGGTTCAATTCCAGTTCCATACAAATGTCCCCCGTACTCTGTGCGCTCAAGCAGGTCTCCTTCTTCATACAGCCTGGAAAACTCCTTGTCGCTTAAAAAGAAATAGTCAACTCCATCCCTCTCATCCTTCCTGATCCCTCTGGTCGTGAAGGTGGTAACCTTTCTCAGATTCATCTACTTTGCAAGTGTTGTTTTCCCGGAACCGCTTGGCCCCATAAAAGCTACAATATTTATCATATCCTATCCCCTATTTGTTCTCGTAAATTCCATAGGTCTCCGTCAATGAATCCCTGAAATACTCGTACCTTGGCGGGCTGAAGGTGAACAGTGTAAAGATCGCCAAAAGTCCTCCTATAACTATTATACCCAAAACCAGAAAAGCTGATGATTCCCTTGTATTGGCCATGATGTGGTATCTAAGAAACTGTCCAGCAGCTGCTCCCATAAGAAAGGTGGTGACATGTACAGAAATGTGTGCTTCTCCCACAATCATCCCATAAAGCTCAATCCCACCAAAGGTCACCAAAAGAAATGCCGCCGACCCCGCCATCAGGGAGAAGATATAATTGCTCCCACGAAGGCCAAATATGAAGTATTCCATGCCTCCAATTATCATCATCGGAAAAAACGCCATCTTCCAATGCTCCCACTTGCTTTCGTTCACCGGACTGATTATCCCCAGGATTGTTATGCCTGTTGCCTTGTACAGTTCATGAAAAGCCAAGCCCATGATGATAAGAAAAACCAATCCCATGTTCCTTCCTGAAGTCCAATTTTCATAGGCCTTCATCTCCCTCATCTCCTTATGGCTCAACACCTGAAAATCCAAAAGGCCCCATCATTGCTGCAAACCAATCCAAATAAAGGCTTAGAATATGGACTGACTCGGCATCCTTATGTATGAAAACAGCATTCCTCCAACCAGAAAGTACAGCACCAACCCAACCAGCACCATGACCATCTGGGCCTTGAAAAAGTTGGCCTTGCTGGTCTTTGTTCCACTCCCAAAGGCCCAGACAAAAGGCATCACAATATTGACCAATAGTATTGCCATTATTATTGTGGTGATTATCCACTCGGATACGCTTACAGGATCATTGTTACCATAGTCATATCTCGTATCTCCCAAACGAATTCTCCTTTCGATTATGCTTACACTTCTTGTCCTACCTTGATTATATCACTATCAGACGCTATATCCAATAATACACTAACGTAAAAATATACTTAATGGTGTTTTCATTTTAAGTTTTGGTGGTATAATATAAGTGTAGTTAAACGTTTAACCAAGAATGGGATGATGTGATGAAAAGACGACATACCACAATTAAGGACATTGCAAAGGCGGCGGGAGTATCGACTGCCACCGTCTCCATGATATTGAACAAGAAGGACAAGAACATTTCACAGCCCACAAGGGAAAGGGTCCTAAGGATTGCAAAGGACATCAACTATATTCCCAATTCCATGGCAAGGAGTCTTGTAACCAGTCAGACGAAGACCCTGGGTCTTATACTCCCTGACATAGTCAACCCCTTCTTCCCCGAGATAGCCAGAGGTGCTGAGGACAGGGCCAGGGAGGCTGGCTACAGCATAATAATCTGCAACACGGATGATAATGTTGACCAGGAAAACAAATACATCCAAATGCTCACTGAGAAGATGGTGGATGGAATAATCCTTACCCATTCGGCCAACAGGAATGATGAGATGTCCGGGCTTGAAAACAGCAGAATACCCATAATACTCATAGACAGGGATTATGACTCCCCCAATGTTCTTGGCAAGGTCCTTGTGGACAACTCCAGGGCATCAAGGGATGGGGTCAATTACCTCATCGGCAAGGGCTATCGGAGGATTGCATACATTGCAGGTCCCCTCAACACAGGTACTGCAAGGGACAGGCTTGAGGGCTACAGAACAGCCCTAGCTGAAAACGGAATCGATTATGATGAGCGACTTGTCCGGGTAGGGGAATACAGGTCAAAGTGGGGCTATGAGGCTGCTGCAAGTCTCCTGGATGACGGGATGGATTTTGAAGCAATATTCTGCGGTAATGATGCCATAGCAATAGGTGCCATGAAAAGACTCAGGGAAAGGGGAATCGCTGTGCCAGATGACATAGCCATCATGGGCTTTGACGATATATACATCGCCTCCATGGTTGATCCTGAGCTTACAACAATCAAGCAGCCCAATTATTCCATGGGCTATGAGGCTGTTAATATGATGATAGATTCCATTCAGGGAAACAAGATTGGCAAGAGAAACCTTATCCTTGACACGGAGCTTGTGGTGAGGAAATCCAGTTGAGAGGAGCATGATTTATGGTTATAGTGGTTGGTAGTCTAAATATGGACCTTGTGGTGAGGGCTCCTAAGATACCGAGACCTGGAGAGACGGTGCTTGGTTCGGACTTCAAGCAGGTCCCTGGAGGAAAGGGTGCAAATCAGGCTGATGCAGCCGCCAAGCTTGGTGCTGAGACAGCAATGCTTGGAGCGGTCGGAAAGGATTCCATGGGTAGCCAGCTGATCCGTTCACTGGAGAAGGATGGTGTAAATGTGGATAAGGTTCTTGTCAAGGACAACCTCCCCACCGGTGTAGCTGCAATTGTTGTGGAGGATTCGGGAAACAATGCCATAACCGTTGCTCCAGGAGCAAATTCCGGCTTTACCCCTGATGACCTTTCGGATATGGACGATGTATTTAAAAGGGCCAAGGTAATGCTTGTACAGCTGGAGACTCCAATTGAAACCGTCAGGACTGCCCTTAGGATGGCAAGAAAAAACAATGTCACAACCATCCTTAATCCAGCTCCTGCAATTGAGCTTGATGATGAAATATTCTCCCTTGTTGACATCCTGACACCTAACGAGACTGAGCTTGAGCTTTTAAGCGGCATGGATACAAGCAATATTGAGAGGGTTGAGGCAGCTGGTAAGCATCTTATCCAAAAGGGTGTCTCCAGGTTGATAGTAACCCTTGGTAGCCAGGGAAGCATTCACATCGGCAATAATTCCATAAAGCTTTATCCTGCGTATAATGTTAAGGCTGTGGATACAACAGCTGCGGGTGACAGCTACAACGCAGCACTGGCAGTATCAATCTCAAAGGGAGAATCCCTGGAGGACGCCATCAAATTCGCAACCAAGGTCGGTGCCATGACAGTTACAAAGCACGGAGCCCAGACCTCCCTTCCTCTTGTTGAGGAGGTCGAGGAATTTGATTCCTGGTATGAAAAAAACAAGGTTGAGGAGAGATAAACATGAAAAAAGGATTTCTGCTAAATTCTGAAATATCATCAGTAATATCACATATGGGCCATATGGATGAGCTTACAATTGGGGATGCTGGTCTTCCCATTCCTTCTGACACCTACAGGATAGACCTTGCAGTATTCGAGGGGGTCCCCTCCTTCCTGGATGTCTTGAGAGGAGTCCTATCAGAGCAAAAGGTTGAGGGAATTGTCCTGGCTGAAGAGATAAAAAAAGCCAGTCCGGATATGCATGCAAGGATCATAAAGCTGGTTGAGGAATTTGAGGACGAGTTTTCCATCACCTATGTAGCCCATGATGAGTTCAAAAGGAGAACAATGGAATCAAGGGCAGTTGTAAGAACCGGGGAGTTCACTCCCTATACAAATGTAATCCTGATATCGGGAGTGGTATTTTAATGGTCAAAGAGGAGGAAATCTCCATGGAAGAAAAAATAGTATCGATGGAAAACATCATAAAGGAATTCTCTGGTGTAAGGGTTCTGGACAATGTGAATTTTAACATCTATAAGGGTAAGATCATGGCCCTTGTGGGTGAAAACGGTGCTGGGAAGTCCACCCTGATGAAAATACTTACAGGAGTTTATTTAAGGACCTCAGGTAAGGTTTTGTTCGATGGAGAGCCTGTGGACTTCAATACCACAAAGGAGTCCCAGGATAAGGGAATTGCTTTTATCCATCAGGAGCTTAACCTTGTCCGTGACCTTTCCATAGGAGAAAACATCTTCCTTGGCAGGGAGCCTGTTGGAACTGGTGGGAAGATTAAATGGAGAAAGCTGTTTGACGACTCAAAGGAGTGGCTTACTAAGCTTGGTCTGGATGAGGATCCAAGGGAGCTTGTGAAAAACATCAGTGTTGGCAAGCAGCAGATGATTGAAATCGCAAAGGCCCTTTCCCTGGATGCACAGGTCATAATCATGGATGAGCCAACGGGTGCACTCACAATGTCGGAAACAGAAAGGCTATTTGAGGTTGTAAAGGAATTGAGGGAAGCTGGACACAGCATTGTATACATTTCACACAGGCTAAATGAGATTTTCGAAATCTGTGACCATGTAACGGTCCTTAGGGACGGAACATTGGTCGGAGAGGAGCCCATTGAGAAGCTTGACGAGGACAGGATCATTGAGATGATGGTGGGAAGAAAGCTAAGTGAGCAGTACCCAAGGGTGGATACCGAGATTGGAGAAGTGGTCCTTGAGGTTAAGGGTCTCACAAACAGATTTGTGGAAAATGTTTCCTTTCAGCTGCGAAAAGGTGAAATCCTAGGGGTGGCTGGACTGGTGGGTGCGGGAAGAACGGAGCTTGCAAGGACAATTTACGGTGTCTACCAGCCTGATTCTGGAGAAATACTGGTGAATGGATCACCAGTATCAATCAAAAGCCCCAAGGATGCATTGAAAAATGGAATAGCCTATCTTTCAGAGGATAGAAAGGAAAATGGAATTGTTCTTGGAATGGATCTTGTTGAGAACGTAACGCTTGCATCACTTGGCAATTATGCTGGCAAGATCGGCAATATTGACAAGTCCAAGGAACGTGAGTCCACTGACCGCTACATCAAGAGCATGTCCATAAAGGCTGCCGGAAGAAATCAGCTGCTTCAATTCCTGAGCGGTGGAAACCAGCAGAAGGTTGCACTGGCGAAAAACCTGGATACAAATCCTGGGATCCTGCTTTTGGATGAACCAACCAGAGGTGTGGATGTTGGCGCAAAGAAGGAAATCTACGAATTGATCAACAAATACAAGCAGGAGGGTATGAGCATACTCATGGTTTCATCGGAGATACCGGAAATACTGGGCATCAGCGACAGGGTAATGATCATGCATGAAGGAAGGGTTAGCGGTGTAATCGATATTGCTGAGGCTGACCAGGAAAAAATAATGACCTATGCCGTAGGAAAGGAAGTGAGCTAAATGGGAAAGTTTTCTTTGAAGGGAAGGAACTGGAAGCAGTTTTTATCTGACAATAAACCAGTTGTGGTCCTTCTGATACTGATTATAACAATGTCTTTTCTCAGCGACAGGTTTCTCACCTGGTCAAACATAATCACGGTACTGAGACAAACCTCCATAAATGCGGTTATTGCAACCGGTATGACCTTTGCCATCCTCATTGGTGGAATTGACCTGTCCGTGGGTAGTGTTCTTGCAATAACAGGTGCAATTGCAGCAAGCCTGGTTGCAAGTGGCATGAACATCATTCTGGTAATAATCCTTACACTACTCATAGGTCTTGTGATTGGTCTGTTGAACGGACTCCTCATCAGTAAGGGTAGACTTCAGCCATTTATTGCAACCCTTGGTACAATGACACTCCTAAGGGGACTGACCCTGGTATATACCCAGGGAAGACCAATAAGCATATTTGGCTCAGACACCTCAGCAATTTTTTCAAAAATTGGCACAGGATATTTTCTTGGTATACCAATACCCGTATATATAATGCTTGTTGTATTCTTTATTTCCTGGTATACCCTTAATCACCTGAAAATAGGTAGATACACCTATGCACTTGGCTCCAACGAGGAAGCCACAATGTATTCAGGTATAAAGACCGACAATATAAAGCTCTTTGTATATGCTGTAGCAGGTGTTTTGGCAGCCCTTGCGGGAATCATAGTTACTGCAAGACTTGGATCAGCCCAGCCAACCGCCGGATCAGGCTATGAGCTTGATGCAATCGCAGCTGTTGTAATCGGCGGAACAAGCATGGCCGGTGGTATCGGAACCATATTTGGTACTGCCATCGGAGCGATCATCATAGGAATACTTGACAACGCCCTGAATATGCTTCAGGTTTCATCATACTATCAGGATGTTGCCAAGGGTGTTGTAATACTTATTGCTGTACTTCTTGACAGAAAACAGCGTAAGTCACGTTAAACCGGTTTCGACCCAAGCGGGTTGAGATATATGAAAAGCGATAAAATAAAAAGGGGGAGAAAAAATTGATGAACAAAAAAAGGTATTTTGCACTGGCGCTGGCCCTTGTATTGGCAGTAGGGCTTGCAGGATGTGGCACAGGAGGAACTGACAACGGTGGCGGCGAGGGTGAGTATACTATAGGCTTGGTGGTTTCAACCTTGAACAATCCATTCTTTGTGGACCTTAGAGACGGTGCTCAGGCAAAAGCTGATGAGCTTGGAGCCAGCCTTATAGTTCTTGACTCACAGGATGATGCGGCTACAGAGCTGTCGAACGTTGAAGACCTTGTAAACCAAGGCGTTGACCTTATCATGATCAACCCAACTGACTCAGATGCAGTTGGAAGTGCAGTT
>CAYMHD010000003.1:0-2084 GCA_964390135.1 uncultured Gudongella sp. | reverse complement strand
GCCAGCCCTTGTAAGTTATGCGCTGCCATTGCAGTGGCAGCAGCAAACGGAGCAGGCATTCCAGTTGTAACCCTTGACAGATCAGCGAATTCTGGAGAAGTGGTGGCCCATATAGCTTCCGACAACGTAGCCGGTGGAGAAATGGCTGGTGAATTCATAGTTGAACAGCTTGGTGGAGCAGGCATGGTTGTTGAGCTTGAGGGAATCCCTGGAGCATCAGCGGCAAGAGAAAGAGGCGAAGGCTTCAATGCAGCCCTTGAAGGTACTGATCTTGAGGTAGTTGCAAGACAAACAGCTAACTTTGACAGAGCAGAGGGACTTTCTGTAATGGAGAACATTCTTCAGGCTCAGCCTGAAATCGATGCAGTATTTGCACACAACGATGAAATGGCACTAGGAGCCCTTGAAGCCATCAAGGCATCAGGCAGAGACATTATGATAGTTGGATTTGACGCAACAGACGACGCTGTTGCAGCAGTTGAAGCGGGAGAATTGGCAGCGACTGTACAGCAGCTTCCAAAGGACATCGGTTCAATCGGAGTTGACACAGCAATGAAGGTTCTTAACGGTGAAACAGTGGATGAATATATCCCTGTAGCCCTTGAGCTTGTAACTCAATAATTGCATACAAGTATTTAAAGCACGGCCTCGGCCGTGCTTTAATCATTTCATGGATTCCTTTATGACCCTCAATGAATTTCTGTAGGCCAGCTTCTCAATCTGGTCCTGTGACCATCCATCCCTTTCAAGGGCAGCAAATATCATGGGCATCTTCTCTATGCTGTCAACCTCAAGCTCACCACCAATCCCGTCAAAGTCCGAACCCAGGGCAACAACATCCTCCCCTCCCACATTTTTCATATGGTTGAGATGCCTTACCATAAGTTCAAGTGTGCTTCTGTCAGTTGATGTGTCAGGCTGCAGAAAATGTGGTGCGAAGTTGATCCCTGCCACCCCTCCCTTTTCTCCAAGGATACGGATCATCTGGTCCGTCAGGTTTCTCTTGTGGGGTGAGATCTCCCTGGAATTTGAATGGGATGCCACAAAGGGCTTTTTGCTTATTTTTGCCACATCAAGAAATCCTCCATCTGAAAGGTGGGATACATCAATTATCATCCCCAGGTCATGCATATAGTGAATGGCTCCCTTCCCAAAACTCTTCAGCCCCTTCTCCATTATGCTCCTGTCATCTGAATTGGGGTATCCAAAGCAGTTCTCAAAATTCCATGTAAGGCTTATAAGCCTTATACCCATGTCATGGTATGACTTTAGCTTTTCAAGACTCCCCTGGACGCTCCGTCCATCCTCAATGGTCAGTACGGCTGACATCCTTCCCTCTTTCTCATTCTCCACTAGGTCACCATGGCTGCCTGCAAGAGAGATCATATGACTGTTTTCATCAATCTCCTTCTTAAGGGTGTTCACCAGTGTATCTATGTATTCATCATCCTCAACAACCCTTCCCACATACTCCAGCATCATCTCCTGGGATGGCAGGAAGACTGCAAAAAACTGAGCAAGGGATCCCCCCTCCTTCATTCGTTTGAAATCCACGCTGGTCTTGTCGTTCTCCAGGAGTCTTATACTCGAATCCTTTTCCATTGTCTTCATAAGTGTATCGCAGTGCAGGTCAATAAATTTCATCCACTGATCCTCCCTTTCCATATTCCACATAAAATGCCCCGAAGACTATATACCCTTCGGGGCCCCAGCTACCACTTATTTTAAATCAAATTCCTAACTTCCTGAGGGAAGAGTCCCTCCAATCTTTTTGTTCAGCCAGTTCTTGCCTTCAACAATCCTTGTTACCATCATGGATGCCTGAGGGTCAAAATTAAATCTTTATATAATGCTTTCAGTACCTCAGCTCCTCATCCATAACCCTTCCCTCTGAAACAAGGGTTGCTGCCCCCGTAAGAAATATATCCTCAATCCCATCCGGGTTAAGTATCACTTGGATTGTAAGCTCCCCTCCAGGCATGTTAATGGTTACCTGATTTCCTGAAATCATTTCTTTTTTCACCAGCACGTAGCCAATGGATCCGGCTCCTGTACCACATGCCAGTGTGAAATCCTCAACCCCC
>CAYMHD010000002.1:0-33344 GCA_964390135.1 uncultured Gudongella sp. | reverse complement strand
AGGGTTTGTTCCTCTCCGTTTCTTATGATTCTAAGCTCAACTTCATCTCCAGAGTCATATTTGTACAAGGCTCTTCTCAGCTGACCCATATTTGATATATCCCTATCAGCTATTCTTGTAATCACATCACCAGGAAGTATTCCTGCTTCCTGCGCTGTGGATGCAGGCTGCACCTCAATTACCACAACTCCGCCTTCAGGCTCCAGGTCAATTCCCAGTCTTGCCTCGTACTCCTCCAATGAAACACCGGTTATTCCAAGAAGCACCGTCTGATGGGTCCCAGTTTGGATGATATCCTCAATGATTGGCTTTGTAAGGTTAATTGGAATGGCAAAGCCCAAACCCTCGGCGGTCTGCATCTTTGCAGTGTTTATTCCGATTACCTCTCCGTTTCCGTTCAAAAGGGGACCTCCACTGTTTCCAGGATTGATTGATGCATCAGTCTGGATAAGATCCTCAATTATATTGCTCCTATCAACCCTTACAGCTCTGTTGAGTCCTGAGATCACTCCACTGGTAACGGTCCTTTCAAATTCAAGCCCCAGGGGGTTTCCTATTGCCACTGCCAGCTCCCCAACCACCAGACTGTCCGAATCTCCCAATATTGCCACAGGAAGCTTGCTCCGCTCAACCTTGACCACAGCAAGGTCAAGGAAGGGGTCATTCCAGAGAACATCTCCTTCGGTTATTTCTCCGTCCTCAAATTTTACGGTTATTTCCTTTGCCTCTCCGTCTGCAACCACATGGGAGTTGGTCAGAATATATCCATCCTCATGGACGATTACCCCAGAGCCTACCCCACTGACATCCTGCTGTGAAAACCAGAAATCCTGGGTTTCAACCGTTGTAATACCCACAACTGAACTCATGCTCTTTTTGGCAACGGCCGAAACAGCCGTTATGGTGTCATTTGGATTGATTGTTACGGGGTCCTGAACATAGGCATTGGGGCTTTCCTGATTTGAGAAGTAGCTGTTTCCAAGGTATGTGCCAGCAAAGCCTCCCACAAATGATATAAGAAGAACCACAGCAACCAGCGAGGCCCAATTTCGTTTCCTTTTTTCCTTCCCATTCTGGAAGTTCTGATTGTTCCCATGATTATCTACCTCTTGATAACTCTCAGCATCCTGGTCAATATTAATGTTTTGGTCTATATTATTGTTGCTATCCATTTTCAAATCTCCTTTCCTTGTTTACTAATTAGATTCTACAAGTCCAATGTGAAAGGAATATGAAAATCAGGTGGAAAAAAGGTAAAAATGGGTAGAGTATGAGTATACTCTAAAGGAGGTTTTGGGATGAGCAAGAAGAGAATAAAAGTGGAATATATATATCATAGCGGTTATGCAATTGAAACCGAAAATTACTTTATGGTCTTTGACTATTTCAAGGGGGATATTGAGCTTCCCGACAAGCCCGTAATTGTATTTGTAAGTCATTCACACCCCGACCATTTCAACGAGGACATCTTCAAATGGACCTTGGCAAGCGATGATATCACCTATATCCTAAGCGATGATATAATGGTGCCATCAAATGGTAGGATACGACTTATGGGTCCCTATGAGAGGTTGGATTTCACGGATTTTTCCGTCGAAACCTTTGGCTCAACAGACCAGGGGGTCTCTTTCCTTGTGAAGGTTGATGGTGTAAGCATCTTCTTTGCAGGTGATCTTCACTGGTGGCACTGGGAAGAGGATTCCTCGGAGGAGAAGGCACTTATGGAAAGGGATTTCAAAAGAGAGATTGACAGGATCAGGGATAAGCAAATTGACCTTGCTTTTTTCCCCGTTGACCCAAGACTTGGGAATCATTATTCAATGGGAGGCAAGTACTTCATTGACAATATCAAGCCAAAGCATTTCTTTCCCCTTCACTTTGGGGATAACTTTGAGATAATAAATGAATTTATCAACATTCCCATGGTAAACAATACACATATACATGGCATTCATAAGAGAAATCAGATATTTGACATCAAATAAAATGGATGGCATCCCTGCCATCCATTTTCTATACCCTATCCTTCAGAGCCTTTAAATCATCCTGAATAAACCTGTGCTCAACCTTTTCCACCCTGAACCTGATCAATTTGAAGGTTGCCTGGAAAATGATCCCTCCGAAAAAAGCCATTATGATCGTCCCTATTCCAAAGCTGCCCCCAAGTATAATTCCTATTGTTACAGCAGTTGCTTCAATCAAGCTCTTGATGAGCCGGACTGATTTCCCGGTTCTTTTAGTAAGGACAACCATCAATCCATCCCTTGGTCCTGCACCTATTCCCTGGGAAATGTAGACAGAAAATCCTAGTCCTTGTACTGCAATACCTGCAATTATCATAAAAAGACCGATTAAAGGGGTTTGAGACAATGGGATCAGATTGTTCAGCATAATAATATCTATAAAGGTACCTATAAGCAGCATGTTCATGATTGTTGCCCATCCTATTGCCTGTCCCAGATATATATCAAGAAGGATTATCAGAAATCCCATTATTATGTGGGCCTGACCAATTGTTATGCCTACTGTTCTTGATACTCCCTGATGAAATACATCCCATGGAGATACTCCCAGGCTTGCATTTATGGTCAGCACAATTCCTACAGCGAATAAGAAAAGACCTGCCACAACCTTGAAAAGTCTTTGTGGTGTATATACCATTTTATCACTCCCTAATATTCATCCAGGAAGGAATGCTTCTCTCCATCCTTTTCCCATCCTAGAATACCTTCCATATTGACATTTTGTGCAGCCCTGAATATTGAGCTGTCAACATTCTGGAAATCATCCTTAAGCTTTTCAATCAGATCCTTGATTTCAGTCCTCTTGTTTCCAATCTTTTTGGCTGCCACCATACAGGCGCAGTTAAGCGGCCATATTCCAGCGTTCTGGATAAAACGCTCAATGTATTTTTCCTCAATCAGGTACATTGGCCTGATCAGCTCCATGTCCTCAAAATTCTGTGCCTTCAATTTTGGCATCATGGTCTTGAAATTGCCCGCACAAAGGACATTGAGCATTGTGGTCTCGATAACATCATTGTAATGATGTCCAAGGGCAAGCTTGTTGCAGCCAAGCTCCTGTGCCTTTCCATAAAGTGCTCCCCTTCTCATTCTTGCACACATGTAGCAGGGGTAGTCCTGGGCAATCTTGTCTGCGACCTCAAATACATTGGCTTCGTAAATGTGTACAGGTATATCCAAATACCTGCAGTTGTCCTCCAGCAGCTCCCTGATATCGGGATGGTAGCCTGGATCCATTGCGATGAACTCCAGCTCAAAATTCTGGGTTCCATATTTGTACAGCTCCTGAAAAAGCTTGGCCATCAAGAGGCTATCCTTTCCACCAGATATTGCAACAGCTATCTTGTCCCCATCCTGAATCAGCTCATATTCCTTTATTGCTTTAATGAACTTTGTCCAAATGTGCTTTCTATAGGTCTTGATTATACTTCGCTCGATATCCTCAAGAGGTTTCCTTTCATTGAAAGGAACCAGTATTTCACAGCCTTCTCCAGCTATGTCAGCAATTTTTTCACTCATCTTGATCCACTCCATCTATATTACAATTACTTTGTGTATCTAACTAATATTACCAGTTTACAATAAATACCGATTTTATACAAGGATATTGAATATCTGAAAAACCTCCCTACACATAAGTCCCTATGTGATATAATCTTCCTAGAAGCAATACTTCGTTGCAATCAGAGACTATTTAGGGTATAATTCTAACTCGTGGATAGACTATGAAAATAATTTATATATGGAAAGGAAATCAATATGAAGCTAGGAATAGTAGGCCTACCTAATGTAGGAAAAAGTACATTGTTTAATGCAATAACACATGCAGGAGCGGAATCAGCTAACTACCCCTTCTGTACAATTGAGCCAAACGTAGGAGTTGTTGCGGTTCCAGATGAAAGGATCTACAAGCTTGCGGAAATCTACAACTCAAAGAAGATAGTCCCAACAGCAATAGAGTTCTACGACATAGCAGGACTTGTTGCAGGGGCAAGTAAGGGAGAGGGACTTGGAAACAAGTTTCTGTCACATATCCGGGAGGTTGAAGCGATAGTCCATGTTGTCAGGTGCTTCCAGAACGAGGATGTTGTCCATGTATCCGGTGGAATCGACCCCCTAAGGGATATTGAGACAATCAACCTGGAGCTTATGCTGTCAGACTTGGAGCTTTTGGAAAGACGTCTTGAAAAGGCACAGAAGCTGGCAAAGAATGACAAGTCCATGAGGCTTGAGGTTGAAGTGATTAAAAAGGCCCTCCAGGTACTGGAAGAGGGCAAGTCACTCAGGACACTGGATCTGACAGATGACGAGGCAGCAATACTGAGGTCCTTCAATATGCTGAGCTCAAAGCCGATCATATACATTGCAAACATCTCAGAGTCAGATGTGGGCTCAGAGGATGAAAACCCTTATGTCAATCAGGTAAGGGAGTTTGCCGCCACTGAAGGTGCAGAGGTTGTTGTTGTAAGCGCTGAAATCGAGGAGGAAATTTCACAGCTTGACGAAGAGGAAAGAAAAGAGTTTCTTGCTGACCTTGGACTTTCCGAATCAGGACTGGACAAGCTGGTTCAGGCAAGCTACAGACTTCTTGGTCTCATAAGCTTCCTTACAGCAGGTGAGCCTGAGTCCAGGGCATGGACCATAAAGAGGGGCACACCAGCACCCCAGGCTGCTGGCAAGATACACTCCGACATTGAAAGGGGCTTTATAAGGGCTGAGGTGATCCACTATGATGACCTGATGGCACATGGTGGAAGCATGGCTTCTGCAAGGGAAAAGGGACTTGTGAGAATTGAGGGCAAGGATTACATCATGAAGGATGGGGATGTTGTCCACTTCAGATTCAACGTATAATTAAATTAAAATTCAAGGAGACCCCTGCGGTGATTTTCACCTCAGGGGTCATATTAATTGTTATTAATCAAGAGGGAATGTTACAAGGACCTTGAACTGGTCTCCGTCAACCTGCAAGTCGAAGTCCCCGCCAGATACCCTGGTGAAGCTTTCAGCAATGGAGAGTCCCAATCCACTTCCATCCCCGCTTCTAGCCTGATCTCCACGGAAGAACCTCTGAAGAATCTCATCCTTGGAGAAGTTCATCTCATAACCTGCAGTATTCTTGATTCCAAGGACTGCCTTACCTTTTTCCTCCTCCAGATCAACATATATCCTTGTCCCCTTCAGGGAATACTTCAAGGCATTGTCAATAAGGTTCTGGATAACCCTGTAAAGCTTCTTGCCGTCGGAGTGTATATTAACAGGCTTCTCTGGAAGATCCGTCCTTATCTGAAATTCCGAGGCCTCTATGCTGTCCTCCATATCAATAAGGGTCTGCTCCACAAGCTTTTTCAGGTCAAGGTCCTCGAAGTCTGTGTCAATGTCACCACTGGTGCTCCTTGCTAGGTCAAACAGGTCAGACACTATGTTTTTAAGCCTTTCGGATTTTTCCGATAGGATCCTGACATAGTCCCTCGCTACGGGGGACATGTCCTCCTCCCTTGAAAGAAGGTCCACGTAGCTGATTATTGATGTCAGGGGAGTCTTCAGGTCGTGGGATACATTTGTCACAAGGTTTATCTTCATCCGCTCTGACTTCATCTGCTCTTCAAGGCTCTCATTGAAGCCCTTTTCTATTTCGTCAAAGGTTTCCCTGTTGTACTTGAAGTACCAGTAAATCAGTAATCCCTCCATAATCGGCGGGATGATTGCCAAGGGAGTTGCGACTACCAGCAGCAAGAATGTCAGCAGGACAAGTAGAAGGCTTCCTGCAACAAAATAAACCTGCCTCTGATGAAGAACCCTTGTCAGAGATGATTTGTCAAACCTGCTGCCGTCCATAAAGCTTCTGCCCTTTTGAAGTCCCCTTCTCAGCCCACCAAAGATAAAGCTGCTCTCTATGACTTTCTTTGCCTTGATCCTTCGGGCAACTGACAGTAAAGTCACTCCAACGCCTACAGTTACAAATGAAGTTAGAGCTGCTGCCATATATATGCCAAAGGTCTGTCTTGAGGACATGCCTCCGTTTCCATTGAAGCCGATGTCACCTGAATACAAGAGGCTGGACAAGCCACTGAACCATAGGAGTCCCAGAAGAACAAGACCTGCAATAAGGAGCTCAAGGTATATCCTGTCAACAGGTGCAGTGTGAATCTCTTCATCCCCAGCCTTCTTACCTGTTACAATAAACTGATACACCAGAAGTGCCACAAGACCAAGGAGAATAATCACAAGCCATACCGTAAGGGGAATCATTACTTCCCTGTCTGATGTCCATTCTTTTTGCTTTAACTGCATATAGCCATCATCAAAGGAGAAGTAGGCCTTTTCATATGATGCCTCTGAACCGTATGGAAATATGGTTTCACCTGTTTCAGAGTTCTTGAATCTGCCTTCCTCCAGATAGAAATACTCTCCATCCCCTTCAATGAAATGTTTCTCAGTTAGATTGGAAGGCCAGGACAGTGTATTCTCTTCATTCTTGCCATAAAAACTAATACCGCCAGGAACCGTCTCCTGCTCACCCTCCAGTATTCTAGCCACCTCATATGCAATAGACCTAAGATCGCTTCCGTATGCCTCGCTTTCCTTGTAGTCCTCTGTTAGTAGGACCTCAGGATTTATCCCTGAAAAATACCAATAAACAAATATTCCAGACATGCCGGCCACCATTGCCACAATAAGTAAAAAGGATGCCAGCTTTGTCCAATTACTTCTGCTGAAGCTTTTCAATCTTGTATCCAATTCCCCACACCACCTTTAGATATTTAGGTTCTTTTGGATTGATTTCGATTTTTTCCCGTATCCTTCTGATATGTACCATTACAGTGTTCTCCACTGAATAAGCCTCTTCCTTCCAAACCTTCTCATAGATCTGCTCAGCTGAGAAAACAACTCCAGGATTCCTCATTAGAAACTGTATGATCCCATATTCCGTGGGTGTGAGACGTACATTTTCACCATCCACCAGGAGCTCCCTTGAGTCCTCGTCAAGATATAGGCTGCCTACCCTAATTCCCGATTCCTGTCTTGCGTTTCCCATATCCCCAAGGTACATGTACCTTCTCAACTGACTCCTGACCCGGGCAACCAGCTCCTGGGGGTTGAAGGGCTTGGTGATATAGTCGTCAGCTCCCATGGACAGTCCAAGAATCTTGTCGCTGTCCTGGGACTTGGCTGAGAGGATAATGATTGGGATGTTCCTCTCTTCTCTGATTTTCATCGTGGCTGAAAGGCCATCCAGCCTTGGCATCATGACATCCATGATGATAAGGTGAATTTCTTCACCCATGAGCAGATTCATGGCCTCCATGCCATCATAGGCCTTAAGCACAAGAAAATCCTCCAATAGGAGAAGCTTTTCAATGGCTGCTGCTATTTCCCTGTCGTCATCCACGACCAAAATACGGGGTCTTTCCATAAAATCTCCACCAACCTTTGCCTTATCTAAAAGTATAAGGGGTAATTCTTACAAAACATTCCACAGAAATCTTACGATTTTCTTAAGCTCTTACCCTTTTCTTCCTTGATCCGAAGTAGAGAGTGCCCCAAACTCCCGTAACTATCATCGCCGCTCCGATTACATCCTTGGTTCCGAAGGGCTCATTGAGTATGAACACTCCTGCAAGTATTGCAAATACAGTTACAAGGTTTCCGAATATGGCAGACTGGGATACGGGAATCCTTGATATTGTAAAGTTCAGGAAGAAGAATGCAACAACCGAGGACAGCAGCCCCAGATAGAGTATAGGCCCATAGACCTCAGGATTTGCAAGGGGTTGGAAATATACTGCAAGGGTACCCTCAAATAGGCTTCTTGCAAGAAGGGTACCGTTGAAGACAATTGCTCCGATGGTCATCATTGTATAGGTTATCTCAACAGGTGTGAACTGACTGGATGCCCGTTTTGAACTCAAACTGTAAAGTGTCCCGGAAATTACGGACATGGTCAAAAACATAAGCCCAAGGGTGTTTCCACCTAGGCCGCTTGAATCATTAAGTACATTGATGACTATGACTCCCCCAACTGAAAGGATGATAAACATTATCTGGATAAGCTTAAGTCTTTCCTTCAAAAATATTCTGGCCCCTATTGCCGTTGTTACAGGGACAAGGGATACCATAAGCCCTGCCTGTGAGGATGTTGTAAGATTGACTCCCTCAACCTCAAAGAAAAAGTAGAGGACAGGCTGGAATATTGCGGTCATGATGACAAGCTTCAGGTCCTTTCCCTTGAAATCAAGCTTTATAAGCTTCAAGGCCCTTAGGACCTGCATGGTTATGGCTGCAACCAGAAATCTGTAGGCAATGAGCTGAAGGGTTGTCATGTAGCCTAATCCTATCTTGGTAAACATAAAGGACATTCCAAATATCATAGAATATCCCAGTGCGGTCATATAGGGTAAAAATCTATTTTCTGTCATAATATCACGCTCCTCATACAAATATAGCATTTTAGCGAGATGCTTGCAATGGAAAAGACCAGCTATAGCTGGTCTTGCAGGTCTCTCATCTGTACAATTATGTCCTCCATCTGCTCAAGGGTAAGCATTCCCGGCTGATATCCCAAAAGCTTACCGTCATCACTTAGAAAATAGGTTGTTGGCATTCCGCTTACCAGGTATATCTGTGCCATATGGCCATCCTCGTCAAGAACCACGGGAAATTCATAGCCTCCCTCATCCAGATAGTCCTGGACCAGACCCTTTTCCTCCCTAACATTGACTGCAAGTACAACCAGGTCTTCGTTCTCATCATGGACCTTCTGAAGGTCAGGCATCTCTATGTCACAATAGGTGCACCAGGTTGCCCAAAAGTTAAGAAAAACCATCTTTCCCTCAAAGTCGCTTAAGCTTACCTGGTTTCCCTCCATATCAAGAAGTGTGAAGTCAGGAGCCTTTTCCCCCATGACTATTTCTGCATGGTCGTGGTCAAGGTAGCCGTCATGAGCTCCATCAGCTTCTGGAGTCTCAGTTACAGCTGGAGCATCATTTGGCTCAGGGACCGCCGACGGTTCTCCTGCCTGGGACCCCGTTTCAAAGCCTTGCTCACCTGGGCCTTGTGCTTCATCATTACCGGTCATATTAGTTAGAAAATAGACTGCTCCCGCACCTATTAGGGCAACCGCAACAAGCAGTATTAGAAGATTGCTTTTTTTCATATTTGCCTCCTTTACAGTAGCAATGAGCTTATGCTCATCATCTTGTCGAAGAAAATCAAAACGCCAAAGATCACTAGGATGATTCCACTGATATAGGGCATGTACTTCAAGAATTTCTCTGCTCTTGCCAGCCATTTTATGAACACGTTGATAAAGAGTGCCGTCAATAAAAATGGTATAGCCATGCCCACTGAATAGATAAAGAGCAGCAATACACCCTTTGATACCGTAGCTGATGTTCCTGCAAACACTAGAATTGATGCAAGGACCGGTCCAAAGCAGGGTGTCCATCCGGCTGCAAAGGCCATTCCCATTAGGATTGAGCTGAACCAGCTGGTCACCTTTTTGGGAGACTTCACCCTCTTTTCCATACCAAGGAATTTAAGATTCAATACCCCCATCATATTAAGTCCAAACAATATTATGAGTATTCCGCTTATCCTAAAGAAGATTTCCTTGTTTTGGATAAAGGCTCTTCCCAGAAAGCTTGCCGATGAACCCATGATCATAAATATGGCTGTAAATCCAAGTACAAAGCCCAGGGTTCTCATCAAGGCTGTCATCCGGACCTTGGAAAGGTCATCCTCCATATCGACCCCTGTAATATACATTATATATGCCGGAATCATTGGCAGTAGGCAGGGTGAGAAAAAGGAAAGGAATCCTGCCCCAAATGCAATCGGCAAAGATACGTCTGCATTTATCATAATAACCTCCTGATTATTTTCATAAATAAAACTCTATACCTATTATACCCAAAAGGGGTATCTAAGTATAGAGTTTCCATTAACTTACACCATATATTTTTACACTTTTCCAATCTCCTCGTTTAAACAGTGAATATGCCCAAATTCCGGAAATCAAGTTTGTTGCACTGATTGCAATCCATACCCCTGTGGAATCCATGCCAAATACAAGTCCCAGCAGTATGGCCACGGAAACCCTTATTACAACCCAGCTGTAGAAGGTGATGTAAAATGGCTTCTTTGTATAGCCAGCTCCCTGCATGGTCCTTGAAAATATAATGGCCACCGCATGGAATGGCTCTGATATTCCCACGATTATGAGGAATATAGTTCCTATCCTTACCACATCCGGATTCGATGCATCCAGGAAAAAATTTATGAAGGGTCCGGAAAAAATGATAAGGATTAGTGAGATTCCCAGCATTATACCGGCACCCAGAATGGCTGTAGCCCTTCCACTTGCCTCTGCCCGGTCATACTGCTTTGCTCCCAGATTCATGCCTGATAGAGTGGCTGCTGCCGTTCCCACTGCAAGTCCAGGCATCAGTGCATACTGGTTGAGATTGGTTCCGATGACAAAGGCTGGTATTGCAAATTCTGCATCCAGAGTCCTTGCAAGCACTGCAAACATTATAAAGGTGGTTGCGTTTCTTGACAGCCCCTGCAGCCCTGAAGGAACTCCAATTGTTACAATCTGTCTTGATGCCTTCCAGACAGGCCTGAACATATCCTTCCATCTCACCTTGACATCAAACTTCCCGCTCAAAAGAGCTCCCCAGGCTACCATAACGCTTATGACCCTGGAAAGGGCCGTTCCCATTGCCGCACCGGCAACTCCAAATGCAGGGAATCCAAACATACCGAATATGAATATATAGTTTCCGATTACGTTTATGATATTCATCATTATGTCTATATAGAGGGGGGTCTTTGTATCTCCTGCCCCCTGGAATATTGACCTTGCCATGAAATGAAGCAAAAAGAAGGGAACTGCCAGGAAAAACACTTCCATGTACTGGATTGCATAGACCAGAACCTCGTCAGTCACACCCAGGACCCTAAGGCTAAACTCATTTGTCAGCAGGCCAACAGGGACGATAAAAGCCGAAAGTAGCAAGGATAGCATGAATGCCTGTCCTGCAGCTATGCTTGCACCCTCATGGTCATCCTTGCCCACAAACCTTGCAACCATTGCAGTGGTTCCAGTTGATATTGCAATTACAAGCACCATGAGGATCATAATGATGTTTCTGCTGGTTCCAACTGCAGATATTGCATCAACACCGACGGTCCCGACCATCTTCATGTCAATTGTCCCCACCGAAACCTGAAGAAGCAGCTGGATGATAACCGGCCAAGCAAGATACAGTGAAGTCTTGTACAGGTTCTCATTGCTCAATAGGTATTCTCTTTTCTTTTTATATGCTGCACTTGCCATAATAATCTCCTCCAAAGCATCATTATATCATTGGCTCCTGAAATTATCTAGACCCACGAAATATATTTATGGTAGAAAGGGCTTCTTTTCAGGTATAAATAATATGTATAGGAAGAAGGAGGGTTTTTATGAGCAGAAAGGACAGAGTAGCAGTCTTTATTTTTGCATTGGTAATAATTGTCCTGTTCGGCGTGACCGGATATAGGATATTACTTGATCTCAGCTTTATTGATGCATTGTACATGACCATAATAACGATATCTACAGTGGGCTATGCAGAGGTTTCAGCCATGACTCCTCAGGCCAAGCTATTTTCAATTGTGCTCATAATCATAAGCCTTGGTTCTGTAGGTTACATGTTTACAAGGATAGTTTCATCTCTCATGGAGGGAGATATAAGAAAAGCCATAAGGAGGAAGATGATGGAGAGAAAAATTTCCGATTTCAACAATCACTACATACTCTGTGGTGCAGGAGAGACAGGCTGGCATGCCATGAAGAGATTCCAGAAGAGCAATGTGAATCTTGTCGTCATTGACAAGGATGAAAATGTTGTTGCTGAGCTCCTTGAGGAGGGGGTTCAAGTACTCCTTGGTGATGCAACCCTGGATGAGACTCTCCTAAGAGCTGGGATTGAAAGAGCCAAGGGACTTATCTGCTCCCTTTCAAAGGATGCCGACAATGTTTTTACGGTGCTGACAGCCCGGGAGCTGAACAAAAATCTATACATCGTTTCCAGGGCCATTGACAAGACATCCCATGACAAGCTAAAGAGAGCTGGTGCAAACAATACCATTTCCCCTGATGAAATTGGCGGAAGCCGTATGGCTGCACTGATGCTCAGACCAAACGTCATATCCTTCCTGGACATAATCACCCATGCAGGGGAGGTAGTGCTTGACCTTGAGGATGTTGTTATATGCGACAGCTCTTCAATCATGAACCAGACCCTCAGGGAGGTCCGAATTCCTGAAAAGACAGGGCTCATTGTACTGGCCATCAAAAAGAATACTCGAAAAAAACTCCAGTTCAACCCTCATTCCGATGAGGTTTTGGAGGTTGGAGATACTATGATTGTCCTGGGAACCCAGGATCAGATCAAGACCTTGAGAAGACTTGCTTGTGACAAGGGCGACAGAAGCCACGAAAAAAAACACCAGCTGGATTAACCAGCTGGTGTTTTTTATGAAATTTCCTGATTATAGACTGAATTTAACTATCAATGCCGGATCAAGAACCCTGAATGCAAATGTTTCAGCAACAAAGAATTTAACCTTTTCTGCATCATGCTCCTGCTACCCTATTGAGAAGTCCATTCCAATTGTAAGCTCAAGATCGTCGTGTTTGTAAGGAATCAGATACGCTCCATCAACTACGTGGCTTAGGATGATCTTTCCTTCAATCAGACTTTCTATCCTTTTCTTCAGTGGATATCCGCTGTCCTGAGCTATAATCTTCTTGTATGCATCCTTTCCCACTACAAGTGTGTAGGATCCACCTGCAAAGTTTCTCCTCAGCCTTAGAACTCCCTCAGTTATTGATTCCATAAGGCCTTTTGCATCATCACCAAGCTTGATTGCCTTTCCTTCAGCAGCTCCATCAAGGCCTACTATTCCTGCCTTTTCCAGACCATTGTATACGGCATTTTCCTCAAACAAGGCTATCTTTTCAAGGGCATCCTCCAATGGACCGTAGTCCACATCCTTGGCTCCCCTTGAAACATTGTCAAGCTCCCATCTGTCCATCTCAAACTCAATTCTTGATTCAGTCAGTGGAAGGACCTTGTAGTTTGCATAGCAAACATCTCCATCCTCTTCCGTTTCACCAAGTCTACCCTCTGATATCACATTGAAAGAAAGACCCTTGGGTCCGTTAACCTTTACTACCTTCCTGGCTGACAGATATGACTTCAGAACCTCAGCGGCCCTTTCATCAATCTCACCCCAGGCTTCATTTGAAATTGGTGCAAGTTCTCTGTATAGCATCTACGCTTCCCTCCTATTTTAGATCTCCAATGTTTAGTCCCTTATCACCGGAAGCTTCTTCCTCTTCTCCACCCTCTTCAAGGTGTGCGATGTCTCCTTCAGTGAATAAGTAAGTCTTCATTTCCTCGTCCCAGGCTCCCATGTTTCTTCTCAGCCATTCCAGGGTCATTACTGCGTGCTCGATTTCCTCATCCCTGTTGTGGGCAAGAATCTCCTTAAGATCAGGATTATCAGTAGCTGCCACTCTCTGGTTGTACCAGTCAACAGCCTCAATCTCCTCCTTAAGGCTAACCAAAGCCCTTGTTATGTCCATTGTCTTGTCATCTAGTCTTTCTACAGGTTCATGATATTGTGTCATCCCTATTCCTCCTTGTATTTATTCTCTAATAAAGACTTTACCCTGAATTTCCAAATAATAAACATAATTCTCTTACAGCCTTCGCATCCACTCCTCCTTGAAATCCCCTTCTGAAAGTGCATTTTCAAGGGTTGAAATCATTTCCTCCCTGTCTTCATTCAAGGTACCCTTAAGGGCAACGTAGTTTGAGGCATGGTTGCTTCTGAAGACACATCCGGGAGAGTCAAGGTGCTTTAACATAAGAAGCGTCTCCTGGGCTATTTCATAGGGGGATAGCAGGGAAAAGTCACCTGATTCCACCTGGTCCCAAAGCTCAGTCCCTGGCTCAACCATCAGGGTAAGAAGTCCAAGATAATCAGGCCTGATCTGGTTTACCGCCTGGGCTGTCTCAATTGCATGGTCTTCCCAGAATTTATTGCCTCCAAGTCCTGAGATAACCGTAACTGAAAGCTCCAATCCCGCTTCCTTGATCTTTCTTCCAGCCGAGATGATCCCCTCACTGCTATCTCCCTTTTTAACCATCTGGAGAATCCTCTCGCTTCCAGACTCAAGACCCATATAGGCTATTCCAAGACCGGCTTCCTTTAGGCTCTTAAGTTCTTCTTCAGACTTTAAGTGGATGCTCTTTGGGGATGCATATATCCCTATTCTTTCACATTCAGGAAAGGTATTCTTTAGCTCCCCTATGATCTTAAGCAGGTCCTCAGTTCTGATCATCAGGGCATCCCCATCGGCTATGAATATTCGTTTAAGGCTTCCATAGATCCTTCTTGCATCATGAATTTCCTGTATTAGCTCCTCAGTTTTCCTTATTCTGAAGCTCTTTTCCTTGTACATGCTGCAAAAGGTGCAGCGGTTGTGTGAACATCCAATTGTTGCCTGCAATATCCAGCTTCTGGCTTCTGAAGGTGGTCTATATACTGCTCCTTCATATTTCATCAAATCACTCCCATAAAAGTAGGTTACAATACACTACTGAGTATATCATAACCTACCGACCTATCTATTTCATGTTTTCCTTTATATACTCCAATACTTCCTCTGCATGGCCTGCAGACTTTACCTTTCTGTACTCCTTGACCATCTCCCCCTCCTTATTGAAAATAAAGGTGGATCTTTCTGTTCCCATGTATTTTTTGCCATACATTTTCTTTGGCACGATAACCTTGAACTGGTCATGGACCTTTCCTTCCTCGTCACTTAGAAGCAAGAAGTTAAGTTCCTGCTTGTCCCTGAATATCCTGTGGGAACTGAGGCTGTCCTTGCTTATTCCGATTATTACAGTGTCCAGCTTCTCGAACTCCTGATTCAGATCCCTGAATCCAACGGCCTCGGTTATTCAGCCGGAAGTATTGTCCTTTGGATAGAAGTACACCACAACATTCCTGCCTTTGAAATCCTTGAGGGATATATCTTCCCCATCTGTCTCCTTTAGAGTAAAATCATATCCTGACATCTATTTACCTCCCCTTATGTTAGTGAGGGTTATATACCCAATTCCTTTGCATTTATAATCAGATGACAAATTTCCACTTGAGAATTCTTCTGTCGGCCATTACTCTTGATTTAGCTTCTCCAACCACTACAGCACCCATTTTCTCGTAAAAGTGTCTTGCCTCGGGACTTGATACAAACTGAAGCTCCAGAATACCTCTACTCCTGCAAAACTCAATGAGATGCTCCCAAAGGTAGCTTCCATAGCCTTTTCTTATGTTCACCGAATCGATGTAGAAATATTCAAGGGTAACTTCCTCATCAGTCTCTATAAGACTGTAAAAACCAATTATTTCATCCTCCTCCATCAGTACAAAGGTTGGGTGATTCATAATATAATCCTCCGACAGACTGTAGATCCCTCTGAATGCATCAAGAAATCTCTTGTCATAACCCCAATGTGCCTCTGAGGCTACTGCAAGCTCAGTCAAAACATTGTTTTCCTTTGGATTAGCTCTCCTAATATTCACATCAATTCCTCCCTTGATAGTAATATACCCTGCATCCTACTCTCCAATAATCTTTACCAAGACCCTCTTGGGTCGCATCCCGTCAAACTCACCATAGAATATCTGCTCCCAGGTTCCAAAATCAAGCCTCCCCTTTGTCACTGCCACAACGGCTTCCCTGCCCATTAGGGTTCTTTTGAGATGAGCATCCGCATTGTCCTCAAAACCATTGTGGTCATATTGACTGTGGGGCTTTTCGGGAGCAAGCCTTTCCAAGAGTCTTTCAAAATCCCTATGAAGACCACTCTCATCATCGTTTATAAAAACACTTGCAGTTATGTGCATTGGGTTGCATAGGAGTATTCCCTCCCTTATTCCGCTTTCCCTCAAGGCTTCCTCCACCTGGGGTGTTATGTTTACAAAGCCTCTCCTGCTGTTTATATTGAAGGTCAATTCCTTTCTGTATGATTTCATAGGCTCCTCCTTCTTCTTATTATCGATTTACTGTACTACTACCCATTATACAACAAAAAACGCCCTCCGAAGAAGGCGTTGTTTCAATTATTCTGCAGTTGGTTGTAGCTTGTGTCCTGAAAACTTGTTTACAAGTATTGCTATTGCTCCATCACCTGTTACGTTACATGCAGTTCCAAAGCTGTCCTGTGCAAGATAAAGGGCTATCATAAGTGATGTCAGGGTTGCATCAAAGCCCAGCATGCTCTGAAGAAGTCCTATTGCAGCCATAACAGCTCCTCCTGGTACTCCAGGTGCAGCAACCATTGTTACTCCAAGTGCCATTATAAAGCCAATGTAGGTTCCAAAGGATAGTGGCATCCCTGATATGAGCATGATTGCTATTGAACAGCTTACAAGTGTAATGGTGCTTCCTGAAAGGTGAATCGTGGCTGAAAGTGGTATTGCAAAATCAGCTACACCCTCGTTTACTCCGTTTTTCTTGGTCTGTGCAAGAGTTACAGGAATTGTCGCTGCTGATGACTGTGTACCTATTGCTGTAAAGTATGCCGGTATCATAGTTCTGATCAGTCTGAACGGGTTTGCCCCTGCAAGTGTCCCTGCAATCAGGTACTGAAGTATTATTACAGTCATATGAAGCACTATTACAAGTACAAAGACCCTTGAGAATACGCTTAGTATCTGGAATACCTGTCCTGAGTATGTCAGGTTTGCAAAGATGCCCATAATGTGGAGTGGCAGCAAAGGAATGATAATATCTGATATCATTTTGCTGATTATTGCCTGGAACTCGTCCATAAGTGATTTTATGGTCTTTGATCCAGTGGCGGCAATACCAATGCCGATTGTGAATGCAAGAATCAAAGCTGTCATAACTCCCATAACTGGTGGTATGGAAACCTCAATAAATGCTGCGGCTGCAGCTCCCTCTTCAGCAAGCTCCGTTGAAAGTGCCCCCTCTGTAATAAAGGAAGGTAGGATTGCTGTGTTTGCAAAGAATGCCATTGTACCTGCAAGTACAGTTGAAGTGTAGGCAAGACCCGCAGTAACTGCAAGTACCCTTCCAGCTCCCTTTCCAAGGTCTCCGATTCCCGGTGCAACAAATCCAAGGATGATCAGTGGAATTGCGAAACCGAGGAAATTGCCAAATATACCGTTAAAGGTTGCAAATACCCTAACTCCCGGCTCAGGTAATACCATTCCGAATAAGATACCTAATATGATGGCGATTATTAGCCTAGGCAGTAGTCCGATTTTTTTCATATGTTTCCTCCTTATGTCTTTTATCATAAAATCCACCTGGCTAATTCCAGGTGAATGTTATGTAATTTGCCCTATTAAGTTAACATTTTATCAATCGGATTACAACCTTTTAAGCCATTCTTAACAATTCTTAATCTTCCTCACTGTTTCAAATTTTCTGAAATCATCTCCTAAAGTCCAGACAGGGGATTTACATATCTTCCTCTTGAACTTGTCCTGCCGCCATATTGAATTGCACTGACTGGACATCTATGGATGCAGGCCAGGCAGTGAACACACCTTTCCTTTACCCAGACGGGTTTTCCTTCCCGCATTTCAATGGCATTCACGGGGCAGATTTCCTCACAAAGGTTACAGCTAGTACAGGAGTCCGTCACATGGAATTTCCTGGTCCCTCTACCCCTCCTGTAAAGTGCTCCTGCCAGCATGGTCATCATCCCGGGCATTGGTCCCTTTATTTCATTGTAGTCTCCCCTCTTGTCCTCCTCCATAAGCTGGACCATGCCTTCCAGCGAATCCCTGCTGCTTGTCAGCATTCTTTCCTGCTTCTCCCTGTTCTGAACATCATACAATAGAATATAGTTGTCAGGCATCTCCATTGCAAAAACAAAATCCGTACCAATTCCCTTCCTCTTCAGGATATCCTTGGCTGTTTTGGTGGAATCCCCAGTGGTGGCTCCACAGGTTGCAAGTATAAAGCACCTTGCCCCCTCCTCCATTTTGATTTCCAGCTTCTCCAAAAAATCCTGAACAAGTGTAGGAAGCGAATAGTAGTAAACCGGGAACACCAATCCCAGCAATTCACCTTTCCCGATATTTACTTTCCCATTATTGGAGTTTATGTAATCTGGTATGCTCTTCACCTCTTCACCCAGCGCATTGCCTAGTGTATTTGCTGCATAGAGACTATTTCCCGTGCCAGTGAAATAAAATATCATGTTAAATCCCCCTTCCTGTCTTTCGACCAAATTCTGCTGCATGAAAATTATTTTATTGTAATGAATAAAATTTCATATTAATCTTGCTATAATAGTATTATACAGGAAATTGATAGTATTTTTAATCAGATTTGAAACATTGAGATGGGATTGGTGATTTTATGTTTTCATATGAAGGTTGGGCTGAAAGGGAAATGCTCCATTGGATGGGAGTAATGAGAAGGAGGCCCTCCATTGTTCAAAGCATATCCAAGGGAACGCAAAGGAAGATAAACTCATTGTTGCCTGAAAAATACCACGAGTTTGTTACCGGAGCAATTAAGAACATGACAAAGGCCACCCTCTATGGGTCCAAGTTTGGAGTGAATCCCCCTCTTGCAGGATACACTCTCAAGGAAAGGGAGCGGATCCTTAGGGACAAGACGAAGATGTATACAGCCACCGCCACCATTGAAGGAGCGGCTACAGGAGCTGGGGGCTTTATGGCAGGTCTAGCGGATTTTCCACTTCTTATGGGCATCAAGATGAGGTTTCTCTTCGAGGTGGCTGCAATCTATGGCTTTGATGTAAACGACTATAGGGAGAGACTCTACATTCTTCATATCTTTCAATTGGCATTTTCAAGCAAGAGGCATGTTAACAAGGTATTCCAGAGGATGGAGAACTGGCAGGAATATGTAAACAGCCTCCCTGAAAATCTGGATGATTTTGAATGGAGGGATTTTCAGCAGGAATACCGGGATTATCTCGACATTGCAAAGCTGCTTCAGATGCTTCCTGTAGTGGGGGCCCTTGTAGGTAGCTATGTCAACAACAAGCTTCTAAAAAAACTCAGCGAAACAGCCATGAATTCCTACAGGATGAGGATTTTAAGGTGAAAGAGAAAGAGAAGGCTATTATTGTTCAGCCTTCTCTTTCTCTTTTCTCTTTTGTCTGTTCCTTTTATGTCTAAGGTATCTCTTCTCGCCTTCCTCATATAGTCTTCTTTCTTCATCTGTTCTCAGTTCAAGCTCTGGCACCGCAGTTGGATCTCCGTTTATATCAAGGGCCACCATTGTAAAATATGCGGTCAGGGCAACCTTTGGAGGCTGGCTTAGCTGAAGGTCCTCCACGGTTACTGTTACCAGAACCTCCATTGATTGCTTGCCAACATAGGTCAGCTGTCCATAGCAGGTGACAAGCTCTCCCACATGGATGGCTTCCATGAACTCAAGCTCATCCACCATGGCAGTAACGGTATTTCTTCTTGAATGCCTTCTGGCAACTATGCCAGCACAGCTGTCCATTAGCTTCATCACCTCTCCGCCATGAACATTCCCTTCAATATTGGCCTGATCAGGCTGCATAAGGTGTCCAACGCTCACCTTGGATTGATCCACAGTCTTTGATTTCAAATGCTTCACCTCTTTCCTTGAGTCAATGGGGACGGTTCTTTTTGACTCATTCCATCTACTTGTAAAATTATTAACCAACTAGATATTACTCCTATGCTCAAGAAAAATCAAGGGCTAAATCAATCCACCAGGTCAGGATGGGTCCTTCTGTAGACAACCATCTTGTATTCCTTCCCATCAAATGGGCTTTGGTCCATCACCCTTCTATCCTCAATGAATCCGCATCTTTGTAGGACGCTAATGGACTTTGCATTGCTCTCCTCTGTGAAGGCCTCCAGCTTCTTGAAGTTTGCCTCCTTAAAGGAATAGTCCACAACCTCTCTCAATCCCTCTGTCATTATTCCCTTTCCCCTGGATTCAGGAACGATCCCAAAGCCGAGCTCAGCCTTCTCCTCATCAGGGTAGATGTTCCATATGCTTATGGTTCCTATGATCCTTCCAGATTCCTTATCCTGGAGGCCCCACACTATCCACTTGTTCTCATCAATACCCTGGTTCATCCGCCTGATGTAGTCAATGGAATCCTCAAGGTCTTCATCCGGTCTGGTATCTGTATACTCGTGCATTGAGGGATCCTTTCTCATGTTGAACACGTCATACATGTCCTCTTCCTCCATAAGCTTTCTGAGGATCAGCCTCTCGGTCTCCAATTCTGGAAAGGGGTTAAAATCTATCTTCATTACCTACACCTCCTTGTATTTCTAACACTTCCATACATTAGATATACCCCATTTAGGTGGTGCTAAGTTAGTAAATTAAAATGTAGATAAAATAATCCTTTACCCCCTAGGGGTATTGTGGTATAATGTGTTCATATTGAAAAAATTATTAGATGGAGTGATAAAATGTCCTTTATGAAGGTAGAATTTCCAGGTGGCCTAAGGGTCGATGCAAGATCCTCAAGACACCTTATAAAAACCGACCAGGGTGGTAGTGATCCGACACCCTTCGAGCTCTTCCTGGGCTCAATGGCAACCTGTGCAGGAATATTCGCACTGGGTTTCTGTAAGAACAAGGGTATCAGCACGGAGGGTCTTGATATTTCAATGGACCTTGAAATGAACAGACAGACTGGTATGATCAGCAAGGTAATCTATGATGTGAAGCTTCCAGAAGGCTTCCCGACAAAATACGAGAAGGCTCTCATAAACTCTATTGAGCTTTGCTCAGTGAAAAAACACATGATGACTCCACCGGAGTTTGAGGTTAAAACAACATTCTAGTGAAAAATCCCCCGATCCTATTTCGGACCGGGGGATTTTTCTGTCCCTATAGAATTTCTAATTTGAATCCAGGTCTATCATTTTTATATCTGGAGGCATTCTGTCATCTGATGCATGGTAGATCAACCAGTCCCCAAGATAGGCCAGGCCCTCAACCCTTTCTGTGTCTGAAACAGGGGTCTTGTCCAGGCCAAAGTGGTCCATTCTGTAAAGGCCATCCCCTGGATAGCCCACCTCCTCACCATGGAGGGAGTAGAAAATTCCCACTTCGGTGATGATATAGGTTGAGACATTGTCATCAATTGGAACCTGATATATATAAGGGTCCTTTCCATCTGTCCTTATGAGTCTGTAGTCCTCATTCATATAGTACCAGTAATCTCCCCACCTGGAAAGATTCCTTACAGAGCTGTCCGTTTTAAACTCAAGCCTTCTGTCCTCACCGTCCACACGGACGCTTTCCACATTACCCATTTCACCCTCCATATGGCTATAGAAAAGGCGATTATCATATACTGCCAGGTCTGAGACCTTCTCTCTGATAAATCGCTCCAGATTTTGACCGTTCAGGTTCATCCTGTATACATTGTTGTTGTCATGGAAGTTCACAAAATAGATCCATTCTCCAATAATGTGTGGCTCCATAACATAGCCCTGACTGTAGATGGTCTGATCCTCCGTACCATCAAGCCTCATCCTGTTGTAGGATTCGCCGCTGGAATAGAAGACCCAGTCTCCAGCCACATTTAGCCTGCTGACTCCGCTTCCCCCGCTCTTTTGGATCAGGTAGTCCTTCGATTGGAAGTCCTTGTCTACCTTAACCAGGTTCATATGGTCCTCAACATATATAAAATAATCCTCAGTCTCCACCCCAAAGCCGTAATTGTTGGTGTTGTCCACAGTGTTTCCCACTACTCCTTGCCCTAGCTCAATCTGATCCATATTTCTCATGGTGTAGTTGTGATATTTTATCTTCATATCCCAGTACATTCCAGACTCAAAGACCACCGGTATTGAGATTATTACTATGACTAATATGAAGGCTCCAAATGATGAAATTCTCCTTATCCATTTGCTGGTTTTTCCCCTCAGATCCTTGGCCAGCTGGTCAACATAGTAGCGGGGACCCTCAATTGTCGCTTTTTCATCAGAGTAGCCCATAGTTATTTTCCCCTTGCTGAGTATATTGTAGGGAAAATCAAATCTGGGCTTAAGTATCAGCTTCTCTTCACCATTTTCAACAATTCTCCACCTGGTGTTGTTTTGGAGCTTCTCCAGCCAGTCCACATCCTCCAGGACTTCCTCTTTAGACTTGTTGGTATAGCTGCCTATTGTTGCAATTGTGACTATGGCAAGATAGGGAATAAGGGTCCTCCACAGATTTTCCATCTCATATCCCAGGACTATCTCATACAGGATATACAGGACAATTACTATTGGCAGTGTAAAGAACAGCAGCCTCTTTATGACAAGGGCTATAAGGTTATTAGGCAGCTTCATTGTGCACCTCCGGTTATGCTTTTGGCTTTCTGCTTTCGTGTCCATTGTACCCTAGTTTTCAGCCATTTTCAACAAATTATAAAAGCCACAGGGCGTAAGACCCCATGGCTATTATTAGTCATTCATCTACCTGTTAATATAGTATTCGTAGCTTACAACTCCCTCTACTTCCATAAATCCGCCTCTGTCATAAATGCTTCTTGCTCCCTTGTTGTTTTCGTTTACGGAAAGTATGGTTCTTTCAAAGCCGGACTCATGGGCAAACCTTATGGCTTCCCTAAGCAGCATGCTTCCAAGTCCCTTGTGCTGATAATCTGGTAGAACAGACAGGGATCCGATATTCACAACCTCCTGCCCCTCGTATTCATCCTTGATACACCTGACGGTTCCAACTGGCTTGCCTTCATGTCTTAGGAGCATCATGCCGCCTGGAAGATAGTCCTCCTTGTCGGAATAGGTCATTATCATCTCAGTGCATACGGGAATCTCATTACCTGTAACAAATGCAAATGCCTCGTTTCTTACCTTGCACCAGCCTTCATAATCCTCATCCAGCTCAACTGACTTGATTTCGTATCCTTCGGGGATTTTATCCTCAGGTACAGGAGTGTCGTCCCTTACCATAAGGTAGACAAACCTTTCAGCCTTGAAGCCCAGGTCCTCCATTCTTCCCATCAGTTCAATATTTGATGAGGGAACAAAAAGGTAGACCTTTTCGAGATCCTTGGCATGCACAAGTATCCTGTGAAATAGAATATCATATACGGCACTGTTGTTCTTCTCTGAATAGAGTATCCTAAACCTTGCCCTGTTACCTCGTCTGTTATACTCGTCAATAATAAGGGATGCAGCTGCCACAACCTGCTTTCCTTCCATATAAAGGAATGTAGGATTTTCAGGACTGTACTCAAAGCTGTTCAGATCCTCCTCATAAAGATGCGAATCATCCACCTGGTCCCTGTGCTTTCTGCAAAAATCTGTAAAATCCTTTATGTTCTCATTGTTCAGCTCAACTATTCTGCCTTCAACTTCCATCAATCCACCCTACCTTTCCCTTTTCAGTTTATAGTACTCCATTGAATAGCTTTCCTCAAATCCACAGGACTGGTACAATCCAAGTGCAGTGTCATTCTTAGCATCCACCTGAAGGAATATGTATGAGGCACCAAGCTCCTTGAGCTTATGGACAGACAATAGCAGCAGGTCTCTTCCAAGTCCCTTGCCTCTCCACTGGGGAACAATTCCAAGACCGAATATTCCTCCTTGTCCATTTATCAGGTGAAGATGTACCTTTCCTATGATATTACCCTGAAACAAGGCCATATATACATGAAAGCCTCTCTTTTTTTCCAGGTCAATGTCCAGAAGCTCCTGATCATCAAGGTCCTCGTTGAAATATATGGAATTCTGTCTTGCGATCTCCCTTGCATCGTCACTGGTTGCTTCCCTTAAAACCAAACCCTTTGTGGGATGTTTCGCTCCTTCAAAGAGGCTGTCAGAAAGTATCATCTCATACTCGGTATGATCGTAACTTGCCCCTTTACCCTCCATGAAGCTTTTACCAGCTTCTGATTTTCTGTCAGTCAGAAGAAGCATTTCATCCGAGGTCCTTTTTTCCCATTCCCTTTTCACACGGGCATAAAGCTCCTTGAATATTCCCCTTCTCCTGTAGTCTGGATGGACCATGCCGTTTACCTCTATGGACCTCCCTCCAAAGTCGTCAATTCCCAAATATCCAATCAGTCTCTCCCCATCCCAGCAGGTGAACTCATCCAGCCTATCATCCTTCCCCTCAGAAGTGTCCGCCTTTGCAAGCTTGTAGTCAAGCTCAAGCTTCAACCTTACATCATCTTGGCTCCTGCAGATTTCTTCCAGCTCTGATACGGCTTCATACAAATCCTTGTCCATGCCTTTTGATTCCTTGAAATGAAAGCTTCCCATGTTCATGCCTCCAATATAATAGATTAAACACAAACTTAATAAAATCAACCAGCCTGGATGTTCTACAAGTCTTTTTTCATGTAATAACGCTTAATCCCATTTGGGTATCCCTCAAGGACACCAAAAATCTCATATCCAAATTTCTTGTAGAATTCCAGGGCTTGAAAACTGAAGGTATCAAGATGAATAAATCTGCATTTCTCTGATAGGGCAATTTTTTCAGCCTCCATCATCAAACTCTCACCATAGCCCAGTCCTCTCTTTTCTTCACTTATCCATAAGATTTCCACTGACAAGCAACCTCTGTAAATCTTACCTATTAAGCCACCATAAATCTTATCATCATCCCTCAGAATCAGATTAATCTCCTTGCTTAAGTCTCCCTGGTCTGGTGGTGCAGCACTTACATTGAACTGAAACAGTTGATTTCTAACGTGCTCCCTTTCACACTCTGTCATCCCTCTTCTGACTTGAATATCCATTACATCTGTTCCTCCTCTGAGTCATTGGGGACGGTTCTTTTTGACTCATTTAGTATTGATACCCTTTGGATGATATTCCGATTTATACCCATTTCTTTCTCAATAGACCTTATTGAAAAGCCGTATTCCTCTCGAAGCATTAATATCAGCTTGTTCCTGATTTGCAGATCATTTTTTAGGTTATCCCTATCTATCTTATTACTGTTAAGAAAGTCTTCAATAGCCCTGTGCATCTCTCTAGACTTTGCATCCCCATCATGAACATCCAGAAATTCCTTTTCATCATTTCCTCTGGTAAAATCAATTAATTTTGTTATAGCACTGACCTTGTTTTTTCCATATAACTCCAATACAGGTTCCATAGAAATAAAGTCGTCTTGCATCCTGTCACTGTCTATATATTGCCTATAGCTGCTCCATATGTAATCCTCTGGCTTTGAAACCACTTCCGCCTTTACTGGATTATTGTGAACATACCTAATGACCTGCAGCAGGTATCTTTCATTTTCAACAGGCTCACTTTTGAACCTATCCTGAAATACATGCCCAACCCTGTCATGCTTTCTGTTGTAGTATGCTGCGTAGCATGTGTTGATACTTTTCATTATATTGGATATGTCTTTACCGCTCTCTTCCATAACAAAGTGAGCATGGTTATTCATTATGCAGAAAGCAAAAATGTTGCAGGCCCCTTCTGCCTTAGTATTTTTCAGTACCTTAACAAGCTTCTTCTTGTCCTTGTCGTCTGCAAAGATGTCCTTCTTTTCATTACCTCTTATCATAACATGATAAATACCTGTATTACTTGGTCTCCGTGGCTTCCTTGGCATTTTCAACCTCCATAGATAAGTTTCATATCAAGCAATGAGTCAAAAAGAACCGTCCCCATTGACTCAAAGTATTGCCTCAATCAGTTTCTTCGTGTAGTCATGTCGGGGGTTGTTAAGTACTTCCTCTGTATCTCCCATTTCAACTATCTCCCCATCTTTCATAACCGCTATCTTGTCACACATATGTCTTATCACCTTCAGGTCATGGGAAATGAACAGGTATGAAAGGTTCAGCTCCTCCTTGAGTCTTATCAAAAGGTTCAGTATCTGCCCCTGGACCGATACGTCCAATGCGGATACAGGCTCATCACATACTATCAGCCTTGCCCTGGTTGCTATTGCCCTGGCTATGATTATCCTCTGGTTCTGCCCTCCACTGAGCTGACCTGGAAGCTTCCACCTTTCAGATGGAGACAACCCAACCTGCTCCAGAAGCCTTGCAACCTCCTGGTCCATTTCACTATCCTTCACTATCCTGTGTATCTTCAGGGGCTCCTTCAGGAGCTCGTCAACTGTCATCTGGGGATCAAGGACATCATTTGTGTACTGAAAAATTATTTGAATGTCCTTTCTGTGCCTGCGCATCTCCTCTTCCTTCAAAGAGGTCACATCCACTCCAAAGAGCTCAATCCTACCTCCACTGGGCTGGGTCAGCCTTAGGATCAGATTTGCTATTGTACTCTTTCCTGAGCCGCTTTCCCCGATCAGTCCCAGGGACTCATTCTCCATCACCTGGAAAGAAACCTTCTTGGCAGCCTGGATTACCTGCTTTTTGGCAAATGCTCCACCTTTTATGATGTAATGTTTTGATAGGTCTTCTGTTCTAAGAATAACGCCCAAGGCATGGTCACCTCTTTTCATATCTTATGCATCGCACTCTTCTTCCATCAATATCAATTCTTTCAGGGATACCCTCCCTACAGGCATCCTCCCTCAAGTTACATCTACCATAGAAGGGGCACTCGTCCCTGAACTGGTATGGAGTGGGAGGAGATCCTTCTATTGTGTACATGGTCTCATCATCCTTGGCCAAAGACTGGGCACACCTTATCAGTTCCCTTGTGTAGGGGTGAAGGGGGGAGTTTAGTATTTCATCAATGGTGCCCTCTTCAACTACCAAGCCCCCATACATAACCATAAGTCTGTCACAAATATACCTGGCAACCCCAAAGTCATGGGTTATGATAATTACTGACATCTGGTTTCTTGTACTTATTTCCCTTATCAGATCCAGGATCGTCTTCTGGAGGGAAGCATCTATGGAGCTTGTAGGCTCATCTGCAATAAGGAGGTCCGGATCACACAGGATGCATTGTGCGATCATGATCCTCTGATTCTGCCCTCCGCTCAGCTGAAAGGGATACATATCATATATCCTCTCACCATTCTCCAGTCCCACCTCTTCCAGTGTTTTCAGGATATGCTCCTTGGAATCAGGCAGTCCATGGGTTCTTAAAACCTCACCCAGCTGCTTTCCGATTCTCTTGTAGGGACTCAGGGCTGCCGAGGAGTTCTGGAATACATATGATATCTCCTTTCCCCTTATGCTCTTAAGGTCTTTTTCTGTCAGCTTAAGAAGATCCCTTCCCTTGAATATTGCCTCTCCGGAATCAACCCTTCCAAGAGATTCGTCCACCAATTTGATTATTGAGCTTGAGGATACTGTCTTGCCGCTTCCCGATTCACCCAGTATTCCTACAATCTCTCCCCTGTTCAGGCTTATGTCAAAGCCACGTACCACCTGAATGCTACCCTTCTCATCATAGAAGGAAACCTTCATGTTCCTGACATCCAATAGTTTTTCTTCCATCTTATCAGCCCCTGACATTTCGATCTCACATATTATATCCATCAATAGTTGTTTCTGTTGATTACCTCAAGGAGTATGCTTCCCAGCTCCTCTATGTTTCGGGTCCCTTCACCGGCTTCATCAGTAAGAATGTGGACGGTTGGGATTCCCCTTTCCCAAAACATTGCATTGTCAGCCTGACTCCCAGTGAAATAGTATTCATTCTCCACAGACCTGGTTTGAAGCTGGACCAAGTCAAATCCTTCATCCAGCAGCTCATTCTCCATGTGATGTCCCAGACTCCATGCAAATTGCCTTGTAACAGGAGCCTGAGCCGAGCTGAATCGGATACTGTCAAACTCCCTGTGGACCAGTCCGGTAAGGTCCAGATAAACCTCCACCTTGTTGGGGCTGTAAGGAAAATCCTCCACCATGTAGTTTATTCCATGTCGCCTCTCATCAATTGTCCCATCAAGAAACATGAATATTATTGACCTCTTGTTGCCCTCTTGCTGGCACAATCTCTCCATAAGCTCCAGATTGAACTCCAGCAGGTCACTTCCCTTGTCACTTGAATAGTTGTAGTTCATGCCCACAACTATGGCTTCATCACCAATGTTTTCATCCTCACCCGGGAGTATTCCAACCACATTACTCCCATCCCCTTCCAGGGGCTTCACTGAACTATTGATGGAAATCCTGGATTCAGGGTTTGACCTGATAATCCCTGCAATGTCCCTTGAGATTAGAATAACCGATAGTCCCTGACTCCTGTCAGTGATAAACCCATCCATGCTCTCGTCCTTTTCAGCTACAAGAAGAATGCCCTTTATTTGAACATTATTCACCAAGCTTTCAATGAAGTGGTTTATTGACAGGTCATTGTAGAACCTTTTATCGATTAGAATGAATTTATCTTCAAATTCCTTTAAGTCATCAACACTGAAAAGATCCATCCGGCTTGCATCATATACATGCCCCTCATCCTTGCTGCTACCGGATGTGGTAAATGTAAAGTCGGAATTTGGCTCAAGCTGGATGATTTCATCTCCAGTATCTATACTCATTCCCTGGTCTACAATCATAAAGGATGGACCAATGTCATAGTTCATTTCATAGCCATCCTCCAGGGGAGTGATTCCAAGCTGAGCCATCCTCCCAGTTATTGTTTGGACCACTTCTCCAATGTTTCCCGAGCCGATTATGACTTCCTGTGGAAAAATATCAGGGTTTGAGTCGACAGTCACCCTGTAGTCACCCCTGTTGGCAAAGCTAAGTGCTGAAAAGGAGGCAAGCAAAATGATTGTCCCACTCACAAGCTTAAGTTTAAATTTCCTGTCCACCATATTCCATAAATATTTGAACTCCAGGGAAATCAGCTTCCTGAAAACCAGTGGCATCCTTGAATCCTTCCTTTGGATCGTGTTTCTCAAACCTTCCCCAAATAGATTGAAGCCCAGTACACTTATGAAAAATGCCAAGGCAGGATAGATTACCGCCCAGGGGGCAGTGCTTATAAGGGTCCTTGATGTGCTCAGCATGCTGGCCCACTCAGGCTCGAAGCTGATGTCGGTATTTATGCGAGCACCTGACATCCCGTCATTTATCAGCCCCAGATTCCCAACAAAAATTGAGAATATCCCCAGCTGCATGATCATGGAAAGATTTCTGGCAATTTCCATGAAAAACAGTATCACAAGCTCCGGAGCCAGGTGGGGAATGACATTTTCCATTGCAATCCTTGATTTTCTTTTCCCTATTGCAACCTCTCCCTTTATAAAGGGCTGTTGGAGTATGGACTGGACCCTTTCGAAAATCAGGCTACCCAGCTTTGGCCAGCTCACTGCCGTAAGGATAAGCACAAAGGCTATTATTGAGCTTTGCTTGTCAAGATTTGTTATAAATCTGAGCTTAAGCAGAATAATTGATATGAGAAGTGCAGGGATTGCAGAAAAAATTATATTGGACTGTCTGATAATGGACCCGGCCAGCCTGTTTCCAAACCCGCCCAGCAAAGCCATGGGTATGGCTATTAAAAACTGACCCACTGCAATAAGAACTCCCAGAGAAATGGTCAATCTGGTTCCGTGTATTATATAGCTGAAAATGTCCCTCCCCAGGTCATCGCTTCCCAAGGGGTAGTCATCACCTGGCGCAAAGGGTGCCCTTTCCGCCGAAAGCTTCCCGTCTTCATGGATGAACCTCATTAGCTGTATGGTATAGGGACTGTTGTCGGTGAACATGTCTGGAAAAGACATGACCAGTAGTATAACTATAAGTATCATTGTTCCAAGTATCAAAGGCAGGTTGATCTTTTTCATCTCTTTGCCCCCTTTGTCTTCAATGGATTGATTAGCCTTGCAATAAATTGAAATCCCCAAGTTGCTGTTATATAGACCAGGCCCAAAACCAGGGAAAGTGGTACGAACCTGTAAACATCCTGTCTGTTGTTGAAATATAGGAGGTAGTAGAGAATTCCCTGATAGTTGAACAGCCACTCCACAACTATCATGTTGGTAAGCAGCATTGTCATGATTGCCGGCATTGTGTCAACAATCTTGAATAGAACTACCGGAGCAAGCTCCCTAAAGACGGTCTTTCTCCTTGAAAAGCCCTTTGCCATGGCGTTTCTGGTATAATCCTTGCCCATCTCCCCCTGAACAGTGATAAAGGTAATCCTTGAAATGTATATTGTTGGGATTATGGAAAGGGTGAAGAGAGGCATAATAAAGCCTTTTATGTACTCCATCTCTCCAACCGCGGGCATTCTCTTGAACAGGAATATGTAGCCAAGTAATGTAAACAGGACAATCAGCACATCTGGTATGGAGAAGAAAACCAGTGTTCCAAGGGAACCCAGTCTTGATTTTCTGGACCTGTATCCTTCATACATTCCTATTAATATTCCCAAAAAAGTCGAAATCAGGAGAGAGGCGGAAATCAGGATTATGCTTAGCCTGCTGGACCTGTACATTATCTCAAAGATGTTTCCAGTTCCAGTGAGCTGATAGCTTCCCGGACTTAGCATTGTCCTTATGTAGATTACACTCCTCTTTATTGTCAAATACAAAGAAAAATTTGACGATATACCATTGCTGGTAGTTCTAACATCAGTGCCAGGATCAATATTTGCAAGAAGGGAAAGCATGAATATGGCTATGAACAAAGACACCACCAAGGTCATTCCCTTTTTCAGAAGAACTGCTGGAGCTGAGTAATAAATGCTTTCCAATGTCTTGCCAAAGACTTTCCTATTTGGTTCCCTGTTGTAGGCAGCTACTATCAAGTAGCTTACAAGGGAACCGAAAGCCACCATTGCAATTATCGCCTTCTCAATAATACTGAGATAATCAAATCCCCGGTCCCTGTATACATCCCTTTTAATGTAGTTAAGAAGAACTGAGGCTGAATTTTCAAGTGTATCCCTATCCATATTCTCAAGCGTATCATCATAGGTATCCTGAACATCAGCAGTATCCCTTAAAAGCACTGCTGGTGCCTTGCTATCGTTGAACTGGTTTATGACACCTGTGATTGAACTGTCCTCAACAGCACTTAAATCAGCATCCTGCGAGTAATCAAGTATCCTGTCCTTTAGCATGGCTCCATTGGCCATGTGTGCTGAAATTTTAATCCCCTCCATGCTTTCCTTTCCCAAACCCTCCAGATGGATCAGGGAGGAATTCTCCATCGGAAATACCGGATAGTCCATGTAGTGGCTTGAACCTGCAAGCTGCTGCTGTTGACCGTTCCACCCGACAAACACCACCGTCTCATATGGAATACTCTCCTGGCTTGCCATCACTCTTGCAATTTCAAGTATTGTGGCTATGCCGGAAGTGTTGTTGACCACACCAGGGAAATACTTCCCGTCAGTTCCTTCTCCAAGGCCATCTAAGCCTGCTGATATCAAAAGTACACTTCCATCCGTCCCTTTTCCTTCAATCTTTCCCATGATGTTTGCAGTCTCAGCAATTGGAAACTCCATTTCAACCTTTATTCTTGTCCCTCCAAGGACAGGATACGGCTGCTGTTCATCTCCCTTGTCCCGATTCTCCATAAGGCCCAGCAAATCCCGGTAGGTTTCATTTGAGATATATCCGGTAAGGATTGACCTGCCGGTTTTACCTGCAGTGCTCAATTGCTTTCGTGACGCATACTTAAGCAGACTTCCAAATAAGTTCATATCCGAGCTGCAGATTATTCCCCTTCCTCCTGCCTGGATGACGTATTCCTGGTGCTTGGGGAGGAGTCTGTTGGCTTCGATTATTACAATGCGTTCCCGGATAAGGTCAGGGTCGGTTCTTAAGAGGTCGCTGCCTAAAGAGATCAGTTCTCCTGAAAAGTCTATGCTTCCACCGTTCATTGACGGAAGGGCATTGTAATCCTCATACATCTTAAATTCCCTTATTGTTTCCCCATCCGCCGAGCTAATTGTAAAGGTGGGATCAGTATCCAACTGAGGGATCATTACTGAAAACTTCTGATAATATGTACCGTCTTCTCCTGCAGGCTCAATTCCAAGCTCCCTGAAATGGTTCTCAATATACTTAAGGGCCTTCTCATCTCCCTCCGAGCCTGCCAGCCTACCATTATAGTCTTCTGATGAAAGCTCCTGGATGTGATTGAGAATATTATCGGTGTTCAAGAGGCTTTCATCAAAGTCGTTATCATTCCAGAACAAAAAGGCAGCTGCCAAGACACCTGCCATAAAGAGTATGTATTTAATCCATTTTCCAATTTTGTAGCTACGCAATATGTTCACCTGCCGATTGGATTGTGATATTTGTACTTGCACTATTTAAGAATTGCTGGGTCACCTCTTGATTATATCGCATTTTAAAAGTGTGATAAACCGTATTCTGAATATTTAAAGAATTGTAACGGTTTTGTCATAAGTATGCGAGCCATATTTGGTTTTGAAGCTATTCTTTCTTTAATGTATTTTTTGTAATATGCCAATTAATTGTTGAAGTGTTAACATTTGTATAATATCATGTTATTATGTTGTCAAACTATTGGAGGTAATGTAATGAGAAAATTTATTGTGTTGATGATGGCTATGCTATTAATTTTATCCGGATGCACCTCCCCAAGCTCAGTCCCGGACCTGAGTCTGGATGACCCACGCTTTGAAGGGTATGAGCCTGAGAAATCCATTTACTACAACCCTGAATCAGGGATAAGGTTCAGAGTAAGTCCAATGATTGAGGCAACATACCTGGCTGTTGAGATGACAAACAGGGCCAATGACTTCACCAATTACCAGAAGGACACACCCTACATAGAGGTCGGCAAAGAAAGATTCGAGGAATTTGGGGACCATGAGTTCGTGAAGCTGCTTTCTTCCATGATGACCTTCCTCAATCTATCATTTCAATGAGGATTTCAGGTTGAGGGATGATATAGAGATCAATGAGTTTACTATGAAAAGGTCCGGCGGACTGGATAATATGGAGAAGCTTATGGCCTACCTTAAGGCCTTCAGAATGGACAGTGACTTTGATTCATACTTTATGGAGAACAAGGAGGAATACATAAGGATGATGGATATGGGCCATCATATGCTGACCTCCTACAATGTGGAGGAGGTTGTTGAGGACTTCTATGGAAAACCCATCCAGAATTCAATCATCACCGTCACTCCCCATGCAAAGAACGCCTACGGCGTATCCATAGACCTTAAGACTGGATCCCTTGAGGTGCTGCCGACCCTGGGAGTCTATGACGATGAGGAGATTTTCATCAACGTCCTGGTCCATGAGATTTCCCACACCTATGTGAATCCTCTGACTGCCCAGGAGGTTGAGATACTGGATGAAACAGAAAGCCTGTATGAACCCCTTGAGAAGATAATGTC
>CAYMHD010000001.1:32578-48310 GCA_964390135.1 uncultured Gudongella sp. | reverse complement strand
GAAACATTCCTCAAATGGGCATAAGAAACTGCCTCCAGTAACTGTTCATAGTCAAAATTGGAGGCATATTGCCGCGCATTAAATAGCTTGCCTCCAAGGTATACAGCATCTGCTCCGTTCATCACTGCAGCCTGAAGGGCTTCTGTGCTCCCAACGGGAGCTAATAGTTCCAAGTTTTTAATCAAATACTCTCCTCCTGATCAATTTTCATCGAGGAGCTCTAGTGTCTCCTTAAGTTGCTTCTTAAGCTCCACAATTTCCATCTGAGTTTTAAAATGCTTATCCTTATACTCCTTCAGGTCAAGGTGGCACTTATGTATTTCTTCGTCCTTGTTATTCATACCTTCCTTTAGCTCATTGATCTCTCCAAAGAGCTCTTCCTTGGAAAGCTTTGTCTTAATGACCTCATCCTGGTATTCAAGACTTTTAGTCTCCATCTCCCTTATTTTTGCATTTGCCTCCTGAACTTCCCTCTTAAGGGAGTCATATTTCTCAAGAGGCTCCTTTGATCTCTTTTTGAGCTCCCTGTGCTCATCCTGGAGCTTGAAAAGCTCGTCTGCAATATTGAAGGCAGTAAGGGTTGCAGCCATTGTTGGGCTTAATCTTTCGTTCTTATTCGACATTCTTTTGATACTACTGTCCACATATGCTGCCAATTCCCGAACATATCTTTCATCCTCAGCACCTACCACTGTAAAGTTACGACCATCAATCAACACATTAATTTTTCTTTTATCTGTCATAACCATCCTCCTTAAAACAGTTCAGTATCTTCACCAACCTCAAGCAAGAGGGAGAATATCTCCCCTAGCTGCGAAGCTTTGCATCGAATTTATTCTCCAGGTCCTCGATTATGCCAGTCTGAATATCATTTATTACTGAATCTGTAAGAGTTCCCTCATATGATCTGTATACTATTGAGAAAGCAACGCTTTTCTTATTCTTTTCAACCTGATTTCCTCTGTATATATCGAAAAGTTCAATGGATTCTACCAAATCCTTTCCATGAGCTGTAATTATCTCTTCCAGCTCTCCAACCATAACTTTCTCATCAACCACCACAGCAATATCACGCGTCATGGACGGATACTTAGGCAATGGCTTGTACTTAATATCCAAATCTGTCATTTCAACGACTTTATCAAAGTTTATGGTTGCAAGATATGGCCTGTTCTTGAGTTCATAATTTCCAGCTACATCTGGATGAACCTCCCCGAACACACCAAGAACTTCATCTCCTGAATAAACGGTAGCAGATCTTCCTGGATGGAAGGATGGGTTATCTGTAAGACGTTTGTAATTCAATCCACCAATTCCAAGTCGGCCAAAAACCATTTCCAGGGTTTCCTTCATGAAATAAAAATCCTTGTTTCCATAGAAGCCTATGGAGAGTACCTGTCTTTCCTCCGGCAGCTCCACTACGGGCAAAGATTTCGGAATAAAGATATATCCAATCTCATAAGCCAATACTTCCTCTATTCCCTTATTTTCATTTCTTCCCAGCAGATCCATCATGTTTGACAACAAAGTTGTACGCATGGTGCTATAGTCTTCACCCAATGGATTCATCAGTCTTATATAGCTTCTCTCTGGAGCATCTTCCGGGAGATTAAGCTTATCATAGGCCTTGGGACTAATGAATGAATATGTCATGACCTCATTGTAGCCAATTCCCTGGAGAACTGATTTGACCCTTGATTCTATCTGTTTGTTGTATGGCTTCTCTCCTCTGGTCAACCCGCCTGTAAGGGGCTTGCTTTCGATATTATGAAACCCGTACAATCTTCCAACTTCCTCAATCAGGTCTGCTTCAACCTGTACATCATCCCTAAAGCTTGGCACCTCTGCTATTATGTTGCCTTCCTTAAGAGTCGTCTTGAACTTCAATCTTTCCAGGTATCCGACCATGTCCTCTTCGGGTATTTCAACACCAAGAAGCATTCTGGCGCGTTCAGGTCTCAAAACAATAGTGTGTAAATTGCCTCTTGTCTGATTAACGTCTATTACACCCTTGACGACTTTCCCTGCTCCAGTTTCCTCTACCAGCTCACATACTCTCTCAACAGCCTGGCTACAAAGATTAGGGTCAATTCCCTTCTCAAACCTTGTAGATGCCTCAGATCTCAATGCCAGCTTCTTGGATGTGAGACGAACATTCCTTGGATTGAAATTGGCACCCTCCAAAAGAACAGTCTTTGTCCCTTTGGTTATTTCGCTGTCAAGTCCACCCATGATACCTGCCAAGCCTATTGCAGTGTTTTCATCGGCTATTACTATATCATTTTCATCCAAATTTCTTTCCACATCATCCAATGTTGTTAGTTTTTCACCATCTCTGGCCTGTCTTACAACTATTTTTCTACCTCCCAGCCTATCAAGGTCAAAGGCATGAAGAGGCTCTCCAAGTTCCAACATAACATAGTTGGTTATATCTACCATGTTATTAACTGGTCTTACTCCTGCATTCATAAGGGTTGTCTGCATCCACAAGGGTGATGGCTTGATCACAACATCCTTCACTACCCTTGAGTAGTAACGTCTGCAGGCTTCTGTCTTTACTTCTATTCCATTGGTGTAATCATGTATATCATCAACTTCATTCTCAATCTCTATTTCTGGCTCCTGTAGCTCTCCCTTGAAGGTTGCGGATGCCTCCCTTGCCATTCCATATATACTGAGACAGTCAGGTCTGTTTGGTGTTATCTCAAACTCAATAATATCATCATTCAATTGCATCAGTGGTACCACATTTTGACCTAGCTCATACTCCTTGTCAAAAACAAAAATTCCATCCCTCATTTCCTTCGGTATAACATTGTCCGCATATCCAAGCTCCTTCAATGAGCACAGCATCCCTTGTGATTCTGTGCCTCTAAAATCAGTTACCCCAATTTCAATTCCTCCAGGAAGCTTTGCTCCTGGCATTGCCATGGGTACATAATCACCAGGCTTGAGGTTTTTTGCCCCAGTCACAACTGTATAGACCTTATCTCCTGCATCAGCCTTGCATACCAATAGCTTGTCAGCGTTTGGATGAGCTTCAATATTTTCTAGTCTTGCAACAACTACCTTATCTATTCCCTTGTTCATGCTTGTAATTGATTCAACATGTGATCCTGAATAAGTAAGACCATCTGCTATCTCCTTTGAAGATATGCTTAGATCAACATAATTTTTTAGCCAATTAACCGGTAATAACATCCTATCAATACCCCCTAGAATTGTTCAAGAAATCTATTGTCGTTTTCAAATAATAGCCTAATGTCCTTAATGCCATATTTTACCATGGCTATACGGTCTATTCCCATGCCAAATGCAAAACCAGTGTACTTCTCAGAATCAATTCCACAATTCTCAAGAACCTGGGGATGCACCATACCACAGCCTAAAAGCTCCATGCTCCATCCTGTAAAGTTGCAGGCTGGACAGCCTTCTCCCCTGCACTCTATGCAGGTTACGTCTACCTCTGCGCTTGGCTCTGTAAACGGGAAATGATGGGGACGATATCTTGTCTTCATATCCTCACCAAATAGCTCCTTGATAAATATGTCCAATGTATGGATAAGATTAGCCATTGAAATGTTTTCATCAACAACCAATCCCTCAAGCTGATGGAACATTGGTGAATGGGTATCATCAACATCATCGTAGCGGAAGGTCCTGCCTGCCGATACAATCCTTAGAGGTGCTCCGTACTTCTTCATTGACCTTATTTGAACCGGAGAAGTGTGGGTTCTTAGAAGAAGCTCATCATTTATATAGAATGTATCTGAAAGGTCTCTTGACGGATGATTGTCAGGTGAGTTTAAGGCATCAAAGTTGTTTTCCACAGTTTCGATTTCAGGTCCAGTAACCACTGAGAATCCCATTGATATGAACAGGTCCTCCAATTCTTCCGCAGTCTGGATTAATGGGTGTCTGTGACCTCTTTTAATATTTTTGGTATTTACCGTTATATCTATGGTCTCAGAAGCAACTCTCTGCTCTTTCGCTTTAGTTTTAAGTATCTCTTTTGTTTCATTGATTTTATTCTCAAGATCAGCTCTAACCTCGTTAGCCATCTGACCTATTACAGGTCTCATTTCAGCTGAAAGCTTGCCCATATCTCTAAGAATTTTTGTTATTTCACCCTTCTTGCCTAGAAACTTGACTCGAAGCTCCTCCAGCTCGTTTAAATCTATGTTGTCCTGTATCTCCTTGAAGGCAGCATCCCTCAAGGCTTCCAATCTTTCCTTCATATATAGGCTCCTTTCAAATTTATTTATAATAAGATTTCAGATTATTTACTAAATTATAGCACCACAATGGCGAAAACTCAACCTATTTAATAAGTTCCCGACTGGTCTCATACATAATTATGGAAGCCGCCACCCCTGCATTTAGAGATTCAGCTTCACCCACCATCGGAATAACCATATTCAAATCCGATTTTTCAAGAATTGAATTTGAAACTCCATGTCCTTCGTTACCAATGACTATTACATCATTTTCGCTGAATCTAATCATATTCAAGGGGGTAGCATCACTAAGTGATGTTGCAATTATCCTTCTGGTACTGGAAATGTATCTAAGAAAGTCTTCGCTGCTATTTGAAAAATAAAGTGGCACCCTGAATATGGAACCCATTGTAGCTCTTACCACCTTTGGATTATATGGGTCGACACAGTTTTCCCCGAAAATGATTCCACTGATTCCAAATGCATCAGCGGACCTGATTATTGTCCCAAGATTCCCAGGATCCTGAAGTCCATCCAGGTAGATCAATATTCCAACCTGAGGGACATCCTCAATTGCCTTTGGTGTGAAATTCACAATCGCCAAAACACCCTGTGAATTCTCAACATTTGAGATACTATTGAATAATGCTTCCGGCATGTAAATTGACTCATCCATATCGGTTAATGCATTGAATAATATTATACCTTGTTCCGTTTTAGATAGAGAATCTGAAAAAATTACCTTTATTGACAGTCCCTCAATTTCAAGGACTTCATTCACCACCTTAATTCCTTCCACAAGGAATTTCCTTTGCTCCCAACGATTTCTCTTTCTATCAAGGGATCTTATTTCCTTTATTAGAGGATTCTTGGTAGAAGTGATTTCCAGCATATCATTCACCTGCTTCTTCGGCGATATCATTTATTGCTTCCGAAGCTCCCAATGCAACAAGTATATCCCCTTTCTGGACCTGATACTTGGGACCAGGAGATACATTCACCTCTTCTCCTCTCTTAATAGCCATAACTGTCACATGATACTTATTTCTAAGTTTAAGCTCCTCCAGAGTCTTGTCATACCATTTTGATATGGCTTCAATCTCAAGTATGCTGTAATCAGGTGATAACTCAATATAATCAACAATACTGTTGGATGTAAGGTTATGTGCAACCCTTACTCCCATGTCCCTTTCAGGGAAAATAACCTTATCAGCTCCAATCTTTTTCAAGACCTTTCCATGTAGCTCAGATTGTGCCTTTGCGACTATTTTGTTTACACCAAGCTCCTTAACTATTAAAGTAGCCATAATCGAAGCTTGCAAATCAGACCCTATGCTTACAATTGCAACATCAAAATTGCTTAAGCCCAGCTCCTTCAGAACACCTTCATCCATGACATCAGCCTGAATGGCATGTGTCACATAACCAGCTATGTTGTCCACCACATCCATGTCTCCGTCTATTGCCAAAACTTCATTCCCAAGGTCAAACAGGGTCTTTGCCACTGCAGAACCGAATCTACCACAACCAATTATTGCAAAAGATTTCATCCCTTTTCCTCCTATCCAACTGAAATATGTCCTTCAGAATATCTGTATCTCTTATGCTTTTTATTATATCCTATGGCATAAGCCATTGTAAGTGGCCCAACTCTTCCCGCATACATGGTGCCAATAATTATGGTTTTACCCAGTGATGACAACTCAGGAGTTATCCCCCTTGACAGTCCGACAGTAGCAAATGCTGAGGTTGCTTCAAACAATACATCCAGGAAGTTCTTGCTTTCAGTAATTGTAAGCAAAAATGAGATTAGTACAATCATTCCCATACCCACAGTTACAATTGCCAGCGATTTAAACACAGTCTCTTGGTTAAGTCTCTTTTCGTAGACCTCTATGTCCTTGTCTCCCCTGATGATGCTAATTGTTGCCATAAGCACAACTCCTATGGTGGCAGTCTTTACACCACCCGCAGTTGAACCAGGCGATCCTCCTATAAACATCAGAATAATAGTAAGGAATACACTGCTTTCTCTTAGTGCTGCAGTATCAATGGAGTTGAATCCCGCTGTTCTTGGAACAACTGAAGCAAAAAAAGCCGATGAAAGCTTCTCTCCAAATGGCATCTGCCCAATGGTCGCTGGATTTGAATACTCCAAAATAAAGAAAAATACCATTCCTAGCAGCAGTAGAACCAATGACATGGTCACTACAAGCTTGGTATGAAGGCTCAATCTGACCCATTTTCTATTCTTTGCAAGGTCATTCAATACGGCAAATCCAGTTCCTCCAATGATTATTAATCCACTTAGGGTCAGAATAGTCAATGGTGAGCTAGTGTATGACATAAAGCTGTTTCCCGTAATATCAAAGCCAGCATTGCAGAATGCTGAAATTGAATGGAAAACAGAAAACCAAATTCCTTTTGCAAGGCCATATTCTGGAATAAAGTTAAATGACAGTAGTATTGCCCCTACAGCTTCAATGCTAAAGGTCATTGCAAGTACATACAGAATAAGTCTTACCATTCCAGACATGGTGTCCTGATTCAACTGCTCCTTTATTATGAGTCTCTCCTTAAGGGATATCTTCTTACCCATAATCAAGGCTACCATAGTAGCCATTGTCATAATTCCAAGACCACCTATCTGAATCAGTAAAAGGATTACAAGCTTTCCAAATATGGACCAATGGGTTGCAGTATTGACTACTATAAGTCCCGTAACGCAGACTGCAGAGGCTGATGTAAACAAGGCATCCAATAGACCAATGCTATTTCCGTCTGCAGAAGCAATGGGAAGATTCAGCAATATTGAACCTAGGATTATCATGCTAAAAAATCCCAGTGCCAGTACTCTAGGTGGGTTTAATTCAAACAAATACAATTTCTCTTTTATGTATGACATAATAGTCCTCCATTATGTATGTAGAAATTTAGGGCTATAAATGCAAAAAAAGTTCCTAATGGAACTTTTGCATTTATGCTTCCTTTGCTATTTCTACCAATTTAGCAAAGCCTTCTGAATCATGTATAGCCATTTCTGAAAGCATTTTTCTGTTTACTTCGATTCCTGATTTTTTAAGGCCGCTTATGAACTTGCTGTAGCTCATTCCATTTTGTCTAGCTGCAGCATTTATTCTGGCGATCCACATTTTTCTGAACTCTCTCTTTTTCTGCTTACGTCCAATGAATGCATAGTTCAATGATTTCATTACTGCCTGATTTGCTGGTTTGAAAAGCTTGCTCTTTGCACCATAATATCCCTTTGCAGCCTTTAATACTCTTTTATGTCTTTTTTTGGCATTAACGCCTCTTTTTACTCTTGCCATTGTACACGCCTCCTATATAAGTTTCTCAATACTATGGTAGCATTGAATCGATTCTTTTTTGATCTCCCTTGCTTACATACGCACCTTTTCTTAGATTTCTAACTCTTTTAGGTGATTTTTTTCCAGTCTTATGGCTCTTGTATGCTTTAAATCTCTTCAGAAGACCTGAAGCAGTTCTCTTGAATCTCTTTGCTGAGCCTCTATGTGTTTTCATCTTTGCCATTGTCCAATTCCTCCTAACTTAGTCTGCTTTGGGCATAAGGAACATAACCATGTTTCTGCCCTCAAGCTTTGCTTCCTTTTCGATTTTCCCAACTTCACTTGTCAGCTGGGCAAATTCATCCAGTACCTCTTTTCCCATTTCAGTATGGCCCATTTCTCTACCTCTGAACCTAACTGAAACCTTTACCTTATCGCCATCCTTAAGAAAATCGATAGCTCGGTTTGCCTTAACATTCAAGTCATGAGTTTCGATATTGGGTGTTAATCTTATTTCCTTTATGTTGATAATCTTCTGATTCTTTCTGGCTTCCTTTTCCTTCTTAGCCATTTCGTACTTGTATTTTCCGTAATCCATCACTCTGCAAACTGCTGGTTTTGCAGTGGGAGCAACATTTACCAAATCAAGTCTTCTCTCGAATGCAACATCCAATGCCTTCTTAAGAGGCACCACACCTAGCTGACTACCATCCACATCAATAAGTCTAACTTCTTTTTCCCTTATCTCTTCGTTGATTTGAAGTTCTTTAATAATCCTACACCTCCTGTAGTTTAAAAAAATAAATTAAAAAAGCGGACATAGAATGTCCGCTCAAATACCATCGCATGGCAACTCCTGTGCTATTATAAATTCACAGGATAATTCTGTCAACCCTATGAGCCGCAGCTATAAGGTGAGAAGCGGAACTTCTACTTTGAATTATATATTCAATTCCTTAACCATTATATGACATCATTACATCTTTGTCAAACATTATTGTCGTGCAAGCTCAAAAAGTGCATGGGAATAGATTCCCGTTAGCTTTATAACGTTTTCAATGGTGATATACTCATCCTTCTGGTGGGCTAGTTCTTCCTGCCCGGGAAAGACAGGTCCAAAGGCCACTGCATTTTCCATGGCTCTTGCATAGGTCCCACCGCCAATTGTTAGGGGCTCCGAGTCCATATCACCTGTTTGTTCCCTATATACCCTCATCAGGGTCTCCACCAGCTCGTTGTCCTTTGGTACATACAGGGGCCTGGAATCCATTGCACCCTCATTTAGCTCGATTGGGGTATCTTTAATAACATCCCTTATCCCTGCGAACACTTCCTCTGCAGAGCTGTTAATGGGATATCTGACATTGACAGAGAGTATTATGTGAGTACCATCGTAGTTTATCAGCCCTGGATTGAAGTCAAGCTTTCCTGAAAGCTCATCTTCTAGGGCGCAGCCAATGTCCTCCCCGTGGTGCTTAAAGGCAATACTATCATTGTAAAAATTTATGAATCTGCAAACAGGACAATGTCCAGAATAAACAAATCCAAGGAAATCCATCAAATAGCTGATAGCATTCTCCCCTTTGGCAGGGGTGCTTCCATGAGCGGATTTGCCCAAGGCAGTTACCATAAAACCTTTATCTGTTTCCTCAATTTCAATGGAGAAATCCTTAGCTTTAACATACTCATCAAACTGTGTCATAAACATATTCTTATCCTTTACCTGGAGGTCAGCCCAGGCCTTATCAGGCACCATATTTGTGGCATTACCTCCCTTAATGTCAATAAGTGTAACATCACAGCCTTCTGTGCCTCTGTATGGAAATTTAAGATCAAAGCCTGTGATTCCTTTTTCCCCATGAATTACAGGAAAATCAGCATCTGGAGTAAAGGCCATTTTGGGGGGGTCTTCATTTTCAAAGTAATGCTTCATGCACTCCCATCTGCTTTCCTCATTTGCACCGAGGATAAGCCTAATCCTTCTTTTTGGAACAACTCCACTGTCGGCCAATGTCTTCATTGAATACAGTGCTATTACGGCAGGACCCTTGTCATCCATGGTACCACGCCCATAGATTTTACCATCATGTATTTCTCCACCATATGGTGGATATGTCCAACCGTCACCTTCTGGAACAACATCCACATGGGCTAGGATACCAACCGTCTCATCCCCTTCACCAAAATCTATATGACCTGCATATCCATCCAGATTTTTGGTTTCAAACCCCATGCTTTCACCAAGTTTCAGCATATAATCCAAAGCTTCGAAGGGTCCACTTCCAAAGGGCTTCCCCGGAAGTGGCTCCTCCTCTACTGATTTTATCCTGACTGCTTCCTGAATAGACTTTATTATTTCAGGCTCAAGTTTCTTGATTGTGTCTTTAAAATCCATCCTCTACCTCCGGTCTATTTTGCCTTAGTCTCAACCTCTTCAATTATTTGTTCGATAAAGGCTTCCATACCCATCTGACCCATGTCTCCCTGATCTCTCTTCCTTACTGATACCAGTCTGTCCTCAACCTCTTTTTCTCCTACGATAAGCATATATGGTACCTTTTGCATTTGAGCCTCTCGTATTTTATATCCAATCTTTTCTGCCCTTTCATCAACCTCCACCCGGATACCCTTATCCTCTAGCTGCTTGGCAACCTCCTTGGCATAATCATTAAACTTGTCTGATATCGGTAGAACTGTTGCCTGAACCGGTGCAATCCATACTGGGAATTTGCCTGCAAAGTGCTCAATAAGAATACCCATGAATCGTTCCATGCTTCCAAGTATTGTTCTATGGACCATTACAGGTCTCTTCTTCTCATTGTCTTGGTCAACATATGTCAGGTCAAATCTTTCTGGCATCTGGAAGTCCAGCTGTATTGTACCACACTGCCATGTCCTGCCAATTGCATCTTCGAGATGGAAATCTATCTTCGGACCATAGAATGCTCCATCACCTTCATTTATCTTAAATGGTATTTCCTTCTCCTCCAATGCTTCCCTTAGGCTTTCAGTAGCAAGATTCCATTGCTCCTCAGTTCCCATTGAATTCTCTGGTCTGGTTGAAAGCTCGATGTTGTACTTGAAACCAAAAACATCATAGATATAATCTGCAAGATCAATTGTCTTCTTCAGTTCATCCTTAACCTGAGATGGAAGCATATATAGATGTGCATCATCCTGAGTGAAGCTCCTTACCCTCATGAGACCATGAAGAGCTCCTGATAGCTCATGACGATGAACTAGCCCCAGCTCTCCCCATCTAAGGGGTAGGTCTCTATAGCTGTACATTTTTGACTTGTAAACAAGTATTGATCCTGGACAATTCATAGGTTTTATTGCATAGGCACCTTCATCAATTGAAGTGAAATACATGTTTTCCTTGTAGTGATCCCAGTGGCCAGATTGATGCCATAGCTGCTCATTAAGGATTAGTGGAGTTTTGATTTCCCCATAGCCTCGCTTGGTATGCTCATCCCTCCAGAAGTTTTCAAGAATATTTCTTATCACCATTCCCTTTGGATGGAAGAATGGAAATCCTGGCCCTTCCTCCTGCATGCTGAAAAGATCCAGTTCCCTTCCTAGCTTTCTGTGATCCCTCTTTTTCGCCTCTTCAAGTCTGTTGAGGTATTCTTCAAGATCCTTCTTTTTCTCATAGGTTGTTCCGTAGATTCTTTGAAGCATCTTATTGTTTTCGTCACCTCGCCAATATGCACCAGCGATACTCATAAGCTTTATTGCCTTTACTTTCTTGGTATCATACAGGTGAGGTCCTGCACATAGGTCTGTAAACTCTCCCAGCTTGTAGAAGGAGATTATTTCATCCTCTGGTAGATTTTCTATAAGGTCAACCTTGTACTCTTCCCCTCTCTCCTTGAAAAATTCCAATGCCTCATTTCTTGGCATCTCAAATCTCTCAAGCACATGACCCTCCTTGGCAACACGCTTCATTTCCTCTTCAATCCTCTCCAGATCCTCTGGAGTGAATCTGTGCTCTGTGTCAAAGTCATAATAGAAACCATTTTCAATAGCTGGTCCAATGGCAAACTTCACATCGGGGAACAGATTCTGAACAGCATGAGCCATAATGTGGGCAGAAGTGTGCCAGAATATCTTCTTTCCTTCAGGATCCTCAAATTTTACTACCCTAAAATCTGAGTCCTCCATTATTTTTTCCTGCATTCCCATTATCTTTCCATTTACTACCGCTCCCATGGCAACCCTTGCCAATCCTTCTGAAATATCCGATGTTACATCGAAAACCTTCACACCATCTTCGTACTCTCTCACTGAACCATCAGGTAAAGTAATTTTAATCATATTTTTCCCTCCTTAAAAAAATAAGGCCCTTCATACCTACATTTCTGTAGGGACGAAAGACCGCGGTTCCACCCTAATTTATACTCATTTCAAATAACGCCTTATGGCGGCTACCCTTTCAGGTACGGCTCCGGGGTGGTTTTTGGTCAATATCCTTGAAGAGAACTCTAAGCCTGGGTTCCCTCTCTCTGACAATTATAATCAACCTACTCTTCCCATCGACACCTTTGATTTTTAATTAGATAAATTTTAACAATTCTGTCCACTATTGTCAAGCTATTATTGTATATACCACAATCATCTTACTTTAAAACTTCAATCAAGGTATTCAGGTCATACTTGATCTGTTCTCCAGACTTCATGTCCCTCAGTGTATATTCACCACTTTTCTTCTCTTCCTCACCTATAACAATAACAAATGGTATCCCCATCTTGTCTGCATAATTGAATTTCTTTCCCAGTTTGGTCTCTTCCAAATATATCTGGGTGAAAATATCATCCTTTCTCAATGCAGCAGCCAGCTTTATTGATTCATCCATGTATCCCTCCATTGGGATCACAAGAACCTTTGTAAGTGAATTCTCCTGGGTATTGATTATCCCAGCTTCCATTAGTTGATAGAACAATCTGGTAAGTCCAATTGATATTCCAACACCTGGCAGCTTTTGTTTGGTGTAGTAGGTAGCCAGATTGTCATATCTTCCACCTGAGCACACGCTTCCAATTGATGGGTACTCATCAAGCAATGTTTCATACACTGTTCCGGTATAGTAATCCAAACCTCTTGCAATGGTAAGATCGATTGCGAAATTGGTTTCTGGAACTCCAAATAGCCTTAAATATTTTACCACTGTAGCAATTTCCTCGAGACCTTCCTTAAACAGATTGTTTTCAATGTTCATCTCAGTTAATGAGGCAATTATTTCATCGTTGTTTCCGTCTATTGATACAAATCTCTTTATGCTGGCTATCTGGTCTTGTGACAATCCGTTTTCTTCCAGCTCTTCTTCTACCTTTTTCATGCCTATCTTTTCCAGCTTGTCCACTGCCCGTAGAACCACATGTGCATCCTCTATGCCAATTGAGTTGAAGAATCCAGACAGGATCTTTCTATTGTTTAATTTTATGGTAAATTCTTCAAAACCCAGATCCTTGAAGGTTGAATAGATTACACTTGGTATCTCCGCATCATTTATTATATCCAGCTTTCCATTTCCAATTATGTCTATGTCCGCCTGATAGAATTCTCTGAAACGTCCTTTTTGATTTCTTTCTCCCCTGTATACCTTCCCAATATGATATCTTCTATAAGGAAAGTTTAGCTCAGAGTAATGCTGGGCAACATATCTGGCCAATGGTACTGTTAAGTCAAATCTCATTGACATGTCTGTACTTCCCTTTACTACCTTGTAGATCTGCTTTTCCGTTTCTCCTCCACCCTTTGCCAATAGCACCTCGGATTTCTCGATTACTGGTGTATCAATAGGTAAAAAACCAAATTTTTCATAGTTTCTCCTGATTGTATCCATCATTCTGTTAAACAAAATCTGGTCACCAGGATTCAATTCCATAAATCCAGGCAGTATTGATGGTTTTACTATATCATTTCCCATATTTTACCTCCCTGATATTGTATATATGTTTTATGATACCACTAATTCCAAACTTTTAAAAGCTACCTTATTGATGTAACTATTCAATTCTAGAACAAAGTCCGATTATTGTTCCTATATCAATCGCAGGTTCTTGGGTAAGGTATATCAAACTTATTCCCTTTTCGGTTAGAAATTCTTCAATTTTGCATTTGTCAGGATGAAGATCCAGATTACCTGTTACAACCATTTTATCTTGGGATATCAATCCTGTAGCGCCTCCAATAAATCCATACTTAAAGCCTGGTAGCCTTATATTTCCTGGTTGTATGAGGAGTATGTCAAAGCCCTCTTCAGAAAGTGCTTTAAAGATTCCCGAGTCAGAGGTTATTCCACTTCTCTCATCCACAATTACCAGAGAGCATTTCGAATAGCCCTGTCTTATGTTAAGCCTTTTTAGATTTAGTTTTTCTGCGAAATCCAGAATTACTCCATCGGTTACATCCAGCCTATGTATAAGGGTATCCTTCAAGTATGTTACATTATAAGGAACATCCTTTGGATACCTTCCCTCCAAATCAGTCCCACCCTTTATGACTTTAATTCCATAATTCTCAAGTTTATTATAGTAGTACTCCCATACTTCTGGTGCTGCAACAACGGAGCCGTCAGGCAAGGGCGAAAGAACCATATCAGGATGATTAGCAACAGATCCTTGCAGGCAGGGGGCCTCAATTGTTGGTATGGTTCTGATTCCCATACTTTCAATAGCCTGAAAGATTTCAGAAGAGGCATCTTTATTTATTATGGCTATATCTATCTTTTTATTTGGTACATAAGGATTCTTCATCTCATACCATTCCCTAATATTAAAATATTCTAAAAAAATCCTTCTGAATTAACAGAAGGATTTCATTCTGGAGGCGACACCCAGATTTGAACTGGGGGTGAAGGTGTTGCAGACCTCTGCCTTACCACTTGGCTATGCCGCCATATTTATGGAGCGGAAGACGAGATTCGAACTCGCGACCCTCGCCTTGGCAAGGCGATGCTCTACCACTGAGCCACTCCCGCATAACATTATTCTATCACAAAACCATTGTGGTGCCCAGAGCCGGAATCGAACCAGCGACACGTGGATTTTCAGTCCACTGCTCTACCGACTGAGCTATCTGGGCAAGTAATCGCACCATTTCTGGCCGATGTCACAATAGCTAGTATACATTATTTATTCTTGATTGTCAACAGGATTTTCTCAAGGTCATCCTTGTGAAAATGATACTTTGTATTGCAAAAATGACAGACCACTTCACTTTCTCCGTCCTCTTCAATTATATCCTTGATCTCCATTTCACCAAGACTGATCAGGACCTTTTCTACCTTTTCCGATGAGCAGTCACATGTATAGCTTACGTCCACCCGTTCTGTTGTCTCCATATTGAATTCAGACAGCAATTCGTCCATTATTTCCTCAGGGGTGTAGCCTTCATCGATCATTGTGGAAAGTGGTCTCGCCTTTTTCAAAGATGACTCAATCATTGCTATCTCCTCATCTGTAATGAATGGTAGCAACTGAATGATGAAGCCTCCAGCCGCCTTGCAGGAAAGATCCCTGTCGACCAATACACCTAGACCTACGGCAGTTGGAATCTGCTCTGATTCACTGTAGAAATTTGCTATGTCGTCTCCTATCTCTCCTGTTACAAGGCTGGTCTGACCGACATAGGGGTCTCTCATACCAACATCCGTTATTGAAACAAAAGTACCTTCTTTCCCCACTATTGCACCTACATCCAGCTTTCCTGAGGAGGTTGATGGTGCATCTGCCCCTGGGTTGTCAATCAATCCCTTAACCTCACCCCTATTGTTGGCAACAGCTGTAATGGTTCCCACTGGTCCATCTCCTGACACCTTCAGTGTCAACAGGTCCGTTTCGTTTTTCATTGTGGCACCCATCATGACTCCAGCCGTCAACAATCTACCTAATGCTGCAGTGGCAGTGGCTGATGTGTTGTGAATCTTTCTTGCCTCATCCACAGTCTCAGTTGTCCTTGCAACAAAAGCTCTAAGTCTTCCCTCTCTGTCCATACCTCTAATCATATAGTCCTTCATAAAATCACCCTTAATCCTATTTCTTCGCAACAAAGTTAATTCGTTCACTATCATCTTTTATGCCTTTAAAACCAAATGCCTCATATACAAGTATTTCAGTAAAACCAGCTTCCTTAAGCAGTCTATTTATCGTCTCAACACTATAAGCCTTTTCTCTGTGGTGCTCATCAAACCTTCTATAATCAC
>CAYMHD010000001.1:23078-32568 GCA_964390135.1 uncultured Gudongella sp. | reverse complement strand
TTGCATTCAGGCTACATTTATATGTTCCATTTTTTGACTGAAAAAATGTCAGGTAGAAGTCACATATTCCTGTATCCTCATTATAATGGTTTTCCCAAGTATAGAAAACATCATCTCTGTCCTCAATGAATATATTGTTACCCAATATCTCTTTCAACTTATACTCAGAATTGATGTCGAAGATAAATATTCCGCCATTTTCCAGATGTTCATATACTCTATAGAAGGTCTTCATGAGTGAAGTCTCCTCCAATAGATAATTTATGCTGTCACATGCAGAAATAATGGCCCCATACGTCCTGTCCATCTTGAATTCTTCCATATCCATTTTGAAAAGTCTTTTATTCTTGAAATTTGATAATTTGTTGTTTGCAATTGCAAGCATTTCATGTGACAAATCAAAGGCATCTACGAAAAACCCTTTTTTTAGTAATTGCTCCGATAAATTTCCAGTACCACATGCCATTTCAAGTATTGACGTTTTGCCAACTCCATTATTCTTCAATATTTCCTGAATGTATTCGCCCCAGGCTGCATAATCAAAATCATCCATTAACTCATCATATAACATTGCAAATTCGCCGTAGCTGTTCATGATATTTCACATCCTTCTCATATGAGGAAAAAGTATCTGTAGTTCAGGAATACAAAAATCCCTGCTATAACAATAATTGGTGCCCATGAAATCTTATAGCTTTCCATTTCTGGTTTTCCAAGATCCATAATAGGTTCTTCCATATCAATTAAGTTATCAATTACTGTTTTATCCTTTACACCGGGAAGACTTTTTAAGAGTAGATACAATACAACAAAAGAAAACAAGGCCCAACTACCCAGCATCACCAAGGTAATTATCAATTGAAGTCCTTCAGGTACCAATGGAGCCTGCTCAGTAATTTCCTGGATATTCTCAGTCAATCCTGTAAGAAGAAAACCCAAGGTCAAAGCAATTCCATTGTTTATGGTATGACCCAATATGGAACCGTACAAGCTATTTGTCTTATATCTTATTATGCCAAGCACAATTCCTAAAAAAAGTGGTCCCAGCAAATTAAGTAGATTGAAATGGAACATCCCAAAGAGTAATGCCGATATGAGAATTGCCTGTTTTTCTCCCATTCTGGTATATGCACTTTGCATTGTGCCCCTAAACATAACCTCTTCACATATTCCAGGAGTGACTGCGATCACTATTAGTCCAATAAGATAATCCGCTAGATTTGTTGGTACTGGAACTCCTATTGGCATTGCAGGACTCACGGAATTCACCATTATCAGTACAATATAGTTTAGAAATACTGCCATTGGATAAGCAAAAATCATTATGAAAAATATTTGAATAATTTGTCTTACTGTTATTGGATTTAAGCCAAGTACTTTTCTTAATGAATAACCCCTTGCTTTCAAGTAAATCAGATTCGGTACCAAAATGAAGATATACTCAGTGATGAGAACTCCAATATAGAGGTCTCTTTGCTGTACCATGGATCCAAATATCAACAATACAAGGCCCAGCACCAGGAAAAGAATATTCACTTCATTTATTGTTGGTAAGCTCCTTGCCCTCATAAATTCTCACCCATCCTTTGGAAGTAAAGGTCCATTAAATACACCTACAGTCTCCTGTAGGTGAAATCATCATTACTCAAATGTAAATATATAAGGGATGTTTCTGAAATAATCCCCATAATTTAAGCCATATCCCACTATAAAAACATCAGGAATCTCATATCCTACATAATCAGGCTCCAATTCCACCTGCCTTCTACTTGGTTTGTCAAGCATCACACAAACCTTGATTGAATCAGGCTCCTTCTCTTCAAGATGCTCAATAACCTTCTTAAGAGTGTGACCCGTATCAATTATATCATCAACTATCAGTACATCCTTGCCCTTAAGACTACCTCTCACGTCCTGTAGAATCTTTACAACCCCTGATGATACCTCTTCATTCCCATAGCTTGCTGTGGTCATGAAGTCAATTTCCACAGGAATACTCAATTCTCTTGCAAGGTCAGCGGTAAAGATGAAGCTTCCCCTCAGTAGGGATACAATCACAAGGTCTCTATCCTTGTATTGCTTGCTTAATTCCTTTCCCATTTCCTTGACTCTAATATCAATCTCTTCTCTTGAAATCAGAATTTTTTCTTTCTTATTATCTATCAAGCTATTTTCTCCTTCCTATTTATATTTGTTTCTTAATATATCCTTCAATTCCCTTAATTCCTTCAAAATTAAATTCAAAGTCAATTGAAGACTTACAACTATTATAAATATAATTGCTCCTATTAGCAACTGTGTATACATAATAATCATTCCTTTGCACTATATAAACTCTCTATACCCTTGTAATGCCTTATACCCATGACCCATAATCCTGACTCATGTCAGGTATTCATTTTGGATAAATGTCTGGTTACTGTACCTTGAGCTGTACAGACTATTCATCTGCATATTTTTTTATGGTATAATCAATTAATCTCATTATTAAAGGGGTGTAGATATGTTTCAAAACAATACTGAAGACGTTGCAAAACAGAAGCTACTTTTATTGTATATTCTAGAGGTATCACCTAAATCCCTTACCAGGGAAAAGCTTTCTGAGATTCTGATAGATGATTTCGATATGAATTTCTTCATAATTCAACAATATCTCTCCGAGCTTACATCTGGAGGATTCATAAGTCTAGACAATGATGAAAGTAATCCGGAACTGGTCCTAGAAAAAGGCGGCTCGGAAACTTTGGACTACTTTAAATCAAAAATTACGGATTCAATGATTTCCCAGGTCCACAAAGTCTTTAACTTAAATTCCTCTGGCAATCCCATCCCCATACAAACTGAAGCAACATCATATCCCAGAGACAATGGGGAGATCAATGTTAATCTAAAGCTTATCGAGATGGAAGAAACAGTCTTTAGCATGTATCTAAGCGTACCAAATCAAGAACAGGCTGCAATTCTTATGGATAAGTGGAAAAAATCTCCTGATTACTATTACAAATCAATAATCGAACTATTCATAGACAATAAACCTACTAATTAGCTAGTAGGTTTATTGCATGAGATCTTACCTCCCCAATCATATAGAGGGATCCTCCAAATAAAATCATATCATCCTTATGGGCAAGATCTATGGATTTCCGTACGGCTCCTTCGATTGTATGCTCAACGTGTACATTTGGGGTAATTTTTCTTACCTCTTCCCCTAGCAGCTCTGCTGGTAGCTTTCTAGGCATATTTACTTCAGTGACCACGACCTCGTCAGCCAAAGGGACAAGTTTCTCAATCATATGTGTGTAATCCTTATCCTTTAGAACGCTCATTCCCAGAATCAGTCTATTGTAGGGGAACATTTTCACGGCTTCAGCCAAGAGGGTTATTCCTTGCAGATTATGAGCGCCGTCAATTAAAAAGATTGGATTCTTTGAAAGAACCTCAAGCCTTCCCTTCCACTTCGTTTTTAGAAGACCGCTTCTCAACTGAGCTTCTGTGAATTTCAGAATCCCCCTATCTCTTAATTCCAATAGAGTGGTGACAGCCAAGGCCGCATTAGTAATCTGATAATCTCCAAGCATTGAGATCTTAAGATTTTCATATGCAGCCCCCTTGTAAGTGAAATCGAAAGCACTGCCTTGATAGGTGCTGGTTATAATCCTTATGTTCTCATGAGGTAATTTCACAAAATCAGCACCCTTTTCATATGCAACTTCCCCTAAAACCATCTCAGCTTCAATCTCCTGAGGATATGAAACCACCAGCCCATTTTCTTTAATTATGCCGGCTTTCTGGTAAGCTATCTCAGCAAGAGTTTTACCCAATACATCAGTATGGTCATAGTCAATCGTTGTAATTACTGAGGCAACAGATGATTTGATTACATTGGTGCTATCAAACCTACCTCCTAGACCAACCTCCAGTATTACATAATCTACCTTGCTCCTATTAAAATATTCAAATCCGACTGCTGTAACAAGTTCAAATGTAGTAGGATGCTCCATCCCGTCCTGAACCATCCTGTCAGCAGCTTTCTTTACATCAGAGGTTATCTCCCCCAAAACATCTTCTGGGATGTCCTCACCGTTAATCTGGATCCTCTCAGTGAACCTTTCAAGGTAGGGGGATGTATATAGACCAGCTCTATAGCCAGCTTCCTCCAAACACTTTGCCAGGTAAGCCGATGTGGAGCCTTTACCGTTTGTACCACCAACGTGGATATATTTCATGCCAACATGTGGGTCACCAAGGTGACCCAGCAATGTTCTGATGGAATCAAGACCTAGTCTTGAACCATATTTTTCCTTGTCATTAATATAGGCAAGAGCCTCTTCGTAGTTCATATGTTCCTCCTGCTATCTCTTAAGTGATTCCAGTCTTTCAAGGACATTCTCCAGCATCTGTGAGTACTTGATCTGTTTCTCCTTTTCTTCCTCTACAATCTTTGCAGGAGCCTTTGATACAAAGCCCTCATTTGAAAGCTTTGATTTAACTCTTTTTATCTCATCTTCAAGCTTGGATTTCTCTCTTTGGAGTCTTTCGATTTCCTTATCAAAATCAATCAAATCGCTTAATGGCAAATAAACCTCACATCCATCAAGAACAACTGATATATTGTCATCTCCCAGATTTCTCTTGTCTTCTTCAAATACTATATCCTCTGCACTTGCGAGAGTCATGAACTTGACCTTTGAATCCTCAATAATCGGCTTCAAGGAGTCATTCTCAAGAACAAATATCAATTTGGATTTTCTTGACGGTACGATGTTCATTTCCGCCCTTGCATTACGAATACCCTTGATGGCAGTTTTTATGAACTCAATATCCTCCTTCTCCTTCTGGAAGACCAAATCTGCATCAGCCACAGGCCAGGATTCAACAATCAATGCTTCGCTGCTTCCTGGTAGATGCTGCCATATTTCTTCAGTTATGAATGGCATAAATGGGTGAAGCAGCTTAAGGGTTTCCATTAAAACAACAACCAGTACATTCTGTGCTGTTTTGGAGGATTCCTTGTCATCCCCATACAATCTGGACTTAACCATTTCAATATACCAGTCACAGTAGTCTTCCCAAATGAAATCATATATCCTTTGTCCTGCAAGGCCAATTTCATACTTATCCATATTGTCTTTGATCTCGCCTATAATAGTATGGAGTCTGGTCAATATCCATTTGTCCTCAACCTGAAGATCCTTACCTTCAAGGGTTGGCTTTTCCATATCCTCATCAAGATTCATCAACACAAATCTTGTTGCATTCCAAAGCTTGTTTGCAAAGTTCCTATTGGCCTCTACCTTATCAATGATAAATCTCATATCATTGCCTGGAGTGTTCCCAGTAATAAGAGTGAACCTTAGGGCGTCTGCTCCATATTCATCTATGATTTCAAGTGGATCGATGCCGTTTCCAAGAGACTTGCTCATTTTCCTTCCCTCTGAATCCCTTACAAGCCCGGTAAGGAAGACATCCTTGAAGGGAAGCTCTCCCATTTGTTCAAGACTTGAGAAAATCATTCGGATAACCCAGAAGAAAATTATGTCGTACCCGGTCACTAGAACATCCGTCGGGAAGAAATATTTAAGGTCTTCAGTATCTTCAGGCCATCCTAGGGTTGAAAATGGCCAAAGTGCCGATGAAAACCAAGTATCCAGAGTATCTGTTTCCTGTCTTATATTGGTGCTTTTACACTTGCTACAACTCTTTACATCCTCTCTTGATACAATAATCTCACCACAGTCGTCACAATAGTAAACTGGCAATCTATGTCCCCACCAAAGCTGTCTTGAAATACACCAGTCCTTTATATTCTCAAGCCAGTGCACATATACCTTGCCAAATCTTTCTGGAACAAAGTTTATTTCACCATTGTAGTATGCCTCCAGGGAAGGCCTAGCCAGTGGCTCCATCTTAACAAACCATTGTTTTGAGATTATTGGCTCTATAACAGTCTTGCATCTTTCACAGTGTCCTACTGCATTCTCGTGGTCCTTAACCTCTTTAAGGAATCCCTCTTCCTTAAGCTTCTCAGCAATAGCCTTTCTTGCTTCAAACCTTTCAAGGCCCTTGAAATCTCCCCCGTTTTCATTGATGTACCCGTCTTCATCAATAACTACACACTGACCAAGTCCGTGCCTGGCACCAACCTCAAAGTCATTGGGGTCATGGGAAGGTGTTATTTTCAATGCACCTGTTCCAAACTCCATTTCAACATAATTATCTGCTATTATAGGTATCTCTCTGCCAACCAAAGGTAAAACCACAGTCTTTCCAACCAAGTGGGTATACCTTTCATCATCTGGATGTACAGCGACTGCAAGGTCTCCCAATATTGTTTCAGGTCTGGTAGTAGCTATGGTAATGGTCTCATCGCTACCCTTAACAGGATAGCTTACATGCCATAGATGCCCATGAGAATCCTCATGGTCCACCTCAGCATCTGAGATTGCAGTATGACAGCTTGGACACCAATTGATTATTCTATCTCCCCTATAAATTAGACCTTTGTCATAGAGTCTAACAAAAACCTCTTCAACTGCATTGCTGAGCATTTCATCAAGTGTGAACCTATCTCTTGTCCAGTCGCAGGAAACTCCTAGCTTTTTCAACTGATTCTTGATGGTTCCGCCATAAAGGTCGGTCCATTCCCATGCTTCCTTCAGGAAACCTTCTCTTCCAAGTTCATCCTTGCTTCTTCCTTCAGACTTGATTTTCTCAACTACCTTTGCTTCAGTTGATATGCTTGCATGGTCAGTTCCTGGAAGCCAAAGAGCTGAATATCCTTCCATACGCTTCCATCTGATAAGAATATCCTGGATTGTGTTGTTAAGTGCATGCCCCATATGAAGACTTCCAGTTACATTTGGAGGCGGCATCATTATGGTGTATGGCTTTTTGTTTTCATCAATTTCCGGAGTGAAATAGCCATTATCATTCCAGAAACCATATAAACGATCTTCAAACTCCTTTGGATCATAATTCTTTGGTAAATTTTCTCTCATATTTTTCCCTCCCTGGCAAAAATTATAAAAACCCCTCATCCTAAAATAAGGACGAAGGGTTCGCGGTACCACCTTAATTCCATGGTTTAAACATGGCTCTTCATTCATAGATAACGGTATCCCGTTCAAACCTACTGATAGTTCGGCCTGAATGTTCGAAAGCTACCTTCATCTGATTCCTGCTTAGGATTTCCCAGCCATGAATCCATTCTCTTTTAAGAGAATCAGATTACTCCTCTTTCTCATCACAAAATATATAGTCACAATTATAGCTATAAAAGGGAAATTTGTCAATGTAGTTTTCTTTACGGTTCAAGCTATGTCAAATGTTAAATGATCACGATAACCATCTTTCTTGTTATTCTAGATGATCTCATCAGTCTTTAGCTTTTCAATTTCCTCTTCATTTAGACCCAAAAGCTCTGAATAAACATATTCATTGTACTCTCCAATTTCAGATATCCTCATTTTCCTATTGCCGGGAGTCTTGGACATTTTATATACAGAACCAGACAGCTTCACTTTGCCGGATAATGGCTGCTCAACCTCCACTATCATTTCACGATGCTTAATCTGAGGGTCATTAGCCACCTGTCCAAAGGTGGGCACCTCTGATGTAGGTACCTTGAAGCTCCGCAGCTGTTCCACAGCATCCTTTACGGTTTTATCCCTCAGCCAATTATCCAGCACCTCTTCGACAGCCTCCATATTCTGAGCTCTCAAGACCCGTGTTCTAAACCTTTCATCCTCAAGGAGATCTTCCCTGTCCATTGCTCTTAGAACATTTTCCCATTGACCATCGGTAATTGTACAAATGACAACATACCCATCCATGGCCTTGTATGAACCAAATGGTGAGGAGCTGCTAAGCTTATTGCCCATCCGCTTAGGCTCATCAAGAGTATCGAAATAATTTGCCCTATCAGGGAATACCATTGCCCACATTCCATCCTGCATTGATATATCAACCTGCTGACCCTCTCCTGTCATATTCCTGTAATGAAGTGCTGCAAGTATTGCTATAACAGCATTATAGCCTCCCATATAGTCTGCCAGAGATACTCCAACCTTAAGTGGCTCACCATCCCTATAACCTGTTACACTCATCAATCCACCCATAGCCTGACCGACCATGTCATAAGTAACCTCGTCTTTTCTTGGTCCAGTCTGACCGAAGCCTGAAATGGATGCAAAAATAATACCAGGATTTATCCTGCTTGCCTCTCCATAGCCCAACCCCAGTTTATCCAGGACTCCAGGCGCAAAATTTTCTACAATTATATCACAATCAGCGACCAATCTTTTTGCAAGCTCCAAGCCACTTGGGTTCTTTAAATTCAAAGTAATACCCTTCTTACCTCTATTATAGGATAAGAATTGGTATGATTCTCCTGAGGGAGTCATCGGTGCTGCTTTTCTTTCTGGTTCACCGGTGCCAGGTCTTTCCACCTTAATTACTTCGGCACCCAACTCACATAACACGGAAGTACAATGTGGACCAGATAAATACTGTGTGAAATCCAAAACCCTAATTCCTTCCAACGCCTTCTTCATACCTCAATCTCCTTTCCCTATACCATTAGATTTTAAAATGAATAATTAGAAATATAAGCTTAATGATACAGTCTCCTTATAAAAGCTTAATAAAACAAATTTCTGGGAATATTGAGATTGGAAGTAATCTTTATGACGGGTTTTTCTCATCATCCAATAGCTTTCTGAATATCTTCAGATAGTTGTAGAATGCTATAAGATTTAATGTTACTGTAATGGATAGTAGGAGCATTGAAATTGTTACACTCAAATTCAATACTATGGAAAGAATTGCAGCATACAGGGAAAAGGTTGCTATTTTCCCGTACTTGTTGGATGGTATGACTGCCTTTCCATGCTTGAGATATAAAATTAAACCTCCACCTATCATGATTATTTCTTTTAAAAGCATTGGAATCAATATCCAAACTGGAATTAAACCAATCATGGTGAAAGTAACCAATACAGTAAAGCTCATCATCTTGTCCGCAAATGGATCCAGGGCTGCTCCCAGCTTGCTCATGAGATTAAACCTTCTTGCTATGAATCCATCCAGCACATCAGATACACCTGCTATCATAAAAATCATTCCCAGAATAAAAACCTTATCTTCAATGTCTGAGAAAAACAGAAACAAGTATACTGGTATAAGTATAATTCTAAATACGGTAATCAGGTTTGGTAATGTCATTTTCTCTCTCCTTGTACAAATATGCCATTTATGATGCCTTAGAGATATTCTACTTTATTTGATACCCCTGGTCAACCGCTCCATTAATATAGTTATTCCATGGATTTTAGTTTTCTCCACAAAGTGGTTACACTTATTCCCAGCTTTTCTGCAGCCAATGTCTTATTGCCTCCAGTCTCCTCCAGAACATTCATTATTGTATCCCTTTCAATTTGTTTCAATACTCCTTTTTTACCGTCATACTCATGCTCTGTATATTTATGATCTT
>CAYMHD010000001.1:0-23068 GCA_964390135.1 uncultured Gudongella sp. | reverse complement strand
CTTTAATTGTCATATTGTTTATGTCTCTTTATTGCTTATCCTCAGTATCAAGAACTGTACATCTTGGAAGTGGTTTCCTTTGGCACCCATCTAAGCACGGAGGTATCCTCCATACACCGCCCTTACCATTACGCATTTTTGCCTTCTCTTGCTCTGTATATTCCTGATCTTCTCACCTACCTAATTGAGGAATTCCAGAAATCGCTTCATCCATGACTTCAACAGATATCTCTTTATCTCTTGATAGGACTACACACCTTTCCACAAGATTTTCCAATTGTCTAATATTACCTGGCCAATCATATAGCAATAGTCTCGCCATTGCATCATGATCAATCCCCTTGGTCTTAATGTTCAACTCCCTGCTTTTTTCCATCAGAAAATAGTCGACCAGATCATGAATGTCTTCCTTTCTCATCCTCAATGGCGGTATATCAAGGGTAAGAACACATAGTCTATAATATAGGTCTTCTCTGAACTTCAACTCCTGGACATGCTTTAAGAGATCTCTATTTGTTGCTCCAATCACTCTAATATCAACAGGTATTATCTTATCATCCCCTAGTCTCACCACTTCTTTTTCCTGAATTACCCTAAGGAATCTTGCCTGTATGCTCATTGACATTTCGCTTATTTCATCAAGGAAAATTGTTCCACCGTGTGCCAGCTCAAAAAGACCTGTCTTACCACCTTTTCTTGCACCTGTGAATGCTCCCTCAACATATCCAAAAAGCTCACTCTCCAAAAGATTTTCAGGCAACGCGGCACAGTTTACGGCAACAAAAGGCTTGTCTCTTCTCCCACTTGCATTGTGTATGCTTTGTGCGAATAGCTCCTTTCCGGTTCCTGTTTCACCCTGTATCAGAATTGTACTCTCTACCTGTGAAAACAATTTTGCTTTTACCTTTGAATTGCTTATTGCTGAACTATTACCAATTATGTCATCAAAATTAGTCTTTGCTACGTGACCTTTGGCATGCAGCTTTGTTCTGATATGAGTTTCCATTTTCTGAATTTTTTCCACTTCCTGAAAAGTAGCCACTACTGTTTTATTGTCAACAATTATTGGTACCCTGTTGGTTATTATGGTAGTTCCCTTTATCTTCTGAATTTCTCCCAGCTCTGATTCGCCAGATTTCAATACCTTAGTCATTCTGCTGTTCTCAACTACATTATCAACCGGTTCACCTATTGCATCATCATAGGATATCCCCGTAAGTTTTTGAATTACAGGATTGAATACTGTTACCTTGCCTTTTTGATCAATTCCAAGAATTCCATCATATGCAAAGTCTATTATTGATTTTAGAATAGCTGCCTTTTCCTTCTCAATTTTTTGAACCTCCAGTAGCCTATGAGAGTATTTTATAGCATCTATTATTGCAGTCTTTCCTGTTTCAATCAAAACAGCATCAAGTCTCTTTGATTCAACTGATTCAACCACCTGATGTCCTCCGATGAATACTCTGCTACCCTTTTTATAAAGCAAGTTAATGCAACCTTCAATTTCTCTTGTTGAAGTAATTGTACAAACGTTTATGCTGGCCTTAAAGGTTTTTTCCAGAATTATTCTTACGCTTTCATAAGCATCAGCAAGATCTTCAAACCCTATAATTCCAATATCATGGGAATAGTCCATAGCTTTCGAAAGGGAATTGATTACATCATAGCTGCTAAAATCAATGTTTACAACTGGTACACTTACATTATTCTTAATGAGTTTACCTGTACCGCCTCGACTTATTATAATTCCCGCGCCATCTCTTTCAGCTTTCCTGGCTTTTCCAAGTCCTACGCTGAAAGAACCTTCAATAACCTCGATATCTTCATTTAAATGCTCCACTACATCCTTTGAATACTGTGTGAATTTCTCATCAGGTGATATGATTACAATTTTGCCATACATTGATGTGCCACCTCTCGATTCCAGATTGAAATACCTAAATACAACCTTAATTATATCTTATTTTTATCAGTTTATAAATGGTTGTTGTTTAAATATTCAGATAAAAGCCTGTGGGTTTCCTTTTTGCTCCCCACAGGCTTAGCTGGAACTTTATTATTCCTTGGGTTTCAAGTGACTCTCCAAAGGAGGCCCATAAGCCCATACTATCTTGAATTGGGTATTTCCTGTATTGACAATTTCATGATCCACACCAAGTGGTGAGTAGATTGCAGTTCCAGGATACAAATCGAACTCTTCATCTCCGCATATCAGTTTCCCAGTTCCCTCAATAACAAACATTGCTTCCTCAGAGCCTTCATGTCTATGCAATGGTATCCTACTTCCTGGTTCAGTCACATTGGTACCCATGGCAATCTTGGTTGCTCCTACTGTGAATTCACTTATCAGTACCTTAGATACTCTTGGATGAGGTGTTTTAACAGTACCTTCAATCTCGCTTTCTCTTACTATAACTTTTGTCATACTATTCTACTCCTTTCATAATATGGATTTTACAAGCTGACTAACCACCCTCTAAATGAGGAAAAATTTCCAACCTATCATTTGGTTCCACGGTACAATCCAAGGGAGCCCATCTTCCATTTTTTATTACCATTCCCACTGACTCCTTCTCAATACCAACGATCTCAACTATGCGATAAAAAGCTACTGATTCTTTCAATTCAATTTTTAATTCGTCATCGCCAGACTGATTGATCAGAGTTAGGTTTAGTTTGACTATTACCATAGAATCACCCAAATATCTATATCAATGATTTCTCCATTTCTTCCGTTGTTAAATCAAAAGTGGCATTGGTTGGTCCAAGCTTCTCTTCGTATAGGAACTCAGGGAGTCTATCTTCGGCTGGACTAACTCCAGATTTTATATTAAACTCTCTTTCCAGCTTTATTGTCTCCTCTGCTATGCTCCAAATTGTTTCTGCATCGAAATCAGTACCAGCTTTATAATTTACAATATCTGCCAGAACATTAGGCTCTGCAAACAAAGGACCTCTAGCAAACATACATAATCCTATGCAATCCAAAGTACCGATCTGAATCTGAAGCTTTTTCGAGAGCTCACCCTGATTTTCCGTACCCAATGGATCCACCGCATTTCTTGAACCAAAGCAGTTTCCTGCTGTATGGTCGCCTCCCATAGTCGACATGCCATAAGTAACGCCATTTCCTTTGAGCGCTCTTGGATCATATCCTGGGAATCCTTGTCCTTTCCCTACAGGAATCCTATCTGATCCAAGCACCTGACCAGTTATTCTCGCACCATTTCCCAGCATTCTACCGATTACAGTGTCCCTCTTGATTTCATTTATCAAAGCCATACAATCTTCTTCATTGCCAAATTTCCCATAACCCATATCAAGGGCTACACCAATTGCACAACCTGTTTCAATGGTGTCCAGACCCAAATCGTTTATTTCATAATTGAGTCTTGCAACAGAGTCAAGATTATCCATTCCCAGATTTGAACCAAGTAGAGCTATATTTTCATATTGCATCGTTGAAACTATCTTATTGCCCATTTCATCCGGGTAAACGGTACTGCACCTTATAGCACACACATCCATGCAGGATACTGCCAGTTTACCTTCACCACCTCTGGATAATATGGTTTCATTTAGCTTTTCTCCACAGATATTGTCTACATGCTCACTAGAACCATATCTGAAGGCATTGGTGGGCAATGCTCCCATACTATTAACTGCCTTAACTATTCCTGTTGTCCCGTAGTTATGATACACATCCTTTGTCTTTGGATCGTTTGCCAATTTTTTGTTGAAATTCTTAGCTATTTCATTAAACTTATCCCTATCCTTATATTCCACCAATTCATTGTCTGTGTCTTCGATTACTATGGCCTTCAAACCCTTTGAACCCATTACAGCTCCCAATCCACCTCTAGCTGCAAATTTCAGTTCACCATGAGGATCCATTACTGCTACCGCAGCTCCTCTCAATCCTCTTTCACCAGCTGGTCCGACACAAATTATTCCAGCTTTGCTTCCATATTCTTTCCTCAACATCGTGCTTGTTCGATATGCTCCTTCGTACTTAAGGCTACTCATTTTCTCCAGCTTAAACTTGTCTTTACTTAAAATAAGAACATAACAATCATTATCTTTTGCTTTTCCTTCCAAAACTACTGCTTGAATACCAAGCTTTGAAAATCTGGCGCCTGCTGTACCACCGCTATTTGCTTCCTTTATCCCATTGGTTAGGGGACTCTTCCCTCCTATTGAGAGTCTACTTGCACTGGAAGCAATCGTACCTGACAAAAGTCCAGTTGCGAATACCAGCTTGTTCTTCTTGCCAAGAGGCTCACATGTAGGTTCAACTTCATCATATATGATTCTTGAACTCAATGCCCTGCCACCAAGAAATTGGTATTCTTCCCTCTCCTCTGCTGCAATATTTCCTGTTGTCATATCAACTCTAAGTATTTTTAGCATGTTATCCCCTCTTTGTTTTGAATATTTCCCACTATCTAATCCTCATCTGGTGCAATATTAGATTTTAGAGTAAAGGATTGAAGTATAAACGAACCTATTATCAACACAAGTAGAATAAGTGAAATCGGTCTGCTAACAAATGATGCCATTAGATTACCGAATGACTTTGATCCTATAAGCGCTTGTCTAAAATTGGTTTCAATCATTGGACCCAGTATTATCCCAAGCACAATCGGTGAGACTGGATAATTGGCTCTTTGAAACATGTATCCCAATAATCCAAAGGCAACCATGATCAATACGTCGTTTATGTTGTTGTTCAATGCGTAGGAACCAATTATGCACAATAATGAAATCAAGGGAACCAGTGCCCATTTTGGAAACTTGAGAATCTTAAGCATTAGATTTGAACCAAGTATTCCAATAACATAGGATACCAAGGTTCCTATCGCAAGGAAGATCAAAATATAATAGAAATACTTCCTTTCAGTGATCATGAATGTTGGACCTGGAAGTAATCCATGCATATAGAATGCTCCTATTATTACTGCTGTAATAGAGTCACCTGGAATCCCAAGAGTCAACATGGTGGTCAGAGCTCCTCCTATTGCGGCATCATTAGCTGTCTCTGGAGCTGCAACTCCCTCATATGCCCCCTTCCCAAAGGGTCTTGAAGGCTTTTTTACAATACCCTTTGTTGCACCGTATGCAACTAGTGAGCCAATATCTCCACCTGTTCCAGGCAATAGTCCAATGACCCATCCAATCACTGCTGACCAGGTCATGGTTGGTATGACCTTCTTGATTATGCTCATTTTGGGAAATAGATCCCGTATTTTGTAGGATTCATCTATTTTGAATGACTTTGTCTTCTTAAGCTGTACAAGAAACTCCTTCATTCCAAATAATCCTATAATGGAAGCTATGTAATTGACGCCCCCACTAAGTACCTTTGTTCCCAGCGTAAATCTCATTAAGCCTGTTATGGGATCCATTCCGACCATTCCAATAAATACGCCTAGAAAAGCAGCAACCAATCCCTTAGTCATTCTACCTTGGCGTAAAACAGCAACAAGGGTTATTCCCCACATTGTTATAAGAAAATACTCCTGTGGTCCAAATTTCAGAGCTATGCTTCCCAAGACCGGTCCAGCAATTGATAGCATGGCCAGTCCAAACAATCCACCTATAAGACTTACGAATAGTGACAGCCCCAATGCTGTATTAGCTTCTCCCCTCATTTTCATGGGATATCCATCGAAAGTCGTAGAAACAGCTGCTGCTGTTCCAGGAATATTAAGTGCAATTGCAGAAATTGAACCACCAATGACACCACCTGCAAAAGAACCGATTATGAATGCTAGTGCAGGTATCATTTCCCATCCAAATGTCAATGATACTACAAGAACTATTGTCATGGTAACAGTCAATCCCGGTAATGATCCCATAATAAGGCCGACCAAACTTCCAATAATGATATATAAGATGTAAATTGCTTCAAATTCAATCATATTTTCGACCTCCCTCCTATGGCAACATCACGTTGAATATTTTATAGAACACAAAGTATAATACTGGTACGGCAACAAATGATACCATTGCGGCCTTACCGATTCTTTTCCCTGTTTTAAGTTCCTCATAATTCATCAATGCCATTGCAATTACAAGAAAAAGAATTGTACCTGGCAGAAAGCTAATCCTTCTTATTACAAAGGTATAAACTATTACGCCAACAGAATACACAACTGCCATGCCAACATCTACCGTTAAATCCTTGTCATCCTCCTCATTCTCATTTAGAGCAGCTACGTTCTTTGATTGACGGATATCACTTAGAACAGTAAGCAATAAAAACACCAGTAAAGCTGATCCTATGAGAAATGGAAATATTAAAGGTGAGGTAGTAGAGAATAGTGCCATATCCCTTGTGTCCATCCAAGTTTTTATACTAATCATTACAAATGCACCGATGGCTCCTATAAATAGATATATCACGAAGTCAAGCCATCCCAGTTTTCTCATACTGACACCTCCCAATCATCCTCGAAATTTGATCAAACCTTTTAAAATAAAATGCAGCCCCTCTTTTTCAAGGGGCTGCAATCCCCTTATTTGTCTAGTCTTTCAATTCCAAATTCTTCAGGTGATTTAGCAGCTGCTCCTGTATCATAAAGCAACCATGCAGCTTTGGAGGTCCATTCTTCAAGATAATCAATAGCTTCTTGTCCGCTGTAGTCTATTTGTGTCAGGTATAGATTCTCACAGTACTCATCCCATCTAGGATCAGCCATGGATTCTTCCATTTTGACTTGAAGATAATCAGTTATCTCTTCAGGGGTTCCCTTTGCTGCAAACAATCCGAAATAAGGACCATAAGGTATATATGGTGAAAGCTCATCATATACTGTACCTATTGGAACTACCTCATCAAGACCAGGAATGGGCTCATTTGTGAACGAAGCTAAAATCTTCAGATTTCCACCTTTATGGGCTTCAACCATGGATTGAACCATTTCGATTGTACCATCTACCTGACCACCCATAACGGCTGTTATTGCAGGTCCTCCACCTAGGAATGGAACGAATGTGAATTCCGCACCAAGGTATTGTTCACAAAGAAGACCACTTATGTGTGGTACTGTTCCAGGTCCTGCTGTACCAATTGTAAGCTCACCTGGATTGGCAATAGCATACTCCATAAACTCTTCTGCTGAATTGAAAGGTGAATCCGGAGGTACTGCCAATACTGGAGTAGCTTCAGCAACAAGCTTTATTGGAATAAAATCTCTTGTTGGATGCATGTCCATTGTATCCATAGTCTGCCATACTGACATTATCTCAGATCCAAAGAACAAGGTGTATCCATCAGGTGTTGTATTAAGTACGTTTGAAGCTGCTGTTGCGCTGGCTGCTCCTGGAGTGTTGGTTATTGCTATACCTTCACCGACCTTTTCTTGCATAATTGGTACAATTCCTCTGGCTATAACATCTGTAGGTCCACCTGCTCCAAAACCTACAACAGCATTAATAGGTCTCTCTGGGTATGCAAGCTCAGGTTCTTCAGCAGGCTCCTCTGCTGGCTCCTCTGCTGGCTCTTCAACAGCCGGTTCCTCAGCAGGTTCCTCTGCAGGAGTGCTGCAGCCTGTCAAAAACAATGACATGGCAAGAACCAGAGTAAGTACTAGGTACAAAAATCTAAATTTTTTCATTACCTTCCCCCCTAATTAAATTTGTTTTACCATACGTACATCAAATTTTAAACACTAGCCCTCCCTTTCCACATATTTTTTAATCTTCCACTACATCTGAGCTTCCAAATTTGGCCATATTCAAACCGCAATACTCGGCATCTATGTCTATGGGCATAAGCTCCGGCGACAAACCATTTTCACTTTCTATTGCATTCATAAACATATTTCCAATAGGGCAGCTTAGTGGTTGCATTTCTCTTTCATCAAAGCTGTCTCTTATTCCCTTGAGGCAACAATTCTTTACAGTTGCCTTGAAGGTAAATTCATCCTGGGTTATTTCAATGTCCTCAAAGAATCCTTTTTCCTTCATCCATTCAGCTAGAGCTTCAATATCATGAGCCTTTTCTCCCAGCTCACTCTCAATATATTCAACTCCTACAAGAGTCATTCTGTACCTGGCTCCCTTACCTCTTTCGTCATAAAATGCCTTCTGGGTTTCAAAAAGTAATTTATCTTTCAATTTTCCAATGTCACTCAACTTTCAAACCTCCCTATGCAATAGATTTATTCCTTGTAATACTCCTCTCCAAACTTTTCACTGTATACAAGTTCTTTCAAAGGTATCCTCGGTCTCGGGTTCTTGACCTCACCAGGCACTCCTACCGCAATGATCGCATAGAGCTTGTATTCCTCTGGAATTTCAAAATAGTTTTTCATTCTAAGTTCATCGCGAATGTCAATGGTTGGTGCTACAAGCCAACATGCACCAAGCCCTAGACTGGTGACTGTAAGCAGCATGTTTTCAATCGCTCCGGAAGTATCAAATGGTGCATCCCATACTTCCTTCTTTCCAAGAACCAGGATGTCCATATAAGCCTGATTAACAAATGCGGATACATTGCCTGATGTCAGTTTCTTATATGCCTTTCTCTTCTTTTCTTCATCCTCAAGGGCTTCAAACCTTGTCTGCATGTGTTTACTCAGATATTCACCTGTAAATCTTCTACCACTGCCTCCCTTTCCGACATATGATAGAAAATCCTTGCTTTCCTGATCCTTGACTATGATAAATCTCCATGGTTGTGCATTTTCTCCAGAAGGAGCCTGTCTGGCACTCTCCATTATCAATCTTATATCCTCTTCTGAAATAGATTTGTCTTCATATTTTCTAATACTTCTTCTATCTAGAATTACTTGCCAGAATTCCTTACTGACCTCAGTCATTTTATCGCCTCCTCGTATACTATGTCCTAGACTGGATGGTGAATTGCATAAATACTCTTACCACCATTCAAAGGTCCTTTAATGACATCTTCGACCAATCCCTTATCCTTCTCTGTGAAAGTCTCAATATCAGGTAATACTCCCACAGGATAGATTCTTCTTATCTCATCATGTAATGCCACCATAAAATCAAATAGTGCCTCGAGCCCATCCATGGCTTTTGAAGCATCCGCAAGTGATGGTTTTCCAATTACTGCTTCTGGATACATTTTAACCTCCAAGCCACCATTTCCTATTTGAGCATGTCCTGGAATTGGAGATTGGTAGACATCTCCACCCTTATCAATCCATCCTTTTGGGAACTTGCCTTTAGGGACTGTATCCTCCATATCTTCCATACTGTTCATCTCTGGAAATAGTGCAAGAGAGTAGGAGGCTTCAGCCTCATCCGCATGAGCAAACGGTGTTTCAAACGGACCTCCATGCTCCTTGTCTTTTAGGTGATTTGGTATTACTGTTGGCCAATTCACAAAAGTAATCACAGCAGGAACCTGCCATATCTTTCCAAATTGATGAATGGCATTTGGAATCACATACTCCTGTCCATGACCATTCAACAGGATCATTTTTCTGAAGCCTGCATTCCAGAATCCCGCAAGTATACATCTCAAGTAATTTGTGAAGGTCTCTTCCGGGATAACAATGGTCCCAGGCATTCCCATATGAGCCCAGGGATGAGATCCAAACCAAATTGGCTGTGAGACCGTGCAGCCTGTTTTCTTCGCAATTGTCTCTGCCATTCTGGTGACAAGGAAGGTATCCTCACCAAAGCACTGCCCATTACCATGGGCTTCCGTACTGCCTATTGGTATAATTATAATATCGTTTTCCTTGAGTCTTTCCTTAACCTGCTTTCCTGTCATGTTCTGAAAATAAACCTGGTCGGCTTTATCCATAGAACCTTTAGAGATATCATATTTCACTGTAAAAGCACCTCCTTATAAATTTACCTTTAGCTAATATTTAATAATGCAATTTAGATGCCAATAATTTTCTAAAAATATTTTCTATATTTCCCTGTGTTTTGCTTAATTGTTAATAATTTACCACTTTGTATGGGGAAAGTTATTTCATTTTGAAAAGCAATTTCTTAAATAATGATGAGTTATTGTTCTATTTTGACATCTGGTTAACTATCTCCCCAGATCGATAAATCTAAAGCTTTGATGATCCATATCTATCAGCAAGTTCATTTAGCTTCTCAACTACCTCAATATCGACTGGAACTCCATTGGATATTCTTTCCTCCATGACATTCTGCTCGATTTCCCCGGCCATGTAGATGTCGTTATCTCCTTTTGGTGTCAATGATTTTATCTTCTCTATGGTCTTGTCAACATCCTCTTTGTACTCTTCAACATCCATAAAGTTCTCAATGTCAATTGCAATAAATAGATGGCTTGTTTTGGAAGGTCCGCTCATGTCTGTAATGTTTTTGACTTCCCCGGTCATGCAGGTCTTTGTCAAGAGTCCTGTCATCAGATCTACTATCAGTGACAGTCCTGAGCCCTTGACTCCACCAATTGGAACCAGACTCCCCTCTAACGCTTCGTTGGGATCTGTTGTGGGATTTCCATCCTTATCCAAACCCCAATCGGCTGGGATTTCCTTGTTTTGCATTGCGGAAATCCTAATCTTCCCTCTGGCTACTGTGGACATGGACATATCCAGCACTATTGGTTTACCAACCTTGGCTGGCACTGCCACTGTTAGGGGGTTTGTCCCCAGGAGGGGGGTCTTTGTTCCAAATGGTGCAATTGCAGGTGATGCATTGGTCATTACAAGTCCAATCATATCTTTTTCTGCTGCCATCATTGAAAAGTAGGAAGCCACTCCAAAATGATTTGAATCCTTAACTGTTACCATGCCTATTCCATATATTCGGGCTATGTTGATGGCTTCCTGCATTGCCTTGTAACCTGCTAGCTGTCCCATTCCATTGTCAGCATCAAGCATTCCAACGGCGGGAGCTTTCATTTTTTTGAAATTCATTTCCGCATTCTGATTGACCACTCCATTTTCCATCCTCTGGATGTATGTGGGAAGTCTTACTATTCCGTGGGATTTTATGTTCCTCAATTCGGCAAAGAGTAGTGTGTCGGTTATGATTTCAGCGTCTTGAACACTCATTCCTGCCTTTGTCAGCATATCTATGCTAAACTCCTTCAGTGTCTCCATCTCATAGATTATTGGTTTATCCAAGTTTTCCATCCCCCTTTGCCATATCCGTCCCTACAGTCTTGCCACTCCAGTATCTCTTGCAGCCTTGGCCACTGCCTCTGCTATAGCTGGTCTTACCCTCTTATCAAACGGCATGGGGATTATATAGTCTTCCTTTAGCTCCTCATCTGATATGAGTCCTGCCAGGGCATTTGCTGCAGCTACCTTCATTTCTTCATTTATATCTGATGCCCTGACATCAAGGGTTCCCCTAAATACTCCCGGGAATGCCAAGACGTTGTTGATCTGATTTGGATAGTCTGATCTTCCCGTTCCTACAACTCTTGCTCCCGCTTTTTTAGCTAGTTCGGGATCAATTTCTGGAACTGGATTTGCCATGGCAAATATTATTGGATCCTTCTTCATTGACTTGACCATTTCTTCTGTCAGTATATTTGCCTGTGAAACTCCTATGAACACGTCCGCTTCCTTCATTGCATCGGCCAGACTACCCTTTTCAAGCTCCTTATTTGTTATTTCTGACATTTCCTCCTTGGCCCAGTTCATTCCTTCCTCTCTACCCTTGTAGATTATACCGGACCTATCAACCATGAGCATGTCCCCTACTCCTACATTGAGGATTATCTTTGCTATTGCAACGCCTGCTGCTCCTGCACCGTTTATCACAATTTTAAGGTCCTCCATTTTCTTTCCTGTCAGTCTCAGGGCATTCATGAGCCCTGCCAGAACTATTATCGCAGTCCCGTGCTGATCGTCGTGAAATACTGGTATTGAAAGCTTTTCCTTAAGCTTGTTCTCTATTTCAAAGCATCTTGGTGCTGATATGTCCTCCAGATTTATTCCTCCAAACACTGGCTCTATCATTGTAACAATATTCACTATTTCATCTGGATCATTGGTCTCGACACAAATTGGAAACGCATCCACTCCTCCAAATTCCTTGAAAAGCACTGCTTTGCCTTCCATAACAGGCAATGAGGCACTTGCTCCAATATCTCCAAGCCCAAGTACTGCGGATCCATCTGAAACAACTGCAACCATATTCCCCTTTGATGTATAGTCATACACTGTGTTCTTATCCTTGAAGATCTCCTTGCAGGGCTCAGCTACTCCAGGTGTGTATGCAAGGCTCAGGCTTTCCTTGTCGTTGACTTTGACCTTGCTCTCTACATTGAGCTTGCCCTTGTTGTCCTTATGTAGCTTTAGCGCATCATCTCTTAATGACATTATCAACACCATCCTATTTTTTATATTGTTCCTTCCCTATCTTGTACAGGTCGTTCCCTTGGCTGTCTATTATCACTGTTACTGGAAAATCCTCAACCTTCAGCTTGTATATCGCCTCTGCTCCAAGGTCTGGAAATGCAATGACCTCTGCCTCCTTGATGGCTTCAGCAAGGAGTGCTCCAGCTCCCCCAATGGCAGCAAAATATACCCCGGTGTGCTTTATGATGGAATCTACAACTGCCTGGTTTCTAAGGCCCTTTCCTATCATTCCCCTCAATCCGTGGTCCATAAGCTTTGGTGTATAGGCATCCATCCTACCACTTGTGGTCGGTCCTGCCGAGCCTATTGCCTGTCCTGGCTTTGCAGGACATGGTCCAACATAGTAGATTGTCTGGTCCCTTAATTCCATGGGAAGCTTTTCCCCATTGTCTATCATCTCCACCAGTCTTTTGTGGGCAGCATCTCTTCCTGTGTATATTATCCCATTGAGCAGAACCCTGTCACCGGCCTTCAGGTCCTTGACAGCTTCATCTGTCAATGGTGTATTTACTCTCTTAGACATATCAACTACCTCCAATTTATATTGTTGCTTCCAGGTGCCTTGCTGCATGGCATTGGATATTTATGGCCACTGGCATGCTTGCTATGTGAGCTGGGAAGGTCTCTATGTGAACTGCCAGTGCAGTGGTTCTTCCACCAAAGCCCTGTGGTCCTATCCCAAGGTTATTAACCTGCTGAAGCAGCTCCTTTTCAAGCTCGGCAATCCTTGGATTTGGATTGTGCTCTCCCAAATTCCGAAGAAGGGATTGTTTGGCTATTAGGGTTGTCTTTTCAATGGTTCCACCAATTCCCACTCCTATAATTATTGGTGGACATGGGTTGGACCCTGCCTTTTCCACTGTATCCAGAACAAACTTCCTTATTCCCTCCACCCCATCTGATGGCTTTAGCATTGCTAGGGCACTCATGTTCTCACTTCCCCCACCTTTTGGAGCCAAAATCATCTTGACCTTTTCTCCAGGGACAATCTTTGTATGGATTATTGCAGGGGTATTGTCACCCAAATTCTTTCTATCCATGAAGGGATCATCCACTGTTGATTTTCTAAGATAGCCCTTCTCATATCCCCTTCTGACACCTTCGTTGATTGCCTCGTTAAGATCCCCTCCAATGAGTCTTACATCCTGTCCCAAGTCGAGAAAAAGAACTGCCAGTCCCGTGTCCTGACATATGGGAACGTTTTTTGTTCTGGCAATTTCCTGGTTTTTGAGGATGTCCTGGAGTATTTCCTTCCCCAATGGGGATTCCTCACCTTCCAAAGCCTTTTCAAGGGCATTCTTTACATCTTCGGGAAGGTAGTAGTTTGAGTCTATACATAGCTTCTCTACAACATCTGTTATTTCAGATACATTGACCTCTCTCATATAACTCTTCCTTTCGTAATAGAATTATCTCTCCTGTAAGACTTCAGTCAAACAGGAGAGACAATTGTTTTTCTATGCTGTTAATCGGCTATTTGTGGCTCAGCCTCTCCAGCCTTAAGTTGTATAGCCTCTGGATAGTATTTCTTGACCATTTCCAAAACTATGGATGATTGTCTTGCCATGTCTATACCATTTGAAGCCGTAGTGAGCTGTCCATGACCTGATACGCATGAGTTACCTGTCTTAAGATATACCGGTGCACAGCATCTTACCATTTCTGGAGCTTCGTAAACCCTGATGAAGCCTCCTGATCCTGGTGGATTGTCTGTATGTAGGTCAAGTGGAACGTCCACTGTCTGTCTAAGCGCTGCCAGCATGGGTATTGAAAGGTCCCTTACTGGATTTATTGAGTCTGCACCCAAATCTTGAAGTAATTTGAAGCTTGCTGGATTTCCCTGTCCGTTGTGTGCAGAGTTCTTGAACTTCATTTCCGCTGGTAGTTCACCCATTTTTCTTGCTTCATTAAGTACCCATAGAAGTCCCTCATCATATACAAGTAGTCCTCTTATTCCTGCTTCGGCAATCCTTTTTGCATCCTCAATGGCTCTTGCAACCTGCTCCTGGCCTCTAAGCCTGTATGCAATTACTCTTCCCTGCTCGCTAAGTCTGGTGGCACTTGTATCATAAGCCGCTCTTGGTCCAATTGACATGTTAAGACCTGCTCCGTGTGCCTTGCAAATTGCAGCATATTCCTTAAGCTCAGCAAATGTGTGCCTGAAGGCACCATAGGTCTCGTCTACCCTGTTGATCTGTACGCCTAGTCTTTCAGCTTCCTCGATAAGTGCTTTACATGCTACTGCTGTGTTTATCGTTGGTACCTCAATACCAAAGTGTGCTCCTCCTGGAAACCTTTTCTCAGAGGTCGGACAATCAAATGCATCGCCATCTGGCAGGCCAATCTTAACCAAAAACTCTCTAGTTTTTTCCATCATTTCAAATTACCTCCAGTAAATTTTTAGTAACTAATCATTAACACTTACAAATCTAATGCAAGACTTCTCCATTTCCGGAAATGGTACGTCTTTATAACGTTGCCATTAATATAAGCAAGTAGTGTGCCAAAGTTTCATGTTCAGATAATTAAATGCCAAATTTCTTGTTTGACAAGTTTGTGTTTATTGAATTCTTAGGCTTTATTGATATAAATTATTTGCATAAATCAAATTTTAAATCATAAAAAATACACTTACAAAAAACAAGAAAAGCAGAACCTTTTCATATTGAAATGCTAAAATGAAGTTCTGCTTTGTTTTTTGAAATTTTTATCTAGCCTCTAGGTATGAAACCAATTTTCTTGTATACTTTTCTCAAAGTCTTTCTTGCTTTGGCTTCAGCCTTCTGGGCGCCCTCCGAATATACCTTCTCGAGATAATCCTTATTGTCCAGATATTCTCTATACCTGGTCTGGATTGGGTCCAAACCATCTATTACAACCTCTGCAAGCTCTGATTTAAATACTCCATAGCCTTTGCCACTATACAATTGAACTATTTCATCAACACTCTTACCAGACAGAACTGAATGTATATTAATAAGATTCTTTATTCCTGGTTGATCGTCTGTATAATTTACGCTTCCAACTGAATCAGTCACTGCTCGTTTAATCTTACTTGCAATCTTATCCTTACTGTCCTGCAACAATATATAGGCATTGGTATCACTGTCAGACTTGCTCATTTTGGCCGTTGGATCCTGCAAGCTCATTATTCTTGCACCAAATTCCTTTATGAGTGGTTCAGGCACTGCAAATGTATCACTATATCTATTGTTGAATCTTTCAGCAAGGTCTCTTGCAAGCTCCAAATGCTGTTTCTGGTCTTCTCCCACTGGTACAAAGTCAGCCTGGTACAACAATATATCTGCAGCCATGAGAACTGGATAGGTGAACAATCCAGCATTGAGATTCTCATCAGATTTTTTTGATTTCTCCTTGAACTGTGTCATCCTATTAAGCTGACCCATGTATGTTATGGTGTTTAGTACCCATGAAAGCTCCGCATGGGCAGGGACATGGGATTGAATGAACAATGTTGATTTTTCAGGATCTATCCCACTAGCCATATACATTGCCAAAACATCCAATGTGTTCTTCCTAAGGTTTTTTGGTACCTGGGGAATAGTGATGGCGTGCATGTCAACCACACAATAATTGCAATCATATTCATCCTGAAGCTCGGTGAAATTTCTTAAGGCACCAATGTAATTTCCTATTGTCAGTGCACCAGAAGGCTGCACACCACTGAATACAATTTTCTTTTCCATATAAAATCATCCTCCCAAAATATAATAACCCCTCATCTCCAAATATAAGAGACGAAGGGTTTTCCGCGTTGCCACTCTTTTTGCATTTCTGCCAGCTTTGTTCCCTGTAAGGGGGGATTCCCTTGCCTTACTTTTTCAGGCAATGCTCCGGAGCCCATTCACTGCTTATTCCCGTCGAATTCACACCAACATCGACTCTCTGTAGAGTATTACACAGCTACTATTCTCCCTCGGCTTCATATTTAATATTATACTACAATAAGCTCAGTTGTAAACATCATTCAAACTCCTTTAATGCAGAAATTTAACATATCAATACTTTAAGTAGTCTCATATTCACTATCTTCTGTCCTCGTAGGCTTTAATAAACAGTTCGGTATAAGCTTCCTTGTTCATTTTTCTTGGATTGCTTGAGTTTGAACCATTTTCTACTGACATCTCTGCAAGCATTTCAAAATCATCAGAATCAATTTCCAAAGAGCTTAATCCTGGCAGACCTATTTCTTCCGATAGTTTCTTGATATGTTTTATCCCCTTTTGAGCTGCACGTTTGTCATCATTGTCATCTATTCCCATTGCTCTGGCAATTCTTGCATATTTGTATTCGCATTCTGAAAGATTGTATTCCATAACATATGGCAGCAATATTGAATTACAAAGTCCATGTGGAGCATCATAAACACTGCCCAAAGCTTCAGCCATGCAATGTACTGATGCAACATCCGAATGGCTAAACGATAATCCACCCATCAGGCTGCCCATCATCATCCTATCTCTAGCCTCCAGATCATTCCCCTTGCTTACTGCTCTTGATATACTTGATGCTATATACTCAACCGCATAAAGACCAATAGCTTCAGCTATGGGTTCTGTGCAATTGGCGGTATATCCCTCTATTGCATGTGTTAATGCATCTATACCTGTGGATGCAGTTATCAAAGGAGGCACACTGATGGTAAGCTCTGGATCCAAAAGAGCTGTTCTTGCAGCGATGTATGGACTCTTTACAGTAAATTTAAAATTTCTCTCTGTATCCGTTATCACTGCCGAAAAGGTGACTTCGCTACCTGTTCCAGCTGTTGTGGGTATTGTTATTAAAGGCATGCAGTCCTTCCCAATCTTATCTCTACCTTGATAATCCTTAATCCTTCCGCCCTGTCTTGCAATCACAGCGGCGCCCTTTGCAGCATCAATGGGGCTACCTCCACCAAAGGCAACAAAAATATCAACATCATTCTCCCTGGCAATTCTTGCACATTTCTCAACGTTATGATCCTTTGGATTCGCCTCAATCTCATCAAAAATTATGTAGTCAAGGTTTTCATAATTAAGGATGTCTTCAAGCTTGCTCAACAATCCGGCTTTCACTATTCCCCTATCCGTTATTATCATAATTTTCTTAGCCTGGCTATTCTTAAGTTCCTCTCCAAGTAAATTGATAGCTCCTGCCCCATATCTTATTTTTGTCGGTAAAATGAAATCAAATCTCTCAATCAAGTAAATCCCTCCCAAAGGTTTATTCTGTTTCATCACCAATTATTGGTGTTATCAACTCCATAGATTTCTCATAACTTTCACTTGATACAAGTATGTCCGTTCTAAACGGAGAGCTTCCTGTGATTAATCTCATATAGCTTCCAGACCCCTTATTCTTTACTATAAATGGAATTCCATTATCTTCAAGAATTGCAGTTATCATATTCATCTCAAATTCATTCTCTATTGTTCTTAATACTACCAAATCTAGACTATCCGACATAATCATCCTCCATTTCAATCTTATATCAATTATTTCCCTTGAATAGCTCATCTATTTCTTGGACGCTCATTGCCTTATAAAATAGATACCCCTGAGCATAATCACAACCAGTATTCTTGAGAAATTCCAGCTGTCCATCAGTTTCTACACCCTCAGCAACAACACTCATCCCCAAATTATGTGCCAGGTCAATCACTGCCTTTATTATGAACTCCTTCCCTTCATCCAATCCAATTTCCCATATGAAATCCTTGTCCAGTTTTATTATGTCCACAGGAAGCTTCTGAAGATAGGTCAAGGATGAGAAGCCAGTACCAAAATCATCCAAAGCAAGCCTTATACCCATATCATGTATCATTCTCAAGGATTGAAGGCTAACCTCCAAGTCTGATATTATTGCAGTTTCTGTAATTTCAAATACAATCTTGCCATAGCTTCTGCAATCTGAAATGTATCTTTGTATCTTCTCTATCCATTCTCCTCTTCCAAGCATCTCTCCGGAAATATTGATTGATATTGAAAGCTCCCCCAGGCCCTTCTGATGCCAATCCCTGCTCTGTCTGCATGCAGTGTCAATTACCCACTCCTCTATCTTGTCTATCTGCCCCGTCTTTTCAGAAAATGGAATGAATTCCATTGGAGAAACTCTCCCCCTCACTGGATGATTCCATCTAATCAATGCTTCAACTCCAACAATTTTTCCGCTTGAAAGCTCGACCTGAGGTTGGTAATTCAGTTGAAACTGATTTTGAAGGAGTGCCTCTCTCAGATCATTGCTCAATTGTATATGATTCCATGCTTTCTCACGCATTTCACTATCATAAAGAGCATAGGTGTTCTTACCTTTTTCTTTGGCAAATGACAGTGCACTATCCGCATTTTGCATCAGTTGATCGTAGTCCTCTCCATGCTCAGGATAGATTGCAACACCAGCGCTAGCTGATATGTGAAATGTTTGGCCACTATGCTGCCATGGAATTCTAATCCTATCCATTAAAACGTCAATTTTCTTAATCAAGATTTCTTCAGACACATCGTGTACCAGCATCACAAACTCGTCTCCACCAAATCTATAGACCCTTTCATCCTTGCCAATGGACTGGATCATGAGATCAGCGATATGTCTCAGTAGTTTATCTCCTGCCGCATGACCCATTGTATCATTTACAAGTTTGAAGTTGTCCACATCAAGATATACAAGTCCAAACAACTTGTTCTTGCTCTTATTGTTGCCAATCAGGTTAGTCGTATCCTCTCTGAATTTCTCCCTATTATACAGATCGGTGAGAGGATCAAAATAAGCCAATCTTTCCAGTTTTTCCTCCATTTCCTTTCGTTCGCTTATATCCACTCCAACAAACACCAAGCCCTCAAGACTCCCCTCCAGTTTGTGTAAAAAACTGTTGCTCCACAGCAGTGTCTTCGTTTTCCCTGATTTCGTAGTCATTTTTGTTTCAACATTACTCATGGAATTTCCACTAAACACCTTTTGCAGATGCTCATTAAGTGAGCTTTTTTCTCTTTCGTCTATAAATATTTCATATGCATTCCTACCTATTATCTCTTTCTCTCCATAACCAAAAATCTCTTCACCATATTTGTTTATTTTCTTAATCACTCCCGTAGGGTCACATACCATAATTCCAATCGGTGCCTCCTGGGATATGCTTTCAACAAGTTCCTTTTCCTGGTGCAGATTCTCCTTTAAAAGTAGCTGCTCTGTTAAATCAGTATGGGAGCCAGCCAATCGCAAGGGTTCACCATTCTCATCCCTGATAATTTTTCCTCTGCTCAAAATCCATCGAAAATCTCCGGAAGCAGTCCTTATCCTGAATATGTTCTCATATATGTTCTTGCCCTTGTTGATGTATTCCTCAAGCCGATACTTCCCTTTGGCAATATCGTCAGGATGTACATAGCTTTGCCATTTTCCCATTGTATCGACAGATTTCTGCTCATCAGCGGTATAACCAAAATTTTTCTTTGTCATAATTGATGTATTGTAATTGTCGTTTCTGATGTCCCAGCTCCAAACCCCATCGTTGGCTCCCTGGATTGACAAGTCGTATTTCATCTGGCTTTCCTCAAGTGCATTCTTGTAATACTCAAGTTGATCAAACCTCTCCTGTAGCTGATCCTTCGCCCCTTGAAGCTCCCTATGAGATATATCAAGTTTCGTATAGCCTCTGTAAAGTTCGTCTGCAGCATCCTTGAAAAGGTCCAGTCTGTTCTTCACTATAAAATAGAATACCAGGCCAGAAAAAAAGACATAGAACCATCCCTTGTATGTTTGCATCCTTCCATACAGATCTATGTCACCGGTAATAAACATTAGAATCCTGTCTGAAAACAGTATCCATAACGATCCAATGACAACATAAATGATTATGATTCTTAGACTTTCATAGCCAGGTCTTATGCTGGTCTTCAGACCATAATAGTATTCCAATCTCTCTTTTAAATTGTTTGATGTTTCATCACTCGATATCTTGTCCCTATTGTCCATGTAGGCCTCCATCGTAAACCTTTCGCTACTTATACCCATATCATCCATGTAAACACATTTAATGGCTCCTATCTCGGCCAAATATTCAACTAATAAGTATCTCCACAAATTTATCAGCTGCCGGAGACATGCTAACATCCTTAAGATGACAAATTCCAACGCTCCTTTCTGGAACTTCAACATTTGTACGTATCTGGAACAAATCTTCGTTATCGATATAGAGGCCCGAGTATTCCTTGACAACGAAGGCAATCCCCAGACCTATCCTTGCCAATTCAAGAAGCAGATCATGCGATCCCAATTCAATTTCTGGAGAAATACTTATACCGTGTGAACCAAGAAAATTCTCAACATATTCTCTGGATTTTGACCTGGTATCCAGCATAATCAATGGGATGCTCTGCAATTCTTCAAGCTTGATGGTCCTGTTCTTAAGATGTGAATATCCTTTCCCTGCCACCAGAATATCCTGAATTTTTGAGGTGGGTATAATCTCGAGGCTTGTATCCCCTATGGGAAGGTTTAATACTGCAATGTCAATTTCTCCTGATTTCAGGAGGGTAGTCAGCTCCATTGTGGTTCTGTTTATAATTTTGAGTCTCACCTGAGGATAGTTCTTGTTAAATCTCTCAAGATAATCAATCAGGTAATATCTTGCAATGGTATCCCCCACTCCTATTCTCAGTTCACCTTCATAGAGATTCTTGCTGTCCGCAAGTCTTTTTTCACCCTTCTCTATCAGACTTATGCCAGCATTTACATATTCAAAGAGCAATTCTCCTTCCTTTGTCAATACTACACCCTTTGGAGTTCTTGTAAATAGCCTAATCTTTAAGTCATTCTCCAGCTGAGTTATAATCTGGCTGACTGCAGGTTGGCTGATATAAAGTTTTTTGGCTGCTCCAGATAAGCTTTTCTCCAATGCCACCTGATTAAATATTCTATAGGGATCAAGTTTCATATAACTCCTCCTTATTGCCCGTATATTTATTATTTATTTTACTTATATCATAAATTAAAATATACTTTAAGTAAAGTGATAAATAACCCATGAAATAAAGGAGAGATGCTTTGTGGAAAGAATGGTAGGTACTGTGGTAAGAGGATTGAGGGCTCCCATTATAAAGGAAGGCGATGACATAGCTAAAATTGTGGTTGATACCGTGACAAATGCTGCATCAACTGAGGGCTACGAAATACAGAACAGGGACATTGTTACTATTACTGAGTCCATAGTGGCAAGAGCACAGGGAAACTATGCATCAATAGACTCAATAGCAGAGGATGTTGTCAAGAAGTTCGGAGACAGTGAATTTGGTGTAATCTTTCCTATTTTGAGCAGAAACAGGTTTGCAGTGATTCTTCGGGGTCTGGCAAAAAAAGCTAAAAAAATATATCTTATGCTAAGCTACCCATCAGACGAGGTAGGTAACCATCTAGTAGACATGGACCTTGTGGATGTTAAGGGAGTTAACCCTTGGACGGATGTATTGACTGAAAAGCAATTCAGGGATTACTTTGGTTATGTGAACCATCCATTTACTGGAGTTGACTATATTGAGTACTACAAATCAATAATGGATGAATATGAAATTGACTATGAGATAATCTTTTCAAATAATCCGCTTACAATTCTTGATTATACCAAGAATGTAATAGCATGTGATATTCACACGAGATTCAGGACCAAGGGTCTGCTGAAGAAATACGGCGGTCAAAAGATCTATGGACTGGATGACATTCTTAATGTTCCTCTTGATGGAAATGGCTACAACCAGGAATATGGACTTCTTGGATCAAACAAATCCTCTGAGGATAGGATAAAGCTTTTCCCAAGGGATGGGCATCCAATTGTTGAGAAGATACCAAAGGAAACCAAGGAACTTACAGGTAAAACCATCGAGGTAATGATATATGGAGATGGTGCTTTCAAGGATCCCGTAGGAAAGATATGGGAATTGGCCGATCCTGTGGTTTCCCCAGCATACACAAAAGGTCTTGAAGGCACTCCCTCTGAGGTCAAGCTTAAGTATCTTGCAGACAATGATTTTGGACATCTTCAAGGAGATGCACTTAAAAGGGCGATTTCAGAATATATCAGAAACAAGGACGAATCACTTGTTGGCGAAATGGTTTCTCAGGGTACAACACCAAGAAGACTTACTGACCTTATAGGATCCCTTTCTGACCTTACATCGGGAAGCGGTGACAAGGGTACGCCAATAATCTACATTCAAGGATATTTTGACAGCTACATTAAATAAGCACATGATGAAGGCAGCCCATTTGGGCTGCCTATTTAACTACCAATACTGATTTGTTTGCATAATTGAGAACCTTGTTGGATACACTTCCAAGCAAAGATCTGGCCTGAACATTTGTACCTCTTCTTCCCATTACAATAAGGTCATATTTTTCATCCTCGGCAATATCAATGATTGTTTCAGCCACTTCCCCATTTCTAAGGAGTGTATCCACCTTCCCAGGGTAATCCTCCAATAGTTTCCTAGACTCCTCCAATATCTTCTTGCCCTTCTCTATGTTTTTCTTGCTCAACTCAGAAGTATAATCCTGTTCTATTATATAAGGATTGTCCCGTTGACTGTTTACTATGGTTAAGATAAGTATTTCACTGTCATTAAGCAGTCCAATCTCCTTGGCCTTATTCAATGCCTTCACCGATTACTCCGAACCTGCGTGTGGTACCAATATTCTTTGTAATTTAATCGCCCCCTGTAAATTTGATATCAGTCCATTATCA